>JBBIQU010000035.1:0-9192 GCA_037442185.1 Chthonomonadales bacterium | reverse complement strand
GAAGGGCGAAGGGCGAAGGGTGAAGGGCGAAGGGCGAAGGGCGAAGGATGAAGGGCGAAGGGCGAAGGCTGAAGGCTGAAGGACGAAGGACGAGAGCTGAACGTGGAGGTTGACGCCTGTGCGCGTCCTGTTTGTCGGTGACATTGTGGGCCGTTCCGGGCGCGAGGCGGCGGCGCGCCTGATAGAGCCCCTGCGTAACGAGTTCGGGGCCGATTTCGTCATAGCCAATGCGGAGAATGCCGCCGGAGGCATGGGTTTGACGCCCGCGGTTGCCGATGAGCTGTTCAGGCGGACCGGTGTGGACGTTATGACGCTCGGCAACCATGCATGGACCAAGCGCGAGATTTACCCGTACCTTCAGGGGCAAGCGCGAGTGCTCAGGCCGGCCAACTATCCGCCGGGCGCGCCGGGGTTGGGCGCAGGCGTTTTCGAAACGACGGCGGGAGTGATCGGAGTGCTTGTGTTGCAAGGGCGCGTCTACATGGACACGGTTGACGATCCTTTTCGATGCGCCGATGCCGAGCTCGAGTCTCTGACGCGAGTGACGCACACCGTGGTGGTGGACATGCACGCAGAAGCCACCAGCGAGAAACAGGCGATGGGCCTGTACCTGTCGGGACGTGTCTCGGCGGTCGTGGGCACCCATACCCATGTCCAGACCGCTGACGAGACGATCTTCCCGCAGGGAACGGCCTACATTACCGATGTCGGCATGACCGGGCCGACAGGCTCGATCATCGGAATGAAAACCGAGACGGTCATGCGGCGTTTTCTGACGGGGCTGCCGAGCAAGTTCGAAGTGGCGGAAGGTCCAGCCCACTTGAGCGCCGTGGCGCTCGACATCGAGGAAGCGACGGGCAGGGCGCAGAACATACAACGCATTCAGCGAGCCGTAGGGTAGAACTATGCAGGAATGCCCCGGCAGCGCATGCGGCGGGGGGACTGCAGGCACAATGGGCAGGCGGAACACGGGCGGGCAGCGCCGTGTGACGCCTGGGTCGTGACCGCACCCGCTCGGCGTCGAGCCGTAGCGGGTCAGGAGAGGAGCTTGATCGCATGAAAGGCATCTGGAGATCGTGGCTGTGGGCCGGAGCCGGAGCTGTGGCGTTTGCCTCTGCGGGCGTCGTCCGGGCAGACGTCGTGATCTATCAAGGTCAGCCGGCTCAGACCTCTGGACTGAAGCTGCAGTCGTGGGGCAGCGGCGAGGCGTCGGACACCGAGGAGTACGTCTTCACGGGCGTCAAGTCGCTGAAGGTCAAGACGCACGGACGCTATCAGGGGGCGCGGCTGGTGTTGGGCAAGCCGGCGAGCGTCAAGGATGCCATCGGCGAAAGCTCCGTGTATCTTGAAATGTCCGTCTATGTGCCCGAGCGCCAGTTGACGGGCAGCGCGCGCATGGGCGCCGGCGGAATGCTCGGGCCTGGCGGCGGCATGATGGGACCGGGCGGCGGTATGATCGGGCCGGGAAGCGGCCGCGGCACGGCCCCCGGTGGGCGTGGCGCTTCGAGCGGCATGATGGGCCCCGGCGGTGGCATGATGGGACCTGGAGGCGGAATGATTGGACCCGGCGGCGGAATGACCGGACCGGGAGGCAGTAGATCAGGCCGCCAGGGCGGCGTCTCGGGCGGTAGGGGCGGCACGACCGGTCCGGGCACCGGAACGGGTCGGGGATCGTCCGGCGGCATGATGGGCCCGGGCGGCGGGCGCGGCAGCGACGCATCCGGCGGGGCCATGGGACCGGGAGGATCCGGCGGAATGAACGATGCCGCTCGATCGCTCCTGGTTGAGCCGAAGAACATCAAGAGCGTGCGCGCCGTGCTGGTGATGACCGACGGCAAGCAGGTTGACGTGACCCTGCCTCTCGAGTATGCCAGTTCCAATCGGGACGGCTGGCGGACGCTGGCAGTGCCGCTGGCATCCCTGCCAGCGATCAAGGGCACGAGCGGCGAAATCGCGGAAATCCGGCTCTTCGGCGACTCGGTCGGCACCATGTACGTCGGGCAGATTCGGACGAGTGCGGATGAAACCCCGATCCGGGTGGCCGATCAGCCCGAGCGCACGGTTGCCCAGAACGACACGGTGAAGTTCACCGGTTCGGCCGAAGCGGGCATCTCCCAGCTGAAGTACCAGTGGACGGTTGTCAAATCCGGTGAGAGGCCCGACCCGCTGCCGGTGGATGCCGAAGGCAAGGTCTTCGAACATAAGTTCCGCAAGAGCGGCGAATACGATGTCATTCTGACCGTCACCGACGTTTACGGTCGCAAGAAGCCCGCATCCACTGTTGCCAAGGTCCGCGTGACCCTCTAACGCACGGTCAACTGACCTACGGAGCGGCGACGCCTGTCAACCGGGCGTCGCCGCTCCTTGCTTTGTACGCCGAACTTCGGCGTCGCCGCGTTCGGCGCCTATCGCAGCGAAGGCAGATCGCGAACGCATCGGAAGCCGATGGTCTCCGAGCGGTCCAAGCCCGGATACATATGCAGGAACCGGGTGTGGGTGTCCAGCGGTTGCGGGCCGCCGTGGATGTACCAGATGCTCCCCTTGGCGTCGAACCAGCTTCCGCCACGGATGATGGATGATCTGGTGTGGCCATCGGACCTTTCGCTCTCCGTCCATTGCCACACGTTGCCTGTCATGTCGTAGCATCCGCTCGGGCTTCGTCCCTCAGGATATGCCCGTACCGGCGTGGGCTGTCCGGTTCCGTTGCATCGCGACGGGTCGAAGCGATCTCCCCATGGCCATTTGCGTCCGTCGGCTCCCTGGGCGGCGAGCTGCCATTCGGCCTCAGTCGGCAGTCGCTTGCCGGCCCATCGCGCATAGGCCCGGGCATCATCCAGGTCCACATAGACGACCGGAAGGTCGCGTATGCCTGCCGGACACCGTCGGCCTCCCCAGTGCTTGAGGAAGTTCCGTCCATCCTCAGGACGGTAGCCGGAAGCTCTGAGGAAGCGCTCGTAGTCGCCGTTGGTGACCAGGCACTCGTCAATCAGGAACGCGCGCACCGCCACGCGATAGTCATGGGTGATGGTCTCATGGAACGGCGTGCCCCAGGACCAGTACGGCTCGCGCTCCGGCGGAGCGCCGGGATCAGGCACGCAGCCGCACTCGCGCCGCTCATGGCGCAGCAGCATGCGCACTTCGGCCCCTTGAACGACAACCATCCCGGGCGGCGATGGGCCGTCGGTGGGTGTCGGCTCCGGCACGCGCGCGAAAGGACGCGAAGGCAGCTCCGGGCCGACTTGCTGTTTGACCTCGTTGCGACGGGGGATGGCTGTTCCGGGCCGAGTGAACACGACCGCCGCTCCCAGTCCGTCGGCCGTGGTGAGAGGCGCGTCGGCATGGGCGATCGGCATTCCGGATAACGCGTCCTCTCCGCCGTGCCGGACAGGGCCGATTCCGAGCGACGCGCCTGTGGGCCGCGCCTGAGGGCTGTGGAACAGGTAGAGATCGGCGCCTGCATTGATGCGCCAACGGTGCACGGTCACGCCGCCGTCGCGCCTGCCGACAAACGGCTCCCATGAATCGTCCCGAAGCGTCTCCCTGAACCGTCGCAGGACGGAAACCAGCATCCGCCAGAGCCGCTTGTCGGCGTCCGTCCACGGGTTGTGGGAGCCGAACACATTCTCCCAGATCAGCATTCCGCTGCCGTTGAGGAACGCGGATCGTATCTCCGCCCTGTGATCACGATCCCAACGGCGTATCTGGTGCTGCATGTGGCGCGGTTCGATCCACTTGTGCGTGAGGATGCCCGGTTCCGGGTACTCGGCGAACCACTGCGCCCATGACGAACTGCACAGCCCGAGCTGCTCGATGGGTGGCATACCCTCCGGCTCGAATACGACGCCCCGGCGGACGGCATCCACCGCGTCACGGAGCCCCGACGGCGCTTCGAGCATCGTGTCGAGGAATATCCCGTCGGCGTTCAGGTCGCGCACCATGCGGGCGAGAGCCGCTGCGTCGCTTTCGGGTTCGCGGCGCGTTCCCGTGTCCCAAGGGTTGTAGGCGATGAACGCGCGTATGCCATGAGCATGGAGATCGGCCACAAGCCGTCGCAGGCCCGAGATGCCTCCCGGCATGTCGCGGTAGTGGTCGAACTGATTGCGCCGGTCAACGCCGATCCTGGGGTAGGCCTGCCACAGCACCACCGAGTCCGCTCCGCCGAACTCGCGCTGCCAATGGGCGATCAGCTCCCGGGAGCGGTAACGTCGTTCGCGACGGTCGTATGCTTGCTCATCGTAGAGGAACAGGAGCACGCATGTGAAGTTCGCCGAAGCCCACCTCAGGTCTCGACGGTCATAGCCTGCCCTGATCGGCGGCGGAGGCGTCAGCGCTGAGAGGGCGCGCTCAACCGATGCCGCGCGGCCCGACCGCTCCGGAAGCTCAACTTCGATGGCGCGAAGCTCCCACTGCGCCTGTTGGGGATTCCGGGTTGCGTCCTGGCCGACGATGATATTGGGCCATGAGTGCACTGCATCGTGCTCGGGAACCGATCCTTCGAGGATTAGACGCGCCCAACTGCCGTCGGTCGGAAGGTTGGCCACGCCGACGACCTCCGACCAGCCGGTCCACGCATCGGTATGCCGGTCAAGATAGTCGAACGCAAGGCATACCTCGGGATTGCCCGATAGGAGGCGCGCTTCCAGCGCCACGCGAACGCGCTCGCCCGGGCTCAGACCCATTGCGCGGCCTACAGAGGCGCGGCAACGCACCCACGCTCGAACGCCGCTATAGGTGACGGAGACGACGCGCGGCGAGGCATTGGCATGCGCATTGTCGCGAAGCCGTTGGAGCCCTTGCCGCCACGCCTCGGGGTCTGAGCCGGGCGCAGGCCGAGCGATGTACATGCCGTTCGTCTCGAAATCGGTGACGATCGGCGACTTCCAGACGGCATCGGCCCCATCGGGCACCCATGCGCGCGGATTGTAGCGGATGCTTACAGGTCCGACCAATGCCGTTCCTCCGGTCACCGCGAGGGCCAATCCCGCGAGCCCGACCAGTCCGGCCATCCGAGCTGCCCGCGCATACACTGGCGGGAACGCATAGCGCCGCACAATCATGCTATCCCTCGCAGTCATCATGATGGGCGTTCATTCCACGCGCGGGATTCGGGAACCTGCAGGATTTGGCCCATCCTGGCGCGAACGCTCGGGCAGAGGAGATCGCATGCAGGTCAGAGCCCACTTCTATCGGCAGTTCGATGCCGACCACGCCCTGGAGGTGCCGGCCGAGGGCTACGGGGGATGGGACAACGCCGCTATCGAGGTGGACATATCTCGCACGGCCCTTGTGGTCATGCATGCGTGGGACACCGGCACTCCGGAAGCCTACCCGGGCTGGTGGCGCGCGGTTGAGTACATGTCTCGCGCCCGGACGATCCTGCGTGAGGTCTTCCCGCCGCTTCTGGCGTCGGTCCGCGGCAGTCCCATGCGCCTGTTCCATGTGGTCGGAGGCGGCGATTACTACCGCCACCTGCCGGGGCACAAACTCACCCGCTCTATCGCCGGACCGCCGCCGAAACCGCCTGAAGGGATCGCGACGGACGCACAGCTCCAGCGGCTCAGGGCGTTCCGGGCCGAGAACGTCTTCGTCGGACGCCACAATGAGGCCGATGTGGCCCGCGGCTTCGCGTCGCTCGACTTCCCCGACGAGGCGCGGCCCATGGACGGCGAGCCCATCGCAGAGAACGGGCACGAGCTGTTCTCGCTCTGCAAGCATTTCGGCGTCAGCCATCTCATCTACGCAGGTCTCGCCATCAACTGGTGTCTGCTGCTGTCGCCGGGCGGCATGCACGAGATGTCGGGGCGGGGGATCCTGTGTTCGGCCATCCGACAGGCGGTCACTGCCGTGGAGAATCGCGAGACGGCTCGGCGCGAACTGTGCAAGGAGATAGCGCTGTGGCGCGTGGCGCTGGCATTCGGGTTTGTCTTCGATATGGATGACTTGATCGCGGCACTGAGGGAGTCACCATGATGCGTTACAAGAATGCGATGACGACAGTCGCGGGGCGTTGGCTCAGGCTCCGTGCCCGAAGGACCTGGTTGGCTGTAGCCGGCGCGCTCGGCGCGTTGATGGCGTGCCAACCGGCCGCGCTCGGCATTGGAGCCGACGACACGCAATCGGCGCGGATATCGTTTGGTCCGCGTGGCGAGGTGACAGGCATTGCCGACGGCAAGACCGTCTACTTCTCGTCCATGGGCATCCGTGTCATCCGGCCGGGATGGTCGGGGGCAATCGTTGATCAGACAGCCGGCGAACCGGGGCTTGTCCAGGTTCGGCGGTCCCGGAGCGGAACGGTCTACGAGATGTCGCTCACGGGCGACGGCGTGACGTTTCGCATCACTCAGACCGTTCGGGCCATCGCGGACGGGCAGCGCATATCGTATGCGCTGACGGTTGACCGCGACACACCGGTGGAGACCGTGATGCTCTTCGGCGTCTTGCCGCTCGAACCCCATGCCGGAAGAACTCGCTTGATCCGGTCGTCAGGCTCGCTCACCGAAGAGAAGTGCCCTGCCAAGCTCCCGGCAAACTACATTCTGTTCAGCGGCCCGGCGGACTGGATGGCTCTTGCCGCGCCGGGAGCCCGGCCCGTTGTCCTGGAGCCCGCCGGCATGACGCTGCAGTTTCAGGACGACCGCAAGTTCGATGTGAAGCAGTTCACGCTCCTCGGCAACGCCGCTGCCGGCATCCTGAAGGCGGACAAACCGATCAAGTTCGATATGACCATCCGATTCCTATCCTCGCAAGAGCTTGCGGCAAGGATCAAGGAGGCAAGGAGGAACGACGTGGCGGGACTTGCAGTCGGAGATCGTCGCAAACTCGGTATCGGCTCGGTAACGCTCGACCGCTCTACGCTTCGGACATACGAGACGGTTGAGGCTGCCGTGAACATTTCGGCCACATACTCCAACCCCTTCGATCCGGACGAAATCCGGGTGGAAGCCGAGATCGCGGCGCCGGGCGGACGGCGGCTCCGCGTTCCAGGGTTCTTCGGCGCGCCCATGCAGGTGGAGCGCGTCGGCGCGTCGGAGCGCCTGAGAGTGGCTGGGACGGCGGGCTTCCGCGTTCGGTATACGCCAGCGGTCGCGGGCGAACACACCATCGTCGTTGTGGCCACGGACCGAACCGGTACGGTGCGGTCCAAGCCGGTCAAGCTCACGGTCACCAGAGGAACTTCGCCCGGTTTCGTGCGGCGATCGGCCAAAGCCCCCGCGTACTTTGCGTTCGACAATGGCGCGCCATTCATCGCGATCGGCGAAAACGTGTGCTGGGCATCGGACCCGACGCCGATCGAGACCTACTCGAAGTGGTTCAAGGGGCTCGGGGCGGCGGGCGGAAACTGGGCGCGCCTGTGGCTGGCCTACAACGAAAAGGGGCTTGAGTGGAGCGCCGCTCCGACGCCGCGGCCCGGCACCGGCACATACGGCGGTCTCGGGCGTTACGCGCTGGACAATGCATGGCGTCTCGACGAGATCATTCGCATCGCCGAGCGGAACGGCATCTATCTGATGCTCTGCCTCGGCACGTACGGCGAGTTCACCCAGGGCGGGTTCTTCAACGAGGGCATGTGGGTCAGCAATCCCTACAACAAGGCGAACGGCGGCCCGTGCGCAGAGCCTGCGGATTTCTGGACCAATGCCGAAGCGCGCAGAGCCTACAAGAAGCGCCTCAGATACCTCATCGCCCGTTACGGACATTCGCCGCATGTGTTCGCATGGGAGTTCTGGAATGAGGTCCCGCCGACCAATGAACAGGCCGCGTGGGTTGCCGAGATGGCTGCCTACCTCAAGGAGAACGACCCTTACGGCCATCTCGTGAGCACCACTTACGGCAATGACACCGTGTGGAAGTGCCCGAACGTTGACTTCACGATGACCCACATGTACGGCCAGGCCGGCAACACGCCCGTGTTCACCGAGCAAATCGTGGCGCACACGCGCGACCACAGGCGGTTCGAGAAACCCTACATCCTTGCCGAGTTCGGCATAGACTGGCAGGCGCCCGACACCCGGTGGGACCCGAAGGCCTCCGGGATTAACATGCACAACGGCCTGTGGTCGGGCCTGCTGGCCGGCGGGGCAGGGACAGCAATGGTCTGGTGGTGGGACAGCTACGTCCATCCCGGCGACCTCTATCGTCTGTTCCGTCCGGTGCGCAAGTTCGCCGATGCCGTGGACTGGCAGGCCGAGCTGCTGAAGCCCGTGGACGGCATCGTCGTGCAGACTGCCCCCGATGCGCCGGAGACGTTCAAGGACCTCACCGTGGCCGGCAGCATTGCATGGGGGCTCCCGCCTTCGGATCGCTACACCGTCATGCATGACGGCAGCGTTCGAGGCGGCCCGATCGCCATGGCAATCGGCAGTCCCACCCGTTCGACAACACGGGAACTGCCGACCAAGCTTACGTGGGTCGTTGATCTGGAACGCCCGACCACAGTGACCCTCAGGCTAGGCCAGGTCTGCACTCGGGCGCGGATGGTGGTTAAAGTGAACGGCGAGACGCGGCTCGAGCGGGAACTGACGGCAGGCGAGCCCGGCGCAGGGCCGTGGAAGAGCTCGAAGAAGCTGGAGCAGTACGACGTGTGGGTTGCCGACTACGATGAGGACATTCCGATTGAGCTGCCTGCAGGACCGCATGAGATTGAGGTCAGCAACACGGACGGCGATTGGTTCCAGATCGCTTCGCTCACGTTGCCCGGCTACCAGAGCAGCCGCTACCCGGACGTTACGGCTCTCGCCCTTGCCGGGGAGCGCACGTTGCTCATGTGGCTGCACAACCGGGAGAGCTCCTGGAGGACCGATTTCGACGGCAAGAAGCCGACGACGCTCGGAGGGCTTCGTGTGAGCGTGCCCGTCGGTCGCTCTGGACAGTGGGACGTCGAATGGTGGGACACATGGACCGGGGAGATCATCCGACGTGAGGCTGTCGAAGCGCTCGACGGCGCCCTCCGGCTGCTTCCGCCGCCCCTCGAGCGCGATTTCGCCGTTCGGGCCACCCGCCGATAGTGACCTCGAGCATTCGCGCCGCGGCCCAAGGCCAACGATGCGGGAGTGTGGCTATTACGGCCTGTGGGTGGCGGCGCGGGGGCGTTGTCGTTACGGCCGCAGGGTGGCGGTGCGGGGCCGGTGCCGTTACGGCCGCAGGCCGGCGTTACGGGGGCGTTGCCGTTACGGCCGCAGGGTGGCGGTGCGG
>JBBIQU010000034.1:25493-32476 GCA_037442185.1 Chthonomonadales bacterium | reverse complement strand
TGTCCACGATCTCCACCGCAAGTGACCTCTCTCCCGGCGCCGCTCCCTTCTCGAGCGCCACTCGGTGCGCATCACTGAGCAGTCGTCCGATCAGCGCCCTAACCTCCTCGGGCGGCGATCCAGGCGGGACCACGATGCGCGCAAGGTCTTCTCCGCCATGCGCGACGATGCGCCGAGTTCTCAAGGCCTCGTGCATTTCCCAGAGGCTGCGATGCGCGCCGAACGCCGTCGCGTATCCCTCGCGCAGCTCATCAAAGCGGGCTTCCAGCACCCGGGTCTCCTCTTCGAGACGCTCGCGTTCCGCTCGCAGCTCGCCGAGAGCCGCATTCAGGCTGTCACGCTCCCGGACGAGGGCCACGTTCTGTTTCGAGACCTCCTCGTTCTCATGCGAATACGTCGCGTTCGCAACGCTCAGCGATGAGTTGGTCTGCCGCAGGGCATCGTTGGACCGCGCGAGCTCCTTGTTGCGCTCATCGAGCTCGGTGTTCAATCGCCGGTAGGCCTCGTTCTTGTTCGCCAGCGCCTGTGCCGCCCGCCGTTCCTCTCGAACACGATCGCGAGCTGCTCCCAGCTGCAGTTCAGCTTGACGGCGCGCGGCAAGCGCCGAAGTTAACTCCGAGCGAGCACGGACAAGTGAAGCCCGAACCTGAGCCAGGGATCGCGTTGCGGCAACGCGGGCCGACCTGGCCGCGTCCCGATCACGGATCGCCTCGGCCCGCTCGGCCTGAGCGCGCGCGAGGGCCTCGCGTTCCCGTGCCACATCGCGGGTCAACCTGGCGTTCTGGTCGCGAAGCCTGACATTGGATCGGATGGCCGCCTCGCCCTGAAGAATGACGCGGCGTACGGGCTCAACGGCGAGGAAGAGCGCCACAGTGGTCAGGAGCGAGATGATGACGCCGGTAACGCTCGTGACAAGCGCAGCGGTATGCCGCGGGCGCAAGCCGAAGATCGAGGCCCTCCGCTTGCCGAAGCGACGGCCTATGAGGTCGCCTGCATAGGCGATCAGGCCCCCCATCAGTACAGTGGCGATCAACGCCGCTGCAGTCCACACAGGCATCACCTCCCCCACTCCCGGACCGGCTCTCAGCCGCGCCGCTCCCGGAACGCGCTATAGCGGATCGAGCATCGTACGATCCTTCAGTGCGCAGACCCGAAGCCGCAGAAGTATCTATCCGATTCTACGGTTCGGCCGGCTGCGATGGTTACTGACGCGTCCTTGCGACGAGGATTGTCGCGGCTACGAGGCCGAGCGCGTTCGCCGAGAACGCCGCGACCATGGGTGGCACCGTGCCGCCGCGACCCAGTTGGAACATGCCGTTGTGGACCAGCCAATAGCCGAAGATGATAGCAATCGCAACGCCGAACCCCATCGCCTTGGACCCCCGTTGGGGACGCACGCCAAGCGGAGCGCCCACCATGCCGAAAATCACCGCCGCAGCCGGAAACGCAATCTTCTCCCAGAGGTTCACTTCGTCTCCTCCAAGATCGGTCTTCCCTTCGCGACGCTTCTCGTCAATGGCTGCCCGCAGATCGGAGAACGAGCGTATCCGGTTGTCCTTGAGCTCCGGCTTCGGTACCCCCCTGAAGTCCCGGTCGAACCTCACGCCCTCGCCAAAGGAACGCATCTTCGCGCTCGCATACCAGGCGTCGCTCTGGCGGCGGAGCGTTCGATCTGTGTCGAAGTATCGAACGTAAACGTTGTACATATCGGCGTTGTACCCCTTCTCGTCGTGGGCAACAACGCGCTCGGCATAGATGAGCGCCTCGGGCTGTCCCAGTCGCTCGCCGTCGGAGTTCATCAGCAGGATTGTCACCTGGCGAAGCTCGCGCGCCTTCGGATCATAGCCCCCCGTGATAGTAATCACCTCTTCGATGAAGTCGGTTCCCTCGCGCTTCACGGCGTAATGAATGGGCTCCGTCTTCGTCGGCAGCATCGTAGCCTCAGCCGCCTCAAACGATGCTACGTAGAACGCGCGCATGGAGGCAGGGACTACCAGTTCATTCCACCCGAACGCCGCGATGCTCAGGACAACTCCCACCCATATCACGGGTCGGGTCGCCCGATAGAAGCTCACTCCGCTTGCGAGCAGCGCGATGTGCTCGCTGTCGCCGGACAGTCGGCCGAATGCGAGCAACGCGCCAAGGAGCATCGCCATGGGGATGCACTGCGTGACCAGGACCGGCATGCCGAGGATGGCAATCTTTGCGATCTGAGGGAGCGACGCGCCCTTGACCATCAAGTCGGTGATCTTCGGCAAGTACACCGAGTTGAAAAGGAGCGCAAGAAACAGCATGAAGCTGTTGGCCACCGGTCCAGCCAGTTCGCGCAGGACGAGCCGGTCAACCTGCCTGAGCATCTAGTCTGAATACCCTTCGCCGAAGTAATATCGGCGTGCAATCGGATCGTCCGGCAGCGTCTCCGAGACGCCCGCAGCCTTGATCTGTCCGTCGGCAATGATGTACGCGCGCTCAGTGATCTTCAGGGTGGCCTGAACGTTGTGGTCCGTGATCAGTATGCCGATGTTGCGTTCCTTCAGATGGGCTATGATCTGCTGAATGTCCTGGATTGCGATGGGATCAACGCCCGTGAAAGGCTCATCGAGGAGAATGAACGCCGGAGACGTCGCAAGCGCTCGGGCGATCTCGACTCGCCGGCGCTCTCCGCCCGATAGCGTCTTGCCCTTGTTGCGCCTGAGGTGGGCAATGTTCATATCGGCCATCAGCTGCTCGGCGCGCGCGAGTTGCTCGTCTCGCGATAGAGCGGTGTGCTCCAGAACCAGTCTCAGGTTCTGCTCGACTGAAAGCTCGCGGAAGACGGACGGCTCCTGGGCCAGGTAGCCGATGCCGGCACGCGCTCGACGGTACATGGGCATGTGCGTGATGTCGCAGCCGTCCAGCAGCACTCGCCCCGAGTTCGGGCGCACAAGGCCCACGATCATATAGAACGTAGTCGTCTTCCCGGCGCCGTTGGGGCCGAGCAAGCCGACCACCTCGCCCTGATGCATCTCAAGGCTGACGCCGTTGACGACACGGCGGCCACGGTAGACCTTTACGAGATCCTCGGCTGCGATTTCCAATGGGTTTCCCTTGTCGGACCGATCCGAGCTCCAGACGCCCGCGGGCGGCGAGGCTTACGTTCGCCTTCCCCGCTTGCGTCGGGCCCGGCCTTACGGCTTCTTGTTATCCTTGCGATCGCCCGGCTCGGGTACAACGATGCGCAGGTTGACGGCGCCCTTGAGTGACGGATTTGAGATTGTGACACGATACGGTTGCGTCGCCATCTCGATCTTCACTTCATCGCCCGTAACGGTCGAGCCTTCGGCCGGCGTGTCCGGCGTAACGACAGTCGCTTCGACGCTGCCGAAGAGCTGAAGCGTGCGCTTGCCCTCGTCGTAGAACGCGCGATCCGCCTTACCGGTGACACGCTCGGTGCCCTTGCCCTCTGCGTCCGGCTGCTCGGCGCTGAACGTGACCGGCCCCGTTAGCGTGAGCTGTTGTTTGAACCGTTCATAGACCGCGCGCGCGCCTGTCGCGCTCACGATTTGGTCGGCCTTGCCTGTCTCCAGCTTCCGAACGGCGCGGAAGCGGACGTTGCCCTGCGCGGTAATGGTCTCGACCCTGCCTACCCCACGCTCGGCCTCACCGGGCTTGCGGTCGCGGACCATCTGTGCGACGATCTCGTTAGCCCTTAGCTGCGCGGTCGTCTTCCGATCGGGATCAACGGCATCAACCACAGTTCCCGGGCCGGTCGCGCTGGCGCTGACTCCGAGATCGAGCTGTGCTTTCTCGAAACCCGATAGCACAATGTCGCCGAAGCGGATACCCTTGTCTCCGGCTGCCTTCTGGGCCGCCGCTGAGCCCACGATGGCCAGCAAGGGCAGCGCCCACAGGGCAATCACGCCGGCTCGCTTTCGCATTTCCATCCTCACTCTCTCGCGAGGGCGAGGCTCCCTACGAGCCGTACCCCCGTCCTCCAAGTCACGGTATTGTCAGCCTCTGGAGCTCCGTGTTGATGCTTACCTGGCGGAAGGGTCCGCCTTCAGCCTCAACCGCGCCGGTGCGTGGATCACGCTTGACGAACGTGACCGATCCTGATGCCACGATTCGATTCACTGACGGACGCCACTCGATCCGTTGCGCCTTCAGGGTGAGCCCCTCTGCGGCAACGCTTGTCACCTTCACTCCCCCAGTCGCCACAAGCCTCTGCGCGGCCATGTCCGCCTCGACCGCCGGCGCCGCAAACCGAGCCTGCAGCACCCCCTTGCGGTAGATGCGACCGGTTGCCGTCTGCAACGATCCTGACTGCGTGCCCTGTTCCACGACGCCTGAGGCTGCCTCAACCTCCAGGACAGGATTGACACGACCGTCGGGTCCCGGTTCCGTCCATGCGATCAACAGCTTACCGGTAGACACAGTGCGAACCGGAGGCTCCGGGTCCTTCTTGGCCTCACGCCTTGGCGCCGCGCATCCGGTCACGACCAGCACCAACACCGCCGCGGCCAGGCGGGCCCATGGTCTGCCTGTTCGACTCACGCGCTGTGCGCCACCCCAATCCGGCGCCCAACACGCCGACCGGCTGCGTCTCCTGCCAGTTGGCCGCACGCTCCCACAGCTCCCCGCCCGCGCCGGCTCCGTTCCGTGACCGCGATGCCCAACCGATGCAGCTCAGCGCGGAAGGCTGCGACCCGATCCGAGGATGGCGATGCGAACCCTGCCAGTCCGGCAACAGGATTGTACGGTATCAGGTTCACGGCGCCGCGCTCCGCCGCCAGTAGTTCCGCCAATCGCCGCGCGTGATCCATCGTGTCGTTCGCGCCGGCAAGCAAGATGTACTCGTAGGTGACATCCCGACCCGTCTCGGCGCGGTAGCGGCGCGCCGCTGCCATGATCTCCGCGATGGGCCACCTTCGCGTCGTCGGTATCAGCTCGGATCGCTGGCGATCGTCGGGCGCATGCAAGGAAACGGCAAGTCCGACATGCAGTCCAGCCGCCGCAAGCTGCATCATTCCTGGCACGATCCCAACCGTGGATATGGTTAAGTTTCTGGCTGAAATTTGTACTTCATCTCGCAGGAGCCGAACTGCCTTGATGACGTTCTCGGTGTTGAGCAGCGGCTCGCCCATACCCATGAAGACGCCATGGCTGATCCTTCGGTTCGAGTGAAGGTCCTGCATCCACAGCCACTGCTCGACGATCTCGCCGGCGGTGAGGTTGCGCGCATACCCACCCAGCCCCGTCGCGCAGAATGCGCACCCCACCGGACAGCCCACCTGTGAGCTCAAACAGACCGACACACGGTCCGGATACGGCAGGTGGACGCACTCGACGACGCTCTCATCGCTGAGCCTGATCGTGTGCTTCGTCGCGCCGTCACCTGAAGTCCTGGCGGCCTGCGGCGTGGTCGAACGGACGGCGTAGTACTCGGCCAGTCTAGCCCGCAAGGACTGCGGAAGATTCGTCATGCCGTCGAAGGAGACGGCTCTCTTCCGGTACAGCCAGTCCGCCAGCTGTCGGGCACGGTACGCGGGTTGCCCACAGTCGGACAACAGCGCGACCAGCTCGTCATGCCTCCTGCCGATCAGAGGTTCCATCGTCGCGCTGTTCCGCTTCCAGGCCCGGGCCGAACCAACCTGATCAGACCCCGGCGTCCGATCAGGCGGATGCCGCGCCGGCCTTTACGATCGCGGCGAAATCGGAAGCCACGAGACTGGCGCCGCCGACCAGCGCGCCGTCAATGTTGGGACACGCAAGAAGTTCCGCTGCGTTCCCGGGCTTGACGCTCCCTCCGTATTGGATGCGCATGGCATCACCCGATGCCGCACCGAACAGCCTGCTGACCGCCTGCCGGATCACGCCGCAGACCCGGTCCGCTTCGGCCGTCTCGCATGTCTTGCCGGTACCGATCGCCCATACGGGCTCATACGCAAGGACGACACCCTCCAGGGTGGCGGCATCCAATCCGGACAGAGCGCCTTCCACCTGAGATGAAACGACGCGGTCGGTTTCGCCGGCCTCGCGCTCAGCCAGCGTCTCGCCGACACAGCATATGACCGTAAGGCCCACGCTTCGCGCGGCCTTGAGCTTGAGATTGACGGTGCGGTCACTGTCGCCGAAATGGGCGAGCACGACGTCATCCATATCGGGTTCCGGCACGCCGAATCGCCCGCGCGTTTCCGAGTGTCCGACGATGACAACGGTCACGCCGAGGTCAACCAACATGGAAGGAGCCACCTGACCCGTGTACGCCCCCTTTTCCTTCCAGAAGACATCCTGCGCGCCGAGCTGCACACCGGTACCCACAAGCGTCGCGCCTACTGCCGCCAGTGCGGTGTACGGCGGACACAGCACGACATCCCTGCTCGGGACCTCAGCAGCCAGTCCTTTGAGGTCCTCAGCCAAGGCCCGGCCCTCGGCCGTCAGCATATGCATCTTCCAGTTCCCGGCGATGATCGTTCGTCGCATGTTCGCTCCTTACTGTAGGTTCACACCAGCTGCCAACCGTCAGAGAGGCGCAGCAGATAGTCTCGCACATGCCCGAAATCCTCGGGCGATAGGTTCCGTATGACGGCGGGCGTCTCGTCGGGAACGAACTCCTGAAGAGCGGACACGTATGCGGCGTAGTCGAGCTTGCCCTGCCCGGGTGCGGTAAGGTCCGCTTCGCCGTCGGGCGGCATGATGCAGTCGCGCAGGTGCATGACGCCGGCGGCCCTGCCAATGGCTCGCAGAGCCCGGCGCGCCTCAGAGTCCCTTTGTGGGTAGCGATCCGGCCCGATCAGGCTGCACGCATCAATGACGTACCGGACATGCTCGGATACGGCAGGTTCCAGGCGTTCGTGAAACGCGATCACGCGGTCCTCATTGTAAAGGACGTGTCCGAACCATGGCTCGATCACCAGATGATAATGCCTGGCCTTTGTCTCAGCCACCAACGAGGAAACGAACCCGACCAGAGCATCGAGAGCCTCGTCGGACCGATTGTCCGG
>JBBIQU010000034.1:12239-25483 GCA_037442185.1 Chthonomonadales bacterium | reverse complement strand
TTCGAACGGCGACTCCGAGAAGGTGCCGCTTGAGAAGACCACCCGACGAGCGCCTATGATATCCAGTTGCTGGAGGAGATGCACCAGGTCGGATCGCGACACACCGAGCGGCCCCGGATCGTCGGGTCGCAATGGGTTCACATAGCAGCCCACCGCAACCGGTCGAACGCCATGCTCCAACATGCGATCGGCAATGGCGACAAGATCGGCGCGCGTGCAGCCGCCCTTCTGCAGGTTCATCTGGCACAGCGAGAACCCCGCCTCACGCGCCTGCGCCAGGCGTTTGTCCGCCTCCTCTACCGAGCGCGCCGCGAGCAACACACCAAGTTTCACGGGCTCCTCCGATCCACTCCGCCGATCCGGCCGGTGCCGATTACTCCCATCACCGATCCGAGAGCGCCACCACGCCGGGAAGCTGCTTCCCTTCGAGGAACTCCAGAGATGCGCCGCCGCCCGTAGATATGTGCGTGATCCTGTCGGCATAGCCGAGTTCATCAACAGCTGCCGCAGAATCACCGCCACCGACAATGGTCACGGCTCCGGACCGCGCCAGCGCCTCGGCCATTGCGCGCGTTCCGACGGCGAACTGGGCGAACTCGAACACGCCCATCGGGCCGTTCCACACGACCGTACCTGCGCCCGCGACGGCCTCGGCAAACAGCTCCTGTGTCTTGCGACCGATGTCCACCCCTTCCCAATCCGGCGGGATCGCATCTACGGAGACAACCTGCGTCTTCAGATTCTCCGGCCCCTTCTCGAAGGGGTTACCGTCGGCGACAACCACGTCAACTGGCAGGAGAATCTTGGAGCCGGCCGCTTTCAGGACGTTCCGACAGTACTCGAGGGACTCGGCATCCAGGAGCGAACGTCCTATCTCCTTGCCCTGGGCCTTGAGGAAAGTGTACGCCATGCCGCCCCCTATGATCAGGCGGTCCACTTTCGCGAGAAGGCTGTCAACCACACCGATCTTGCTGGCGACTTTGGCTCCGCCCAGAACTGCCACAAATGGGCGCTTCGGGTCGCTCAGGACCGAACCGAGGTACTCAATCTCCTTTTGCATGAGGAAACCGGCGCCGGCGGTAAGGAAGTGCGCTACGCCTTCCGTCGAGGCGTTTGCTCTGTGGGCCGTGCCGAAGGCATCGTTGACGTAGACCTCGGCCAGCGCCGCCAGTCGGGATGCGAAATCCGGGTCGTTCTTGGTCTCTTCCGGATGGAACCGAACGTTCTCGAGCAGGATTACGTCGCCCGGCTTCATGAGAGACACGGCCGCATCCGCCTGGGGGCCTATACAGTCGGGGACCAGCGGCACCAACACTCCCAGCAGTTCGCTCAGACGTTCCGCGACCGGACGCAGGGTGAACTTCACCGGATCGTCGGGCTTGCCCTTGGGCTGTCCCAGATGGGACGTCAGGATTGTGCGAGCGCCCTTCTCCATGAGGTACCGGATCGTCGGAAGGGCGGCCCGAATCCTCCGGTCATCCTTCACGCGCCCGTCCTCGTGCTGTGGCACGTTGAAGTCCACGCGCACAAGCACGCGACGGCCCGCTACGTCAAGTTCCTCGATGCTCTTCTTGTTCAACATTCGGTCACTCCCTGCTGGATGCTCACCAATCGGCAGAAGGGGGCACGGAAGACCGTGCCCCCAGTCAGTACGCCTGCGTTCCCGGCCACCGGTCCCTGTCCATGGGCACCGTGGCCGGGATGGTCATTCACAGACCGACGACTAGAAGCCCTTCTCCGCCATGTAGACGATCAGATCGCCGACGCGGCACGAGTACGCCCACTCGTTGTCATACCATGACAGGACCTTGGCCATGTTGTCGCCGAGGATCATCGTCTGGCCTGCGTCCACGATAGACGATGCCGGATCGCCGACGAAGTCAACCGAGACCAGCGGATCGTCCTCAACGCGCAGGTAGCCCTTCATCGGTCCCGCGGCTGCCGCTCGAAGCGCATCGTTGATCGCCTGAACAGTCACGGGCTTCTCCGTCGTGACCACGAGGTCAACAAGGGAGACCGTCGGGGTGGGAACGCGAAGCGCAATGCCGTTCATCTTTCCCTGCAGTTCGGGAACGACGAGGCCGATGGCCTTGGCCGCGCCCGTCGAGGTGGGGATGATGCTCTCGGCAGCGGCGCGAGCTCGTCGCAGGTCCTTGTGGAACTGGTCCGCAACCTTCTGGTCGTTCGTGTAGGCATGGACCGTGGTCATGAAGCCCGTCTTCACCCCGAAGGTGTCGTTAAGCACCTTGGCGACCGGCGCAAGGCAGTTCGTGGTGCACGACGCGTTCGAGATGATCTTGCACGCCGGCGTGTACTTATCCTCGTTGACGCCCATCACGATGGTGACGTCCTCGCCCTTGGCCGGCGCAGAGATGAGCACCTTCTTCACGGTGCCGCCGGAAAGATGGGCGTTTGCCTTCTCGGCATCGGTGAAGAAGCCGGTGCTTTCCAGAACGACCTCAACCCCGAGGTCCTGCCACGGGATCAGGCCGGGGTCCTTCTGGGCGAAGACCGTGATCTTCTTGCCGTTGACAACGATGTCGTTGCCGTCAACGGCGACCGTTCCGTCGAACTTGCCGTAGTTGGTGTCGTACTTCAGCAGGTGAGCGTTGGTCTTGGCATCGGTCAGATCGTTCAACGCCACGATCTCGATGTCGTCCGCATGGTACTTCAGCATCGCGCGCAGGCTCAAACGCCCGATGCGGCCGAACCCGTTGATCCCGACCTTGATCGGCATTTAGTGGAACTCCTTCCTTGCTAACAGACAGCGCAGACTCGGGCGCTCGCCCGAGCGCGAATTCGCCAGGATTCTAGCACCTCGCCCCAGCCCAAGTCAACGAACGGACCAGCCGCGCTCCGCGCGAGCCCCGTCTGCCGCTATATGTTGAGCGCCGACGATACGGACAGCTCCAGTACTTCCTCGCGGGTCACCTCACGCCCGAGGCGATCCGAATGATAGATGCCCTCGCTGATAAGCATTGTGGCGAGCGCAACCTCGGCGGTCGGCAACAACGGGACCCGCCCCTGCAGTGCAGCGATCCAGTGATGCTGCGGCGAGTCATATGCGCTGACCTCAGGATGGAGTTGGTGCCAACGCCAATCGGCGCTGTCCAGCTCGAACGAGGCGTTCATCTCCATATCGGATATCGTCGTGTGGAACGAGAAAGGTTCAAGCCTCACACCGCCAAGCGAGCCGACGATGCTGCTGCCCTCCAGTCCGCCAAGATGGATCGCCCAGGACTCGATGATGTCCAGCGTGACTCCGTCGGCGAACTTGACGAAGCCTACCCCTAGCTCCTCCACGTTGTAGCCGCTCGACTGCCTCCGCCCCTCGTCCATGCCGGTTTCCTGATACACCTTGCCGGAGATGCGCTGAACCTCGGGCAGCCCGAGCAGATAGAGCATTCGGGCAATGTGGTAGACGCCCATGTCGTAGAGCGCCCCGCCGGCCGCGACCTCTTTCTGGACGAACGATGCGGTGCCATAACCGTCCACGAACGGCCGGCCTCGGCGGCGGAACCCCGTAGACCGTGCATGGTACAGCCTGCCGAGCTTGCCTTCGTCTATGAGCCGCTTGGCGGCCTTCGTCTCCTTGGAGAAGAGGGTGCTGAGCTGGATGCTCAGCTTGCGTCCGCAAGCCTTTGCGACCTCGAACATGCGGACAGCATCAACATAGGCTCCTGCCATGGGCTTTTCGCAGTAGACGTGCTTGCCGGTCTCCAGAGCCGCGATCGTCACGGGAGCATGCAGGTTGTTGTGCAGGCATACGTCAACCGCCTGAATGTCGTCCTGCGCAAGCAGGTCACGGAAGCTCGCATAGGTCCGTTCGATGCCGAACCGCTCCGCCACGCGACCAAGTTCGTCGGCGTTGATGTCGGCCGCCGCGACGACCTTCGCGCCCTCTATGCGGCTGTATGTCTCAAGATGATGCTTCGCGATCTGGCCAACGCCGATCACACCAATGCGCACGGGATCCATCCCATTTCCTCCTTCATTGCCCGGCCGGTCTGCGGCCTAGGCGTAGCTGCCCAGTTCCTTGGCGAGATTCACAATGTAACGGAAGCCCTCCAGGCTCACTGACGAGGGCACCGAGTGATCCGAAGAAAAGATGTAGCCTCCGCCGCGCTTGAGTTCCGGTATCACCCGACGCATCTCGGCGCCGATGGCATCCAGATCATCCCAGAGGACGGCGTTGATCCCGCCATGCAGGACCAGGCGATCACCGTACATGCGCTTGATCGCGACAGGATCCATGCCGGCCTTGACTTCAAGGGGGTTCAAGCAGTCAATGCCGACATCCACGAACTCCGGCAGGAACGGATTGACATCGCCGCATGAATGCAGAGCCACCTTCACGCCACGGCTGTGTGCCCAGTCCACCACCCGCTTGTGCAACGGCTTCAGCAGCCGCCGATAGGTTCGAACCGAGAAGAACTGACTGTGCTTGTAGCCCATGTCGTCGGGCCACGTCACGCAGTCGAAGGTGTAGCCGGCGTCCCAGACGCGCTCCAAGAGGGCGAGGTTTACATCGAGAAAGTGACCGAAGACATCGGCCATCCACTCGGGTTGCTCGACGAGAGCTGTCAGGACGCGCTCGGTACCGATTGTCCAGGAGTGGGTCACGTCAAACCCGAACCATAGATGCCCCTGTATCCACGCGCCTTGCTCTCGCCATGCGGGATAGTTGGTTTTCAGGTGGTCCCACGCGATGCGATCGTCGGACGGCTGCATGCGGGCTTTGGCCTCGGCCCAGCTTTCCGGATCCTTTATCGTGAAGTCGAGGAACTCAGGCACGCCGCCGGCGTGCTTCCAGTTCCGCATGGTCACGCCGTATGACGACGTATGGATCACATACTCGTCGGTTTCTTCGATCGTACGGGCGGGGTACCTCGGGCTTATGTCAACGCCAATCCCGACCACACGGTCCAGCCCGAAGTAGTCCACGTAGTCGGCTCCTTCAGGCATGCCTTCGCGATGCCAGCGCTCGATAGTCGCGGGCCATGGTCCGTCAATGATGGGAATCCGATCTGCCTCGCGATGGTCAAACATCCGGGCGAATCGCTCGCGCGATGTCATTTCGCAGAGACCTCCAGCCCTTCGCCGTCCAGGATTACGTTGACGCTCCTGCGCATGTGGGAGGGATCGCGCACCCATGCAAGGTATCCGGCCAGCCGCTCTGCGCAGTTGACGCTGTTGTGGGCGAGGACAATGCCCCCGGGCACAAGGCGGTCATAGCATGCGAGGAGGATGTCCAGATAGATGCCTTTGCCTCGAGTCTGATCGCCATCGGCGTCGAGATAGAGGAGGTGAAGGTCGCGGTCCAGCTCGGCAGCCACATCAACGGCGTCGGCGGCTATAACGCGAGCCACTCCAGTCGGATCAATCGAGCGCACATTGCGTTCGGCCCTTTCGGCTTCTTCCGGCTTGATCTCCACTCCGAGCAGGAGTTCAGCTTTGTAGACCGCTCCGGGGCCGACTGCCGCGCCGGCATTGGAGATGAATGTGTTGCCGCAGAAAACGCCGGCGGCCAGCATGCACGCCGGCTGAGCAATGGCGTTGATAGCATAGATGAGGCGTTGCTGGCGCGGCGTGATGGCAGTCCACGGTATCTCGAACTTCTCGGCCACGGCAGCGCGGTGAGCCAGAAACCGGTCGTGGTTGTAGTTATCGTGCGGCAGGATGCCCTCCCGGACCAAGGCCATCAGGGCTTCCCCAACCACCGCGGTTTCCTGCTCCAACGGCTCCAGCTGCCTGTGCGGATTGCGCATGTCCATCCGGTATTGGTCGCTGTCCGGCGCGCGGTGCTCCATCGTCATTCGTTTGTTCCTTCGCATCCCAGGATGCCGTCATCCACCCGGGCCACGATGCGGAAGCCCGGCGGTACCGTCAGAAAGTCCTGATCGTCCCACACGCCGGAGACCAGCGCCGTGAAGAGCCGCATATCGCCCTGGAGCTTCGCGAAGCTCCAGCCGCGCCGCTCGGCATCCTCACGCGTCTGCCTCTCGAACCGGTCGTCAGGTTCGATCCCCATCTCCACATAGGCGTATTGCGAGTAGTTCCGCAACGTGTTGCACAGCGTCTCCCAGAGGTAGCGAGCGTTCTCCTCGCCGTACTTCGCAACGAGCTCATCGTACGAGCTGTCCATTCCGGTTCGTCGTTGAACGGTCCGGTTGGCAAGCTCACCTGTCACGGAGCCCCTCTCTATCCAACCTGAGGTCGTGAAGTAGACACCGGGGTTGTCGTAGAAGTACCGGTCGTAGCGGGTGCGGCTGCCGAGGAACAGCGTGATGCAGTCATGGGCGCGCGGCACCACCATGGGGGTATGTCGGGCGGTCAAACCAACGAGGCCGTTGTTGCACAGCGCATACCCGAGGAGCACTGCATCGTAGGTCTCCGGCGGAACGCGATCAACCACTTCCTGCAGCCGCGCGCGCATGGGCTCCGCGCCGAGATCATGCAACCCCTTGGGAACGAACTCCACATCTACGAGATGGGGCGCCCGCGCCACCACATGGCAGAACTCGCGGTACATCACCTCGCACGCGATCAGTCTGTAATGCAAGACAGCCACTTCCTCCGGAACGCAATTCAGTTGTCAGTCGTGTGAGCGCAACGAAGCCAGAGCCCTGATGAACTCCGGGCTGGTGCCGCAGCACCCCCCGATGAATCCTGCGCCCGCGGCGACCAGGGCTCGAGCGCCCTGGACGAACAGATCCGGCGTCTGATCGTAGACAGCCGAACCCTCAACGATGCGCGGCAGTCCCGCGTTCGGCTTGGCCCAGACGGGACGCCCGGTCGCGGCGCGGAGCCTTTCCACAATCGTTACCATGCCTTCGGGTCCCTGGCCGCAGTTGGCTCCGACGAGTGACGCCCCGGCCGCCATCAGACCTTCGGCGGCCTGTTCCGGCGTGACGCCCATCATGGTACGATCGCCGCCCTTTCCGGAACCATAGGTCATGCACGCAACAACAGGCAGGCCGGTTGCGGCTGCAGCGCTCACCGCAATCGCTGCCTCTTCCAGGTCCGTCATGGTCTCGATCACGAAACCGTCAACGCCCCCGGACGCAAGCGCCTCTGCTTGTTCGGCGTAGCACGCGCGCAGTTCGTCATGCCCGATCTCGCCCATCGAGACCATCTTGCCCGTCGGTCCCATAGACCCAAACACGCGCGCCTTGCCCGCGGCTTCCGAGACCGAGATTCTGGCCCCTGCCACGTTGATGGACACTGCCTTATCGCTCAGGCCGTGGCGGTCAAGCAAGACGCGGCTGGCGCCGAACGTGTTGGTCAGGATAATGCGGCTCCCGGCCTCGACATAGCCCCGGGCGACATCGGCGACCCGGCTGGGATGGTCGAGATTCCACGGGTCCGGCGCGGCGCCGATGGGAAGCCCTCGCTGCTGGAGCTGCGTTCCCCATGCGCCATCCGTGATGACGGGCGCGTCGGCCAGTAAGTCGGCGATCAAGTCATGCATGGATTTCCGTCCTTGTCATATCTGCCGACCGCACGAACGGTCTCGTACATTGCCGCGACATTCTCACGAGGCGTGCCCGGCGCCAGGTTGTTCCCTTCACGCAGAACAAACCTGCCGCCCTGCATGACCCCCGTTGTTAGCACATCCCGCGTAGACTGCCGCACCTGATCCGGTGTCGCCACTGCCAGAAACGGCGCCGGCGGCCCTCCGTATAGCTGAACATCGGGACCCAGTTGCCTGCGCAGGGCTCCGAAGTCCACGGGATATCCGGTATCGAAACTGGCGACACCCAGCTCGTCGCGGATCAGCGGGAAATGGCGTGTGGCATCTCCGCAAAGGTGGATGGAACGCCCGTGAGCGGTCCCGAAGCGATCGAACAGCCGCGCATGCAGCGGCAGAACGTGTTCGCGGTACGTGCGCACCGACAGCAGCGCGATGCTGTCATCGGCGATGCCGTACCCGTCGTGCGGATAGGCCGTATCGTACCGGCGTTTCCACGCCTCGGTCCGGTGAACCGTTGCTGCGGTGATAAAGTCCAGCAGCCGCCCTATGCGTTCGGGATCGCCCGCGAGGCTCTCACACACGAAGCGCGCGCCGAACAAGTTGCACGCCACCGTCATCGGACCATCAGTGCCCGATCCGGTATGGGCTGGCGCAGCATGTATGGGTCGGTCCAGATATGTTTCTTCCTTTGCCATCTCCTTCATGGCCTCGTGGAACTCGAGAGCGCGTCCCATGATGCCGGAGAACGGGTCAGGAATGCCGCGATCCAGGAGACTCTCAGGCCGCTCGGAGTACGCCGGAACCGCGTCGGGGACCTGCCCATCGCGGTACGCGACCGGACATCCGAACCATGCCGCCTCATAGTAGTTCTGGAAGTCAACGTGGATGGTCCACGTGTCGGGGATCCCCATTTCCGCATCCTGAAGCAGGTTGTGCCGCACCCACCGTTGGAACTCGAGCTGCGCTCGGAGCATTGCCTCAGGGTTCTCGGAATACGTCTCAAAGTCGTAGCCGAGGGTGTTGGCCTTCGGTTCCAGGAGCAGATGGCGTGGATTGATCCCCAGGATCATCGGCACCCGCAACGGCCGCCGTGCGTTGTAGGCATCCCACACCTGGCGGACTTCGGCATTGTGCCCCGGTATATCCAGAGCGTCGGTCAGGTCGTCTCTCAAGACGCTCTCCATCCCACCCGCGAAAGCAATCTGCGCGCCGCCTCTTCCGAGGGCGCGGCGGTCATTACCAGCATGCCTTCAGGTCCGGTGGCATCGAGCAATGGCAGCACTTCGTCGAATGCCACACCTATCGCCTGCACCGATTTGCCGGCCGACAGTATGCGCCGATAGAGCCCATACCACTCCGGCGAACCCCCTCCCGGGATGCCTGCCTGCGGCGTCCATTCGATGGCATCCAGACTTTCGATGGCAAGGAGGTTGTCCAACTGGGGCATGGCCTGGGTCCCATCAAGGTGGAACATAGAGCGGTCAAGCCAGGCGCCTTGATCGGCGAGCGCCGGCTGGACGAACCGGCGGAAGTCAGCCGGACTGATGGCGCAGCAAATGTCGCACTGCACTTTGGCCACCTTGCCGGGTCCCCATATCTGGAATGCGGACCAACAGCTGCCTCCCCATGGGTCACGGACCCGTTCCCAAAGCGGGTTGTAGCATGCCTTGAAGGCGTCGTTGATCTCCCAGATCGCACGCTCCACCCATTCAGGATGGTCGGCAAGGTCGTATAGCACGTCCTGCGGTCCGCGAAGCTGGGCCAGAGTGTCGAGGTTCTCGATCAGGTCCGGCATGGAGACGAGGTAACGTCCCTCACTCCGTCTGACGGCCTCGTCAATGAGCTCGAGGTGCCGGTCCCACCAGTAGCCTTCGGGCCGGAAGGCCAGCTCGGGACAATGTTCGGGGTCCGTGATGACAGGGTCGTACCAGACCGTGGTTTCGGCGAGTTCTCCTCCACATCCGAGGAACAGACCCAGACTGCCCGGGCCGATCTGGGTGTCCATCATGGGGTATGCGGCGCCGCCGTAGAACGTGTACGCGACCGTGTGCAACTGACGGCGGACCCGATGGTCGGGATCGAGCCATCGGGTCCTCAGGTCCACCGGTTCAGGCGGATCGCACTCGAAGAGCGGCGTCTCCCTTGGTGCAGTGACATAGAGCGCCAGTCCCTTGTGGAGCCACCAATCGTCCCATGCCCGGCGGGCTTCCGGCCAGTCTGGTTTGCCAATCAGTTCGCCGCCGGGCTCATTGATCATCAGGTCAGGCCATACTCCTTCGGAAGGTACGGCGCGTCTGCCAGGCGCGTCCGCATGTCGGCGATGAACTCGCCCTCGTCCTCAGGCAAGCTATCGGCCACACGTCGGAAGCGATCCGTCCAGCGCGCTTCGTTGTCCGCAATCTTCACCTCATGCTTCGCCGCAGCGTCAGCTATCTCCTGCAATGTTGCCTGAACAGCTTTGCGCGTTCGCAGATATGGGGTTGGCTCGGCCGCAATCACTTCGGATAGGCGGAGGACCACATCCGGTCGCAGCACGAATGCCTGTGGATCATGGGCGGCGTCACTCTCCGTAAGCCAGTCGCGCATCTGCGTAGCGCCTTCAGGCGTTTTCGAGGCGATGTTCATGAGCCGACAATCGTAGGCGAGCTGTTCGAGGCTCACGGTTGGAGCATTCGCGCTCAAGAGCCGCACGTTCTGGACGGACTCATTGGACCAGCAGTCGCACACGGCCTGAGCGATGTTGCCCACTGCGCTCAGGTGCGCGCAGGCTGCCGTCCGGCCCTCCATCGAGATGGGAACGCCCATGATGGCCTTCATGTACGGCCCCTCGTAGGCACAGTCCTTGCTGGGCCCGACCGCGCCCACTTCATAGGCGACCAGCGACCGCGGGACGGCTGCCACTCGGGCAACGGCGGCCAGTATGCGCGGAATCATGCGCTGCTCGGCAAGCACCATTGCAGTGTTGGCGAAGCCGCATGCCGTGTCGCCGGATGGGATCACGTTCGTGGCGCGGCATGCGTCCACGATCTCCGTCCACAGGAACCGCATGTCACGAGGCGCGAGGACGCCTATCCCGAAGACCATCGTCTCCAGGTCGGCGTTCATGAGCCCTTCGTCGTGGATTTCCTTGCCGCCGGTGCTTTCGATGGCGAGCATGTGAGCCCCGGATGCGCCCGCAATCCTGAACAGACGCACCATGCCGTCCCAATACATCCCGCTGCGCATGACAGGCGGACGAACATGATCCCGCGTATCGTTCGGCGTGAGTCTGAGCGCCGAGCGCAGGCCGTGGCGCTCATGATAACGTGCCAGAGTCTCTGCAAGGATGGCGGTGATTTCGGCGCCCCATTCCGGATGCACCGTCATGGGCGGCAGGGTCTCGAACTCAACGAGGAGCCCGGGAACATTGAGTTCGACGGCGCGCTTGCAGGCGCCGTCAATCATTTCCGTGTACTGCGACCGAACGAAATCCCAGGTATCGGGATTCACTTCAACCGGAGGCAACGTGAAGTTGAGCTCCGGTATTACCTGGCCGTCTCCGATCACGAGTCCGTGTCCGCATGCGAGCGGCTTCGGCGCGTGACCATAGATAAACCGATCCAGAGATCTGATAGCCGGCGTAATGAGTGATCCCTCGGGCATTGCAGGTGACATGGGGTCCTCCGAACGTGGTGGGTGTACGTGCCAACAGACGCGGACGCACCGCGCACGCGCGGAGCGTCCACAGTCCCCTACGGGCGCTCTCTGGCGAGGCGTGCCCTGGTCTTAACCGTTCCGGATACTACTTCGCGACTAGTTCCCGAGCGATGCGCACCGCGCCGCTGGCGTTGTCGCTGAACCCGTCGGCGCCGATCTCGTCGGCGTACCGCTGGGTGACGGGAGCGCCGCCGATCATCGTCTTGACGGTGCTCTTCAGCCCGGCTTCGCTTATGGCCTCGACGGTCGTCTTCATGCCGGGCATGGTCGTGGTGAGGAGCTCCGACATGGCAATCACCTGGGCGCCATTCTCCTTGGCCGCTTCGATGAACTTCTCGGGCGACACGTCAACGCCAAGGTCAATCACTTCGAAGCCGCCGCCCTCGAGCATAGCGGCTACAAGGTTCTTGCCGATGTCGTGCAAGTCGCCGCGAACCGTCCCGATCACGACCTTGCCGACCGGCTTTGCGCCTGTCTCGGCAAGCTTGGGGCGAATGAGCTCGAGGGCGCCCTTCATGGCGCGCGCCGAAATGAGCAACTCCGGCACGAAGTACTCGTTGGCTTCGAACAGGCGACCCACTTCGTCCATCGCGGGGATCATGTACTTCTGAAGCAGATCCTCGGGATTGACGCCCTCATCGAGCGCCTGTTGGACAGCTGCCTTGGCTGCCGGTGCGTTGCCTTCAAGTACGGCGGTGTACAGGGCCTGCAAGTCGGACATGGTTGGATCCTCTCGGATTGGTGGTTATGAAAGCGGAAGCTCCTCAGCTTCTCGGGAAACGTTCGGGATGGAGCTCAACAGACCTGCCCACGAGCAGGTCCTCTTCGACTTCGTTCTCCGTGTCGGACTCGATCGCCTCAACTGGGCATACGTCAGCGCAGTGTGGCGTCTTGTAGAAGCCGAAGCACTCCGTGCAGAGCCCTGAGTCGATTCGATACTCACCGTCAAGTTCGCTGATGCCCTGGTTGGGGCACTCTTCCAGGCACACACCGCACTGTATGCACCGCTCCTGGTTGATGCGTCTGGACATTCACTGGTCTCCTGTTGCCGAACGCATGCAGCGCTTTCGCATGTCGTTCGCGGCCGACGGACAAGCCTCCTGCGTGAGCCGCCGACCTTGTCCCATATACCGCAAAATGGGCACGCGTTGACACACCTGCCGAACGGATTCTGCGGGAAAACCGCCCGTGCCGGCGTCATGCCGGTTCAGCGCGCCGACGCCAGCGCTCGGCTGCCGACGAAGCGCATCTGCGGAGGCTCGTGGTCGTCCAACCAGGGCACAGTATACCCAATGCCAGGAAGGAGGTCGAAGCAGTTGTCGGGCATGTCGTCGCTGCCGGCTATGTCAATGCAGACGCCCCACGCAAAGGTATCGCACCTGAATGTCGCAAGTCCATCCGCACATTCGACGCTGATCGGACGATCCACGAATGCGAGCTCATGGAAGCGCGCGATGAACAAACGGTGAACGGCGACCACCTGCTCGCCGAGCATGAGAAGCCCGAAGGACCCTGTCTGCGCAGCCCCGGCCTCGTCCCAATCGGAGCGCGGGAACCCGGCCAGACGCGTTGACGAGAGGGGCGGAAGCGACACCTCCAGGCGGCAGTCCATCGGATATCCGCCCGCAAGGTTGAACAACCCGTACCGCAGCTCGCCACTCCAGGCCGACGCCGTGTCGTTGACGCCGTAGACCCCTACCATATCCCCTTCGTCCGCGACTACTATCGTCACCGGCTCAAATGCGCGGCGAACGGGATGGTAACTGAGCTTGCGTCGCAGGTAGTAGTCCACGATGGTCCAGCCGTGGGTCACCGGCCACGAGTCGTTGTACATCCAGAAGATGGCCGACGAACTGCTGAACATCCTCCTGCGATAGTTCGCGATGTACTCGGACAGACCATCGGCCTGCAGCAGACCGCTCAGCAGGGCATAGTCCCGATAGTCCATCTGCAGCGGATCGAGTCCTGTCCACAGCCGGAACGTGTCGTAGACCCTGCCTAGATCGCCGGGCTGCGCGCCCAGGAAGGCAATGGGGTTATCGTGGTGGACCCAAGACGGGGACAGCAGCTTCCT
>JBBIQU010000034.1:0-12229 GCA_037442185.1 Chthonomonadales bacterium | reverse complement strand
CATGCTCCGGGAGGAAGTCGTCGAGCGTTACCGGCAACGAAGCGCCCAGGACACCGCCCTCATTGGGAAACCTGTCCACATAGCCGCGGTACTTCCAGAAGTCGGCCGGCCCCGGCTCCAGGATCGAAACGCCCCACGGGTGCTGGTCGCCGACCGTCGGATCGTTGGGAGGTGCGAAGTCCGGCGACCATGGTGAGCTTGGCCAGTAGGCTTTGGACGGATCCTCCGCGGCCAGTATCCTGGGGATATAGAGATGGAACAAGGCATGGTGCGGCGTGACGGGGCTTCTCTCGCGGTATCCCCACTCGCGATCGCCCCATTCGACCTCGTTGTTGCCGCACCAGACCGCCAACGCCGGATGGCGGGCCAAGCGGCGCACGGCTTCGGTGACTTCCGCCTCCACTTCGGTCACGAACTCCGGATCATCACCCGGATACTTCGCGCACGCGAACAGGAAGTCATGCCAGAGCAGAATGCCGGCCTCGTCACAGGCATCCGCCAAGCCGTCGGCGATGAAGGTGCCGCCGCCCCAGACACGAAGCATGTTGAAGTTGGCCTCGACCGCATGCCCGACAAGCTCGCGGTATCGGTCGTCGCTAACGCGGGATGGCATCAAGTCGGGCGGAACCCAGTTGCCGCCTTTGCAGAAGATCGGCCTGTCGTTGATGCGCAGGATGAAGTGCTTGCCGATTTCGGGATGGGGGGACTGGTCAATCTCGACCTTGCGGATGCCCGTGCGCAGCCTTCTCGACTGCGTGCCGGTGCGGGTCTCAGCCTCGACCACCACGGTGTACATGTCCTGAGCGCCGTGGCCAACGGGCCACCAGAGCCGCGGATTGTCGAGCGTAAGCTCGACACGATGTTCGGACCACAGCGCGGCCGAGTCGGGACGCGCGATCTCAACGGACGCGGTCTGCCCGGTCTCAACCACCGTGGCCTTCAGGACTGCCCCCGTCTCGCATCGTGCGGGCCATCCGATGCGCGCCTTGGCCCACACGCGCGCGGACTTCAGATCATCGGAGGGCACGGCAACGACCCAGGCCGATTCGATCATGGGCACGTCGGCCCACTCGAGCCTGACATCACCCAGGATGCCGACATTCATCATGCGCGGGTTCCAGTCCCAGCCGGCCTGGTACTGGGCCTTCCGAAGCAACGGCCTGCGCGTAAGCCGTGCGTAGGGTTCGAACCCATAGCCGGCCACGGGCACATCGTTGACCGCGTGCAGCCCGCTCTCGACAACCACGACCAGCACATTTATCCCCGGCCGCAGATGGCCCGTTATGTCAAACCGGGCGGTTCTGTGCGCGTTCCGATGCCTTCCAACCGCGTGGCCGTTCAGTCTCACGGAGGCCGCAAGCTCGAGCCAATCGAACGCGAGCCATTGCGACCCGTTCAGGGCGCGTTCGGGCACATCCAGTTCGAGCCTGTATATCCAGTGCTGTTCCTCTACCCATCGTGCGCGGAGGCTGTTCAGGCCAACGTTCGGATCGTCCAGCAGCCCTGCGTCCATCAGGACCTCGTGAACCGGAGCCGGTACCCTCGCGGGTATCCACATCTGCCCCGGCGCATTCGGCGCAGCGGGCACATCGGGACAGTCCTCGGACCATGTCAGCTGCCAGTCGCCGTTGAGAGAGATGACTCCCCAACCGTTGGGCCACTCAGCCACGTTCGCCGCCATTGTTGCTTTGCCCTCGTTTCTGGTAATACCGGCCTCGCACGGCCGCCTATCTGTCGCCGACCCGCAGGACGCGAATGTCACCTTTGCGCAGATCGAGCGTCAATGTCGGGCCCGCGCCTATCCGTTCGCCGGTCATCGCATCCGTGACAAGGCCGCGCCGCGGCAGACGCACTTGCACCCGCCCATCACGCGTCGCCTGCACGGCCACGAACGGACCGTTCGCCCAGACTGCCGCGTTGTCGCGCGAATACACGTGCGCTCCGGCCTTGTCTGCGGCGATGCGAAGCAGTTCGGGAGTTAGCCCCGGCACGCCGACGAATAGCGACCATCCGTCTCGGAGCCTGCGCAGCGCGACGGCGGCCGAGCCGTCTTCGTAGGTCGCCAGCGTCTCCTCTGGCGTCGCGTCCGTCGCCGCAAAGAGCGGCCGGACCTGTCGAGGCGATCCGACGAGTCCGACCGGTCCCGTCAGTCCCAGAGCGCTTCCCGCAGGTGTCGGCACCGCCTGGGCTGAGGTGAGACTAACGGGTTCGAGGCGGAACCCCGTCAACTGCCGCATGCCGTCCGGCGTCGGGCCGTTCTCGTCGAACGCCCCCGGCGCATACAGCCAGACTCTGACCGAACCCCGCGTGGCCCTCAACAGGCGCGCGCGCTCATCTGAGTTCATCCGAAATGCGCTGTGAAACACGTACACCTTGGCCTTGACCCGGCCGGCCAGCACGTCGTCCTGCAGGTACTGTCCGTATGGCGCGCCCATCCGGCCGAGCTGATGCCTTGCCCCATATGTCAGGGGATACGTCTCCGGGTACACGTTCGGGCCAATGAGCAGCATGGACCGTTCGTCCATGACGCTGGCCACCTCGGGGCGAAACGGCGTCGGATGCTCCATGAAGTGCCGGTCAACGGGCTCGAGCCGTTTCATCAGGTCCCAGATGCCCGGGTCGTCGAACCATCCCTGCATGCCGAGATCCATCCACCATGTGGCCAGGTTGCGCGTTGCCTCGTTCAGCATGTTACGCGTCAGCACCCGCTCGGTTTCTGCCGGCGTCTTGAGGCGCGCTATGGCATCAGGCTCGTCCGGGCTCTCGTGGGTGCGGGTATCGTCCTCCTGCAGCCACATCTTGTTGCCGGTTAGTGCGACACTCTCTGCGGCAGACATGACGGGTCCTGTCTCGCCGAGCCCGCGGTCGCCGTAGGAGATCGGCGAACAGAGGATGTCAATGTCCGGGCATTCGAGCACGCGGCGCATGGCGTAATGGCCCGAGGTGGACGGACCGAGCACGACGCCCCCAAACTCGTAGGAGTAGCCGTAGAAGTAGACGACCAGCTTGCGACCGCCCGATGCCTGACGCACTGCGCGGGCCGTCTCGCAGACGAACTCCGCCATGGCATCCTGCTGGTATTGCGCGAAGTCCAGCAGTTTGCGCTCAGTCGCGGGATCTCGCAGGACGCCGTTCGGGTTGCCGCGCCGCTCGGCGGTTGTCGGCAGCGTAGCGTCGGATCGGGTCACATCCGGATCGCGCCATGACTTCCGTAACGCGGCATCGTCCGCATAGTTCGCCAGCAGCCAACTTCGCCATCCCTCAAGGTCGGCGTTCGCGTATCCATTGAGAAGCGGACCCCATGTCTCCTCGTAGAACCACTCGCCGGTGTTCTGTCCGCACGGGTGGTATCCGGCCATGTTATTCGGATACCGATCCTCCAGGTGCCGCACCAGCCTTGCTGCTGCCTCGGCGGCGTCCGTTCGATATCTTGGTGAAGCCGGAACGGCCGTGTGGCGGCGCGAACCGTTCTCCCACTGCATCATGTCGTCGGGATGCGCCTTCGCCCACCACGCGGGAGGATCGAGACCGAAACGGGGCAGCAGCAACGCTCGCGGATTGGCGCGGAGCACCCGATCGCATTCCGCATCCACCCCCGACCAGTCGGGCTCATGCCCGGGCTCAGGCCACGGAGTGGGGATCACGAACGAGACGAAGTCCACGCCGGCGTCGGCGGCAAGCTTGATCTGGTTCTCATACCGGCTCGGCGGCCCGCCCAGATGGACGAACGTTGCGCCGGGCCGATAGAAGTTGATGGCGACATCGCGGGCCGGGTCCGCACGAAGCCACAGCGACACGCGGTAGGTCCTGCCCCTCTCAATGCGCATGTTCGGCACGTGGTAGATGTGGAAGTCCGGCCACCGCCCGTCCGGCGGGTCGGTCAGCGTCACCCTCAGCGCGGATGTTCCATCAAACCCCGATCCGGCGACGACATCCGCCTTGCCGACGGTATTCTTCTCGTCCCACGGCCACAGGACCCACTGTTTGGCCCACGGTTCGGCATCGGCCTCAAACGTCGCTCGCGGCATAACGGCGCGCGAAGTCTCGACGTCAACAACCGATACGTCGTCAATCCAGATCAGACCGGCCCTCTGACCGAACCGAAAGTGCATCGTCCCATCATCGGGCGCCGTGCTGCCGGCCGTGAACTCGAACGTGATCCGCTTGCCCTCGGGTCCGACTCGGATCGGGTTGCTCCCCGGTCCTCCGAAGAACATGCGCGGGCGCACCAGCTTGCCGTTGACCATCAGAGCGGGCGCGCCGTTGACGACCCTTACACGCACCGTCAGCGGCTCCGATGCCCAGCCGCTCAACGCCGAGCTGTCCAGTAGCACGACAGCCGCTGCCAGGAATGATAAGGTTCTTCGCACACTCACGGGCGCCTCCTTCCGCACTCGCTGAGAGGTTGGCTCTCGGACATTCCCATTCCTGCCTGCGTGACGTGAATCGGGGCGCCACGAGGGCGCCCCGACCTGGTTGACCGGTTCATGTCCGCACACGCGGACTTTCGGCGGTCAGGCTACTACATGGGTCGGCAACCGATGCCCCAGCCCGACGCCGGGATCGTCCGCCACTTCTGGCCGTAGGTGACCAGCTTGGAGTGACCGTCGAAGAAGGTCACATTGTAGCCGCGAGAGTGGTTGTAGATGGTGCGGCGGGCGGTCCAGGGCGTGCAGGCGTCGGTCGTGGCGTCTGCGCCGTCCCAGCCGAAGATTCCGCGCTCGGCGAACAGAATGCGCTCAGAAATCCACTCGGACTTCTCGTTCGGGTTGAAGTTCGAGAGGTTCTTGAAGGTCCCATCCGGGTAGCGTGAGTCAATCCCGCAGCAGCCGTTGTAGATCCAGTTCGGGAACCACTGGTACGACTGCATTCCGCGGCCGATGTTGGTCGCATCCGGTCGGCGGTAGGGGTCGGACGGGCAGAACCAGATGTTCTTGTTCTTCTGGTAGGGCCCAAGCTGGACGTGCATCAGGTGGCGATAGAACTCGCCGCCATAGGCGCATCCCGTGTAGTTGGGGCCGCCGTCGCCGGGGTTCCAGCCCGCCAGAATGCCGAAGCAGTCCAGCATGGGGCCGGATCCGTAAGGATCAACGTCCAGGTTGACTTCCCAGTTTCGGGGGCCAGGATAGGTCCCGATGGGATACTCCTCGTCGTAGTCCTGGGCATACATCTTGACGCTGAGACCAATCTGCTTGGTGTTGCTCAAGCAGGAGGTCGCGCGCGCCTGCTCCCGGGCCTGTGCGAAGACCGGGAACAGGATGGCAGCCAGGATTGCGATGATCGCGATCACGACGAGCAGCTCGATCAGCGTGAAGCCTCTTCGCATTGCTGTAGCTCCTCCCTTGCGCACTCCGTTTGTGCGCATCGTCTAGATTACGGCGCAGCCTCTCAGCGTGCGCCTCGAGGGTAATGTACGACGAATCCAGTCGTGTCGGGCGTTGCTCTCTCCCGTAAGGCGCGGCGGCCCGACGTGCCGCGTCCCTGGGTCTGGACCGCCGCCGATCCTGCTAGCGGGGCGGCGGTGGTGGCATGGGTGTGCCACCCTGGGGCAGCACGGGCCCAGGCCCGGTCTGCGACGGCGGCGCGGAAGTGCCCTGCTGCTGTCCGGCCTTGGACATAGCGTCGGACAGGTTCTTCATCGTCTCCGCAGGCAGCGGCGGCGGTCCGCCCCCAGGTCCGGTCGGAGCCGGACGGCTGGTGCGGGTGTAGTAGAACCCGCCGATGACGGCCAGAACAATCACAATGATCACGACGGCAACGACCGGCGATATGTTCTGTTTCATGGTTGCCCACATCCCCTCTCTATAATGTCTCTCGTTCTGATGAGTGATTCGCCAAAGGAGGGTGCATTGCTCCTCCCAGACCGATCGCTTTGCCAAGCCTCATCATGCGGCCGTTGCCCCAACCGGCGACACGACACTGTGCTCAACTGCCTTCCCGCTCGGGTGCCGGCGAATCACCAGCGGCACCTCATGGATGAAGGTTCTACCGGGCGTTGCCTCGCCGCGCACGAGCCCGATCAGCTCCTCGCAGGCGCGCTCGCCCAGACGCTCGAAGTCCGGACGGGTCGTCGAGAACTGGTGGCGCAACCTTCGAGCCTCTTCGCGGTCGTCGAAGCCCACCACATGGATATCGTCGGGCACCCGAAGCCCCAGATCGTCAAAGCGTTCGATGAACTCGACGGCCGCCATGTCGTCCGTCGCGATCAGCGCCGACGGACCATCATCCATCTGCGCGAACCGGAGGGCGAGATCGCCGATCGCGTCGCGATCGGCGTAATCGTAGTGGACGACGAGATCGTCGCTCACTGTGAGCCCTTTGTCGGCATGCGCGTTCAGAAAGCCTCGGAGGCGTTCCTGCAACGGATGGTGCTTGGTTCCGAGGTCGCCTACCGCATAGGCGATACGGCTGTGGCCGTGCTCCAGCAGCCATGTCGTGAGGCTGTAACAGACCCGCTCATTGTCAAACAGGAACTGCGTGTGCCCCTGCTCCGGCAGGGCTGTGTCGAGGAGCACAACGGGGACATCGAACGACTCGGCGCTGAGGTAGTCGGACTCACCCGGGAATGCCGGACGCGGGACAGGGTAAATGATGATGCCGGACGCGCCCGATGCGATCAGATCTCGTACCGCCTCGCGCTCCTGGTCAACGCGGTTGTTGGCGCTTGCCATGACGACGCCAAAGCCCGCGCGCCTCGCGGCGCGCTCGATCCCAGCGAACGATCGCTGAGTCAGTGTCTCGGTGGTGATGGTCGCGACGTATCCGATGCGCCTTCGAGGCTCCGCCCCCTGCGTGGAACCGTTGCGCGCGGCTGCGAAACGTCCGCGCCCCTGAGCCGCCACGAGTTCGCCTTCAGAGGCCAGAGCGGCGAGAGCCTTGGCGATCGTTGGCCGGCTGACGCCGTAGCGAAGCTGGAGGTCGCGCTCGGTGGGCAGGCGAGACCCCGGCCCGAGACCCTGCTCGTAGAGGATCTCTGCGCGAATGCGGTCGCGTATGCGCAAGTAGAGCGGTTGTCCGGTCGTCATCGGCGGACCTGTCGGGCGGGCAATCCGGCAAAGCCATAAGCGGATTGGCAATACCGCAGACGCCCCTCGCGGCACATTCTACAGGGGTGACGGGGGGTTGTCAAGCCCCAATCCCGAACTTTTTGGGCATGTAATGCCTGACCGACCGTGGCACGGCGCCGCAGTTACGTAGATGCTGTGGCGTATCGCGACGAACTCCCGCGTACAGAGAAGCGGCCGCACGTGTGCATCACAGCTCCGCGTTTGTCGGGCAATTGGACCGACAGCGCCCCATGCGCCTTCCATCGTAATGTTTAGTTTGACTTAGGAACGTCCTCTTGTTGCCTGCGCGTACGGCGTGGTATCCGGCAGTGGGATTGTCGCTCTCCGATCTGCCCCGCCGGAAGCAAGCCGGATACAAGCATCGTTTCTACGCGGCGCTCTGTTGGCGCCGTCCTTGCGCGGATCAGGAGGAGGATACCGTGCAACAGATGCATGTTAGGAGTGCCTTGCCGCTTCTCTGGCTTCTCGCCGCCCCGGTGTCGTTGCCGGCGCAGCCGGCGGCCCCGCCAGATGATGAGGGCGCTCCAACCTTCGAAGTGATCAGCCGGCCTCTCGCCATGCCCGCCGGACATCTGGGATTGCCCACCGCGTTCGGTCGCGGGCGGGGGCGTATGGTCATTGGCTTCGGTTTCCAGAATACGACTCGCATCGCTTCGGCCGCAGATGGCGCTGCAGGGCTCGCGGTCGGCTTCGGCGATGCCCGGACGCTCGGCGTGGACCTTGGCCTCAATATCCTGTCCGTTGGGGTACACGAGGCATTTGCCCGCCGAGGATCGTTCAGCCTCAGGATGTTCCACTCACGACCGGACAGTACCGCCTTGGCTGTCGGCATTCGGAACTTTCTGGTGTGGGGCGGAGGGAGCGATGCCCCAACCGAATGCTATCTCGTCGCAAGTCGTCGCTACCCCCTGCATGGCGAAACGTCACGTCGGTTCGGCACCATGACCGCGACCGTCGGCGTTTCGTGGCTGTGGGCAGGAGCGCACCAAGGCGTCTTCCGAGAAGTCGCCAGAGAAGTCGCGAGCAAGTATGGGCCACTCACCGTCCTTGCGGGCGTATCGGCTCATGTCAACGAGATGACCGCCGTGTTCGCCGAATGGACCGGTCAGGACCTCAATGTCGGCCTTTCGTGGCTTCTCTCCGCCCATACTGGGCTGGTCATAACTCCCGCACTGGCAGACCTGACGCGGCGTGCTCCGAACGGCCCCAGGTTCGTCGTGGGCGTCGGTCTGCCGCTGGGCTTGCGTTAGGAGGCGGCGGAGATGGCTATGCCAAGATCATTCGCTCGATGGAGAGCCAGAATCAAGGTCCGGGCGGTTCTTATCGGTATCGCCGTGTCGTTCTGGATGGTCGCAGGGCAAGCCCAGACAGACCTCACGGATACCACCGATGTTGTCTTCGACCAGACGACAGGGGGAGGCGGCCGGAGCGACAAGTGCATCCTCACCATCACGCCGCCGCCGGACAGAGTTGTGTGCGCAGAAGCGCCGGACTACACGTCGGCCCACGCAGACCCGGGGCGTGCTCGTGTCCGTGGCACCTGTCCGCCCTTGAGCGGCAGGGGTACACGCAGCGACGGCAGACCGTTTCGCAGCCCCTTCCCCCTGGGTGACACGACCATCACGTGGACAGCCCGAGACGGCAAGGGCAATACGGCTACAGCCCAGCAGAAAATCACTGTCGTGCGCCTCACGCTTGCCATAGACAGCAACAACGACTCCGCCATAGACGAGAAAGACGCTGCCATCGAGGACAATCCGAACCTACCGGGCAAGATCATCCTCACAAGCAACCTGGACCGTCTCGGTACCGGAGTGCCCGGTTTCGCCTCCGGGCTGAATCGGTTCGGTGGCACAGCGCCAAACGTCGGGGTCGGCTTTCCGCCCATGGAGATACATGTGTCGCAGGGCGTGGACCTCACCAAGGCTCGCCTGCGATTTCGCTACTCGGATTCCGACCCTGCCCGGGTCACCCGCGATCCGTCTGATCCGAGGGTGCGCCGCCTTCCGATATTCGCCCCGGGATCGGATGGATTCATACGACTTTGGACCCGCGACAACAACAGCAGCAGGCGCGCAGAACCCGCGAACCGTGGCGATTTCATCCCGACAGACGTGTGGATCCCAGCTCGCGCCGTTCTTGGGAATGCTCGATCTGTCCGCCTTCATGTGGAGGGGGTCAACGAGAGCAAACCCGGCGAGGTCCGCATACATGCCGAACTCGATGCGGACGGCAGCGGGCACGTGTGCCCTAGCAACGCCGTGCGCGCTACGGTCGCCAAGCTCCTCATCACCTTTACCGACGTCACGGGCATCACGAGCCGCAGTCCGACACTCCGGGTCAATCGCATTCCACCCGACAAGGAACCCGACGGCGTCGCCTGCGACTGGCAGGCGGGTGTGCCGGACGGCGGTCTGCTGCTCATGCGGGTCCACGCCAGTCCCATTCTGTACCAGGCCATCCGAGCCGGCCAGATCTCGTTGGCGTTCGGCTACATGCCGGACAACACGCGACGCTTCAGTCCCCTGCCCGCCAACGGCTTTGAGGGGGAGTACCGCAGCCTCGAAGATCAGACGTTCGTTCCGGGTGGCACGTTCCAGATCCACCAGATGGGGGTTACCCTCCCGGGTGAGCAGGATCCGGGGACAGGGCTGATGGTCGTGGATGCACGCTACTATCGGCCTCCCTTCGAGTTCCACATGGCGGCACCGCTGGACCCGCAGAAGGAACGGAAACTTCGCCTGGCCGTGCGCCTGACAACTGCCCAGGGCGCTTTGTTAGCTGAGGGCACCAAGCCGCACGCCATCGCCCTCGTCCGGCCCCCTCTCGTGCTCGTGCACGGTATCGCCAGCAGTCCCGCCGTGTGGTACGACGCGTCCAAGCCCGGCTCGTTCGCCATGATGTTCGACGTGGGGCAGAACAACTTCGGCTTCCACTGCGTGAACTTCCGGGTGGATCACTCCGGACGGGATCCCCTCAGACCCGACGAAGGCAGGACCATGGGTATGGGGGTCACGTCCAACCGCTACGCCCTCGTGGCGCAGATGATTGGCAGGGCGTGTCAGGCGTTCCGCGACGGCTATTACTTTGCCGGTTTCGGCAGCCAGCCACGCGGTGGTCAGCCGGCCGGCAAGCGGATCGCCCTGCAAAAGGCGGACTGCGTCTGCCATAGCTATGGGGGCATACTCACCCGCTGGTACGTGGAACAGGCCGCCAATCCGCCAGGTTCCGAGTTCGAGGGCCGCCGCGACGTGCGCAAACTAATCACGCTGGGAACGCCCCACAAGGGTTCGCCGCTGGCCAACATGGTCTGCGAGGGCTACCGAAGTAAGCTCATCGGCGACGCAAGCGCGGGTTCCCTCGGCCCCGGCACCCGATGGCTGACGATGAAGGACCTGTTGTACATTCTTGAGTCCAAGGGCTTGCTTCCGAACGCACTCCCACCGACACGGACGCAGCCGCGCCATGCCTATCAGGAGTTCTGCGTCAACAGCGGCCGGCTTGCGCAACTCAATGCCAGGGCATTCCATGATGACGTGGCCTATGCCGCCGTAGTTGGTACGAATGTGCGGTTGGAGGGTCTCCGAAACCCGTACATCGCATTCGCTCCATTCTGGAGCCCCGCCACGCGGACCACCTATGGTTACTTCCCGTGGATCTACCACTTCAACAGTGCCGCCGGCGCAACGGACAGCATTGTGCCGAGGCGGAGCGCTGAGCTGGGTGTGCCGGCCTTCAACGTCTATCTGCCGATTACCCACACCGATATGGCGGGTGATGCGGCGCTGCAGGCCACGGTGCGGGCGTGGCTCGATGGCGTAGATCCCAGGACCGGCGCGCTTACCACTCTGCCCCTCGGAGCCGCCCAGCGTGCCGCCTATCGCAACACGCCGCCCGTTTCCGACAGGAACGCCTACGAAGGGAGCCGCGTGGGGCCTGATGGGGTCAGTCGCGGAGGAGGATTGCGGCGACGCGCCATCGTGAAGGTGGAGTTGAGCGACACGGACCCCTACTACGCGACCTTTGGTAGCGCGCCGTCCGAAGTCGGTCCGCGACGCGTCGTGCTGACAGGAATGATGCAGGTAAAAGACATCGGCACGAAGTCCTTCACTATCGATTCCCATGAGCGCGGTTGGAACAACACCTTGCACAACCTCGGGGTCGTCAGCCGTGCCAACCTCAACCTGGATCCTGCGGACCTCGTCGGAGCCGGTCCCAACGACTGGGTGACATACCAGGTGGAGATCGGACGGATCGGGCGAACGTCCTTCCGCACGCTAACAGGACCCAGCGGGACATCCACATGGGTACCCGGCGCCAACCATCTCGTGAGCTACGCCATGGACGCCATCCCTGATGGACACAGCCCACCGGCTCAAGTGACCGTTCCCGCCTATGTGCTGCCCCCACCTGTCAAGGGAGGCGCGGGCAACCTGACACTGACGCTCGAAGGCGCCGTGGAGTGTACCAATGCCGGCACCGGCTCGCAGACAGTGACCGTGCACGTCTACTCTCAGCGCCCGATCGTTGACGACAAGCTCTCTGTTCTGACCTTCACCCAGAGCCACCCACCCGGAGTCTGGAATGGCCTCCTGATCCCCTACCGAACGACGACGACCCTTCGTTGGAACGCTTCTGGCCGCCTTGAGGGGAACAACGACTGGACCAGAAGCAACCCCGCCGACGTCTACCAGATGCTCATCATGGGCGTCACGCCGCAATACCGACCGGAGTCAGCAACGACGAAGGTGCCCTAGCGACCACGTAGGTTTCAGGGGTCCGTTCGCGTGAAATACCATCAACGGAGTGCCGGGTCGCAGCAACGAACGCAGATAGCGGTACCCGGCGCTCCGGTCCTTGAGCCAAGATCACGTGTACGCCCAGGACGCGAATGGCGTGAATAGCCGCCCGATGTATGCCGGCAATGGTCACCTGGGTCAAGCACCTCCATCCGGCAATGGACTCGGCCAGATTGGGTGACGATGTTCACGGCGAAGGATGGCTTCGGGCTCTGTCTTGCTATCTGTCTTGTCGCACACCGTAGGCATCGCCGCCGAACCACGTCACGTGCGAATGCTTTTTCGACCGGTCGAATGGTGCCGAGGCCAGAAGACCATCGCCGGAGCGGTGGTCGGGTGTTCGGTCGGCTTCCCCAGTAACGG
>JBBIQU010000033.1:32143-32501 GCA_037442185.1 Chthonomonadales bacterium | reverse complement strand
CAACCACAACGGACATGGCAAAGTCTATGAGTAGAATGGATTACTCGGACAGGCTCCTAGGACTGCAACGCCGATCTGTGCGGCAACCATAGGGAGCCATCTGCCATCGGACTCTACCTGAGAGACCCTGTAGGTCCGCCTGGAACCGTCAACGAAGAACCCGTATATGCTGCCACTTACCGGCGGGTCTGCCAGTGGCCGTAGTTCTCCGTCAGGTGGCTCTTCGAACGGTCGGCCTCCGTCAATGCCGACGCGCTCTTCTGCCGATGTGTAGGTTTTGTCGTCCAGTGCCCATCGCTGGCACTGAACACAGTCCAGCCCCGCCCGCTGAAGCACGTTGATAACACCCCCGCGACCC
>JBBIQU010000033.1:0-32133 GCA_037442185.1 Chthonomonadales bacterium | reverse complement strand
GCATACCCCCTGATCTAATTCTGTCTATTCTGCAGCTTGAAGCAGTCGTCTCTTCCTTCGCATTCTAAAAGGTGGGTCACCCTTCCTGCTTTGGTGCGTTGCGCGTCTGCGTTGAACTGTCTGGCCGCTATCGTTTTCCCGTAGTGGTCATCTGCTCTCGGCCGCGCCGCCTCCATCACCGGCATCGCGCGGACGGCATAGGGCTGACATTGCTGTCAAGACAGGAACTGCTGCCTGACGGGGACGTGGGTGACGAACAATCGTTGGAGGCGCCTGACCTATGATCGCCCCAGCGTGGTGCGGGTCCATCGCAAGACCTCATATCAGGCCGTCAGACGGGCGATAAGTTCCCTCTTCATGCCAGGCTCAATCATATCGGAGTTCAGCGCACCATGAAGGATGCGTCTCAGCAAGTCCACCGTACACCGTTGGTGCCCTATGAATAGCGGCTCGCGCATGTTCCTGGTTTTCTCCTCGAGCCGAATGAGAAGATCAACCTCCATCACACGCACCGTATCGTAGCTGACAACTGAGCGACGCGTGCAGAACGGATGGTCGCCGGGCTCGAGCACTGTCGTCATGTCAGATAGAACCGTCAGCGTGTTGAGCTGGACGGTCATTACCGTCGGCGGCGAGCCCGACGGCGCCGTAAGAACGATCCGGAGGTGCTGCTTCCCGCCGTTCGGGTCGGTGATGAGGAACGTATCGCCTGGCCGGAACACTATCGAATCTGGGCGGTCACGCGATCCAATGCATCTTGGCCGGCGATGTTGGCCAGAACGTCGGCGATCTCGTCGTCCGGCAATCCCTCGGCGCACAGGACGTCGCGGTACTCTATGGGTCTCGAAGTCGAGCCGGGATCCTGCCATTCCCCGAGTTCGTGTGTCCTGTCGCGTAGATCCCACGTGTCAGGGTGGCCGTAGCGGTCAAACACCCCGGAGATGACCCGCTGTTCGGCCACGCTGAGGTTGTCAGTGCCGGCGGGAGCGACGCACTCGACCGAGTAGCCCTCCGTCCTCAGGTGCTGATGCCAGTACCCTGTACCCTTCCCCTTGATGAGGTCGTAGGTCTCGCTCAGGACGGGGCCGTGCTTGATGCGGACCCAGCGGTCATACGTGATCGGCTTGCCATGCTGCGTGAGCATGTCACGATCTGCCAGATACATGAGCTTCAGAAGCTTGACGTAATGCACAGGTCCGCCCGCGAGCTCCAAGAACCGCGAGGCCATCTGAGTTGCCTTAGGTTCACTGAACATGGACGTCACCCCTTCCGACCACATCTGACGCTATCGAGCACGATACGGTTCCGCCGATAGACTACCACACAGGGTGCTCGCGGAGCATGCTCGCGACCTGTCGCGGGCCATGTGAACTGCCCGCGTTGATGACGGAGTCATGTACGGATAGCGAGCGGGCGATTGCGTCAAGTTGGGTGCGGACGGGAAGGATGTTCGGCCTATGGCTGCCGCAGGCGTCGGCGCTCCGACTTCACGGTCGGTGGTACAATCCACCCATGATCCGGCGCATCTATGCGCACAACTTCCGGCGCTTCCAGAACACCGAGGTGGACCTTGCTGACCGACGGCATGTGCTGTTTGTCGGGCGCAACGGTTCCGGCAAGAGCTCGTTGCTCGACATCCTGCAGTCGTTCCGCATGCTTGCCTATGGCCGTAACCGCGCGGACGAGTTCATTCCCCGACGGAGCGTGACTGCTCTGGGCGCAACCGAAACGGACCCATCTCACCCCTTTGTCCGCTTCGAGATTGAACTGGAACTGCCTGAGGTCGGATCCGCGGCCTATTCGCTCGCCCTTGAGCTTCCCCCGGGCTTCCGCGAAATGCGCGTTGCATCCGAACGCCTCGTGGTCGCCGCGACGGACGTGCTCGATCGGCGTCTGGGGGATGTCAGCTTTGCCGGAACGAACGGAAAGCGTACCGAGTTCACGGCGGACTGGCATCAGATCGCGCTGACGATGATCGGTGTGGCAGCGGATGACCATCCGATCGAGCGATTTCGCCATGAGCTGCGCCGCCTGGTCATACTTCGCCCCGTCCCATCTGAGATGTGCGGTGAAGGCGGGGCTCAGCTCGCATCGCCTGATCCGAGCTGTCGCGAGTTCGGCGACTGGTTCCGGGAAACCGTCAACGCCCATCCGGGCACATACGAGCCGTTCAGGGCGTACCTGCAGGCGGTCCTTCCTGGCTTCGAGGCCGCTCGGAACCGTCCAACCGGTCAGGGCGTCTGGAGCCTGGAGTACGAGTTCCGTGGCAGCCGCGGCGGGAACTACGTTGTGCCGTTTGGCGACCTCTCCGACGGGGAGAAGTGCCTGTCGGTGGCGGCACTGGTATGCGCAGTCGCAGAGGCTGATCCACCGGTGACGATCTGGTGGGACGAACCTGACAGCTTCGTTGCCTTGCCGGAAATCCAGCACCTGGTAGTGAGCCTGAAGCGCGCTGCCGGCCAAGGGAGCCAGTTCATAGCTACCTCGCACAATGCCGAGGCAATCCGTGCGTTTTCCCGGGAAGACACCTTCCTCCTGTTCCGTCGCAGCCATTCCGAGCCTACCCGGGTGCGGCCTGCCGGCGACCTGATCAAACCATCCGACGACCTTGCCGATGTGATGGCGCGCGGCGACGACCTCCTCTGATCGGTTATGCCGAACAAATACGCTCCACATGTGCTGGTTGTGCCCGAGGATGCAGCCGTGCGGGACGTGGTCAACGGGTTCGTTGAACGAGTAGTCAACTCCCGAGCGATCCGAGTCGAGCGACCGGCCGGCGGATGGTCCGAAGTTCAGGAAGCCGTCGCGGCGGACATCTATGGCCTGTCCGACAACAGCCTGCGGCAACTGGTGGTTGTGGTGGATTTCGATACCGATCCTCGGAGAGGCGACGCAATACGGAGTGCAAGCCCCGGGTGCATCGCGGATCGTGTCTTCGTTGTGGGACCGATGGGCGAGATCGAGGACTTGCGCAGGGATCTGGTACAGGCCGGGATAATCGGGCCCAACACCTTGGAAGCCATTGGTCGTTTGCTTGCCGACGAGTGCCGCGATGGAACGACAAGCATCTGGACGCACGATCGCCTGCGGCACAATGAGCCGACCTACCGGCACATGCTCGCGACGCTGCGGCCCATTCTGTTCGACTGACGGGCTGCGAGCGGCCTCAAATCGCACTCTGGATCCACTTCACCGCCTCCATCACCGGCATCGCGCGGAGGTCTGGCGAGAGTGGAAACGCCCCGTGCCCGGGGTAGACGACGATGAGCTCCGATGGGTTCACGACTGCGTCCCCCCCGATCGAGGTGCGGTAGCTGAACGCCTCTTTGCGCTCGGGAGCCATTGTCTGCATCTGTTCGATCCCCCGTACATCCGTGCAAATCCGACATGATGATGTCGGATTTGCAAGGATAACGTAAGCCATCGCCGCACATCGCCTCACGGCCGGACCTGCGGATCGCCCATCGCGCGCAGTTCCGTCTCGAGGTGTTTCGCCACGGCGGATCGTTCGGTGGCTTCCCATAGCGATGTCTTCAGCTTGCGGAGGGAGAGGGTGATGCTGATCCATGTCTGATTCCAGCCGCTCTCGATGCACCATGCGCCCCAGCCGGCGTCGCCGCTGGAGGCCCAGTAGTCCCACCGCTTCAGATCGAATGCGCGGAACCAGGCGCCGTCGAGCTCGGGACGCGCTCGGCTCCGCACCTCCGCGCGGACGAGGAACGCATATAGCCTATCCGATGCCCGCGCGTAGAAGGGGTCTCCCGTTGCAGCCGCCGCTTCGTGCAGTCCTATCGCCGCGAAGTTGCAGGCATAGAGCAGGTCGCCGGCCCTGTCGTCGTCGGTCTGGATGATGGGTATCTCGGCGGTCCCATAGGCCTCGTTGGATGCAGGAGGCGGAAGCTGGTTTGTTCCGGGCTCGGCGAGAAGCTCGTAGATGCCGCCGGACGGGTCCTGCGCCGCGAGGAGGTCGCCGGCAATCCGCCGGAGCCATGCGCGATGCTCGGGCGTATCCGCCACGCGCACGAGCCATGCGAGACACAGGAGCATGCGCGATCGCTCGATCTGCCTGCTGCCAACCCATTGCCAGCGATCGGGATAGGCTTCCATCATGTGCCGGATTCCGGTGGATGCCCGATCGAGGAATGGGCGATGTCCAGTCTGCCGGTACGCCCAGAGGTAGCACGCCCACATGTAGCTCTGATAGTGGGGCGAGAAGCTCATGGCCGTGCTGTCACGGTAAGCGCGCCAACCAGTGGCCTCGAGCGGCGCGGTGTCAATGCGGTTGGGCTGGAAGCCGTTGACGCCCGTCAGGCGTAGGTTGGCCAGCAGGCAGCGCATGAGGCGGCGGTCCCAGCGGTCGGTCTTGAGCTCGGATGCGGCGAGCAGCATGCCCAGCATGGAACGGGCCTGATCGTCGCCATAGTAGACGCCGTAGCCGTCCATGTCGCCGTGGTAGCGGGTCACGTCGTTCCAGCCAATGAGCCCGTAAGCCGGATCTGCAGGATCGTCGCGTTTGCCGTGGCTGAGGATGGATCGCTCGTAGAGGAAGTCGCCGATGTTGCCCGCGATCCTCCTGAGGTCCGGCTTGCGCAGCGCTCGAGCCGCCAGGGCCATTGCGGCCGCTGCCTCCCCGTTGCAGTCGTTGCGCCGCCACCAGCGAACGCGCTGAGAACCGTCCCATTCGATGGCCGAGTCGAAGCCCTCGAGCACGCCAAGCGAACCGTCGCCGCAGGGCCAATCGCGGCCCGGCGCAGGGCCGATGCGCTCGTACCACGCGGAAGCGTCCTTGTCGTAGACATGGGCCCAGTCGGGATGGACGAGCATCCGGGAGTTAAAGAACCACTCGATGGCGCGTCGGAGGGCGCTCGTCTCGGCATGGGCGGGTACCCGAGCGTCGCGTGCATAGCTAGGCGCCACAATGGGCGTCCAGCGAAGCTCCGGTATCCGCATGCTCGGCATCAAGCGCCCAAGGATATGCCGCCACACTTCGCTCCACGCGTCGGTCGGCGCATACCGGCCCGTGATGAAGCCGCTGAGCTTCGTGGTCGCGACGATGACGCCGTCTTCGGGCTGATAGAGGAGCGGCCAGGCGCGCTCCGGCAGACCGAACAGAGCCGTGTCGAACCCCGCCACGCGTGCCAGAACGATGTCGGGGCAATCGGATCGCGCCGGGATCGCCCTGCAGCCATGGATGCCCAGGATGCGGAGCTTCGGCAACGCATCGCCAAACGCATCCGACGCCACCACGGCGCGCTCCCAGACGCCACGAATCGGCTTGCCCGCCTCGATGCCCGGCCCGTGCGACGGGTACTCGACATACAGCCGCAAGCCCCGGACTTGCGCCTTGACGTAGAGGTCCGGCGGCAAGTCCGTGCGTCGCTCGGGATACCGATCGCCGAGGATGAGCACCGCCCCGCCACGCGGCACCGCGTCCATCGCTCTGTCGGCGGAGGAAAACCGGGTAAGCCGATGCTTGAACGCTCCGCACGCCGCCCGATAGAGGTCATTGTCAGGGGCGCATGCGAACGCAACCCGCGCGTGTACCGGCGGCGGCACATCCGGTGCAGCCGTGCCTGCGAGGCCAAGCATGAGAGCGAGCATGTACCGGAGGTTCGGCGGGTCACTTGTCTGTACCTCCCGCATCACCAACAGAGGCGAGAGGGCAAACCCTAAGATCTGCCGTTGCGTATGTGCATAGTATGTCGAGGATTCCTCGACATACTATGCACCAATCGGTATAATGCCCCACGTGGACAGCTCACTCATCCTTGGCGGCCTCGAGCGCGACGAGATTGACTACCAGGTCATGCTGGACGCGCTTCGGCGCTACGCAGCCCCGCGCGACAAGCTGGCAGACCTGTGCGCCAAGGGGCTGATCGTCAGGCTGAAGAAGGGCGTCTATGTACTTGGCGAGGCATATCGGCGACATCCGGTGTGCCGCGAGCTACTGGCCAATATCATGTACGGACCATCCTACGTATCGCTGGAGTATGCGTTGCAGGCCCACGGCCTGATCCCAGACCGCGTGGAGGAGATCACATCCGTGACCACCGGCAGGTCGAGGAGCTTCACGACGCCCTTCGGCGCATTCAGCTACCGCCGCGTTTCGCCCAGGGCATTCGCGGTGGGAGCGGCGCGTTTCGAGGCCGAAGGAGGGCGCGCCTACTTGATGGCCACGCCCGAAAAGGCTCTGGCGGACACGCTCCTCGTGAGTCGCAACGGCGTCCCGACGAGCAGATCGGGACTGCATCGCTACTTGACCGATGAGCTTCGTATCGAACCGGAGGCCCTTGTACTACTAGACACAGACCGTCTGGCCGCGTTGGCGACGCTTACGGGCAGCAGACACATTCGCGTCCTGGCCGAGATCGTTCGCGCGACCAGAGAAGAGGCAACCCGCCATGGATGAGGCAGTCCGCGCCATGCTTGACCGGTACCGGATCGTCTCGGCGGACGACGCCATCAACGCCTCACGCGAAGTGGTTCAGCAGGTGGCGCTCCTCGGGCTCTGGCGTGCCCGTCTGTTTGAGCATGCGGCCTTCTACGGAGGAAGCGCCCTGCGCATCATTCACGGTCTCGATCGGTTTTCCGAAGATCTGGACTTCACGCTGCTTGCGCCGGAGCCCGACTTCGCCATGACTCGCTATATCGGCGGCATGGCGGAGGAAGTGAGGGCTTTCGGGTTTCACGTGGCCGTGTCGGAACGTGAGAAGAACGGACGCGCGCGTATCCGATCGGCATTCCTCAAGGCGAACACGCGTGAGCTGCTGATGGAGTTTGCGGCAGGGCGTTCGCTCGCCGGCATTGTGCCCACGAACCAGATGCTCCGCGTGAAGATAGAGGTGGACACCGATCCACCGGGCGGGTTCAGCACCGAAGCGCGCTACGTTCTGCAACCCATCCCGTTTGTCGTTCGGACGTGCTGCCTACCGGACCTCCTGGCAGGCAAGGTCCACGCGGTCCTGTTTCGGCCGTGGAAGACGAGAGTGAAGGGGCGCGATTGGTACGATCTCGTGTGGTACGCTGCCAACCATCCCGCCCTGCGTCTCGGCCATCTCGAGCAGCGCATGCGGCAGACCGGAGACTGGATCGGTGAGCGACCTCTCACCTGGCCTGATCTACAGGACCTGTTGCGCGATGCGGTTGACAGGCTGCCGATTGGCCAGGCACGCGACGAGGTGCGGCCCTTCGTAAGGCGTCCCGGGGCGCTGGACGTCTGGTCGCCCGCATTCTTCCACGAAGTGGTGAGCCGGCTTCGGCCCACTGAGGACGCTTAGGGCCACCACTCGTCACCAATGGTGACTCACACGCCAGCCGGGCGATGAACCGCCCGTCTGTTTCTCACGAAACCCACCCTCGGGGGTTAAGCCCATTCCGCGCGGGATTCGTCTCGCTGACCGACGGTTCATCGTCGGGCGGGCCCAAGCAAGTAGCGCTCCGCTTAGGCGCAGGATTCGGCCCGGTCCGCGTGGTAACCATTGGCTGGAGGATCAACGAACCATGCTCATCCAAGCGATTCTGATTGCGCTCATTGCTCAGGGGCCGGCCGCAGAGCCGAAGACGCTGTCCCTGACATATAAAGGTGAGGCCGTCTCGGTCATCCGCGATGCGTACGGCATACCGCACGTGTCCGCCAGGACGCTCGTGGCGGCGTGCTTCGGCAACGGCTATGCCATAGCTGAAGATCGCCTCGGGCAGATGGACTTGAACCGCCGCGCCGCTCGAGGCGAGATGGCCGAGCTGGTAGGTGCGTCTGCCGTCGCAGCCGACAAGGAAACGCGCCTCGATGGCTACACCGAAGCTGAACGTGAGGCTCAGTTCGGCCGGCTTCCCGACGAACTGCGCGCCATGATTCAGGCCTACGCCGACGGCGTGAACGCGTACCTCAAAGATGCCCAATCGTCGGGCAAGAAGCGCATGGCTGCCAACTATCCCGGCGCCGCTCAGGGGCTCGACCTGGGCACGATTCGGCCGTGGAAGGTGACCGATACCGTTGCCATCGGCCAGATGATGGCGCGGCGGTTCGGCGGCGACGAGGGTGGCGAACTCCGCAATCAGCTCATCCTGACCTTCCTCAAGAACGCCCACAAGGGCGAGGCTTACAAGCTGTTCAATGACGCCCTCTGGCGCAACGACCCGGCATCGCCGACCACCATTCCGCCCGGCGAGGACGGTCGCAAGTGGCCCGGCAAGCCCCACTGGGCCGACCCGACCGGAAAGGTCCTGAGTCTGACAGGTCCGACCGGTCAGACCGGTCCGACGAGTCCGACAACCCTTCAGCGGGCCGCCGATGTCGTCTCGCAGCGTGAGCGCCTTGCGTTGGCCGAGCGCATGGGCCTCATGACCAAGTGGGGCTCCTATTGCATGGCGGTGTCGGCGTCGAAATCGGCCACCGGGAATGCCATGCTTGTCGGCGCGCCTCAGATGGGCTTCCGGACGCCCCAGATCGCCCACGAAGTCCACCTGAAGGCCGACGATGTCAGCGTCATCGGTATGGGCTTCCCGGGCATTCCGGGGGTCCTCATCGGCCACAACGCGCACCTCGCCTGGAGCACCACCACGGGGGTCAACGACCAGACGGACATCTTCGTCGAAACGCTGCACCCGACGGACAGCAAGCAGTACCGCTACAAGGGCCAGTGGCGGAGGATGGATGAGCGGACCGAGACCATCCTCGTCCGGGGCGGCGAGCCCGTCACCATGACCTGTTACCGCACGGTCCACGGTCCGGTTGTGCAGGTGGACGAGAAAGCCCGCAAAGCCTACTCGCGCATGTCGTCGTACTGGGACCAGGAACTGGAGACGTTCGCCGCAATCGGCGCCATGGCCCGCGCGAAGACGGTCGCCGACTTCGGCAAGGCATGCTCGCTGATCCCGACCTCGCACAACTGGTTCTGCGCTACGCAGGACGGCGACATCGGGTTCTGGTTCTGCGGTCGGAGCCCCATCCGCGCCCCCGGCATTGATCCTCGCCTGCCGACGCCCGGCGAAGGCGACCACGAATGGCGCGGGTTCATTCCGTTCGAGCAGATGCCCCATGTCGTGAACCCGAAGCAGGGCTTCGTCGCGAACTGGAACAACAAGCCGGCCGTATGGTGGGACAACGGCGACACGTCGGTATGGGGAGAGGTCTTCCACAATGGCCGGATCGCCCAACTCCTCGCCGCCAAGCGAAGCGTCAGCCCACAGGACCTGCGCGATGTCATCGTAGACATCGGGACGTACGACTACAACGCCCACGTGCTGCTGCCCATGCTCCGCTCGGCGCTCGTCCAGCGCATCGCACTGCCGGGAGCCCAGACCACTGCCGAAGCGCGCAACGCCGCCGGCTACCTGCTCCACTGGAACGGCCATGCCGTCGAAGGGAGCGTAGCGAAGACCATATTCGACGCATGGCTTCAGGAGGTCCGCGAGGACCTGTTCGGGAAGGTGTTCGGTTTCATCAAGCTTCAGGGGCAGAGCATGTTCAACATGGCCACCCAGCCCAGCTTGATCGTCCACGTCCTGAAGGACAAGCGCTCATCCGTTCCGGTTCAGTACGACTACCTGAAGGGGCGGCACCCCAATGCAGTGATGATCCAGGCGCTCAACCGGGCGGTCGCCAAACTCATCAAGGAACGCGGACCCGAGATGGCGCTCTGGCGTCATACGCGCGGGAACATCAACTTCAGTCCGCTGCCGCCGATCCCGTCAACGGACCGGGGCACATACATCCAGATCGTCGAGTGCGGCAAGCCGAGCGTTCGAGGCGTGAGCATCCTGCCGCCCGGACAGAGCGAATGCACCGACTCGCCCCACTTCGGCGACCAGCGCGAACTCGCCGGCTGGTTCTTCTTCAAGGAGATGAAGACGGACAGCGGGCAGGACCGGACCGGAGACAGGAGGTAGACTGCGGCTGAGAGTTCGGTCACAGGCCGGGAGCCCCCAATGATCCAGAGCATCGAGGCGCGAGACTACCGTTGCCTGCGTAGCGTTTCGCAGGAGCTGAGGCCATTCCAGATACTGGTCGGTCCGAATGCCAGCGGCAAGACCACATTCCTCGACGTGTTCGGGTTCATGCGGGACGTACTGATGTACGGTCCTGTCGGGGCCGTTGAGCTGAGGACGGATAACTTCGCGGATCTCACCTGGGGCCGCACGGGATCGGCGTTCGAGCTGGCCGTGGAAGCGACGCTGCCCGAGAACGTCGCTGAGGCGCTGAACGGACACGGCTATCGTCTGCTTCGGTACGAGGTCAGGATCGGCACGCATCCGTCCACTCATGAGATCGGTATCCTCTGGGAAAACGCCATGCTGTTGGACCGCAGCCTGTGCATCAGGACCGAGCCAAGTCCGTTTCCCCTTGGGGCTCCCAGCGATCGGCCTCTCTACAATCCACGGGTGAAGGGCTCGCGCACTACGGTGCGCAAGGTGCCTGACCGCAACGACAACTTCTACTCGGAGCTTGCGAACGAGCCAGGCAAGGGCTGGATGCCGTCCTTCCGCCTGGGTCCCCAGAAGTCGGCCCTTGCGAACCTTCCGGACGACGACACGCGGTTCCCTGCGACAACTTGGTTCCGTTCGCTTCTGCGAGACGGTGTACAATCGCTGGCGCTGAACAGTCAGGCGATGCGGCGGCCGAGTCCGCCTGGGCAGGGGCGTACCTTCCGAACGGACGGCTCCAATCTACCGTGGGTAATCGCCCGCCTCAAGGAGGACCGACCCGATCGCTTTGGGGCTTGGCTCGAGCATGTCCGTACCGCTCTGCCCGATCTTGACAGCATGGACACGGTCGAGCGCCCCGAGGATCGGCATCGGTACCTGATGATCCGGTATGCAAACGGCGTGACAGTGCCGTCATGGGGTGTATCGGATGGCACCCTGAGGTTGCTTGCTCTCACGCTTCCCGCATATCTCCCAGACGTGCATGGCATCTACCTTATCGAAGAGCCCGAGAACGGCATTCACCCTCAAGCCATTGAGACCGTGTATCAGGCGCTGTCGTCTGTGTACATGGCCCAGTTGTTGGTGGCATCCCATTCGCCGGTCATGCTGGCGAATGCCCGATTGGCGGATGTGCTCTGTTTCGAGCGGAACGACGACGGCGCCACAGCCATTGTGAGCGGTGACCTGCACCCGCGTCTGCGCGATTGGCACGAGAGCGCGGATCCCGGACTGCTGCTAGCTACGGGCGTTCTCTAATGGGTACGTGCGATCTCGTCGTCCTAACGCCGGACCTCGACTGGGAGCGCGGCCTGAACTCCGTCTTCCACCGACCGGATGCGCTTGGGACCCGCGCTTTCAGCTTCGAGATCGTCCGGGATCCGATGCACGACTCCTCGGTGGCGCGCAACGCGGCAGCGACGCTGAGGCCCTTTGTTCGACACGCGGACTATGCGCTTGTCTGTGTTGACCACGAGGGAGCCGGTCGGCCGAACCAAACCCCTGACCAGCTAGCCCAGCACATCACGTTGTCGCTAGACGAGGCCGGCTGGGTGGGTCGGAGCGCAGTGATCGTGGTGGCTCCCGAGATCGAGCGCTGGGTGTGGTGCGACCCGCGTCATCTGCCCGATGCGATCGGCTGGCCCGGGGATCGGCCAGATTTGTTCGACTACCTGGATGCTGCGGGAATGCAGAGCTTACCCCACGAGCGACCCAAGGAAGCCCTGGAGACCCTGTTGCGCTCAATGCGAAAGCCGTGGTCGTCTGCGCTCTTCGCCAAACTGGGCAAGACCATGAGCATCACGCGTTGCACCGATCCTGCGTTTCGCGCGATGATCCAGCATCTTCGAAAGTGGTTCCCGCCTGACCCGGACATGGCCATCGGCGGGACTGAACGACCAGACTGAACGGAAGCTCTGAGGAGGAAACCCATGCCAAGACCGATCAGCAAGATCGCCCCGGAGTGGTGGGACTATACAACGCTTGAGCCTGAACTGCTGGCCGATGCGGCGCGCCTGACCGTTGAGGATATGCAGGCGCTGAGCCGCCCCGGCTTCACGGTCACCATGTACGACACGCTCGAGGAGTTCTACCTAGCCGAGGCGCTCGAATACATCAACGCGTGGCGTCAGGCCACGGCCGACAATCCGGCGGGCATCTGTGGTCCGATTGGGCCGACCGAGCAGCTTCCGCTCGTCGCGCGATTGGTGAACGAACTGGACATGAAGCTGCACAACGCCCACTTCTGGGGCATGGACGAATGGTACATGGATGGCAGCGAAGTGCCAACCGACCACCCGCTGTCGTTCGAGCGCGCAGATCGTGAGCTGTGCTTCGGGCGCATCCGGCCCGAGCTGGTCATGCCCGACGCCAACCTCCATTTCCCCAAGGCTGATCCCACAGCATACGAGTCATCGTGGGCGGGCGTTCGGTGCGTCGTCATGCAGGGCGGGCAGGGAGAGGTGAAACACTGGGCATTCAACGACCCTGTGCGCCGACAGGGACTCTGGACAGATGCGCCCCCCAGCCCGGAGGAGTACGGCAAGCTCGGCACGCGGGTCGTCGAACTGCATCCGTTGACCCTGATCCAGAACGCGCGCACCTCGGGCGGCGGCCAACTGGCGCTCGTACCGACGCACGCCATCTCCGTGGGTCCCAAGCAGACGTGGATGGCCGAGTGCGTCTCCATCTGGCACGCAGGCACCCACGACAACCCGTTCGGCCAGCGACTGACCGCGCTGATGATCTCCAAGGGGATCGCTGACTCGGCCGTTCCCATGTCGCTGTTGTCCAACCATCCGAACGTCCGGTTCAACTTCTACCGCCCGGGAATCGGCACGTGCGAAACGGAAATGCACTGAGGGGAACGCCATGTCTGTAGCGTCGGCAGCTCCGGCCCTCCATCCGGAGCTGCGCTACCACCATCCACCGACGGCCATCGTCCGCCGGGCAGTGAGCGTAGATGCATGCGTCTATGGCGGCACGGCTTCAGGCATCGTCTGCGCCGTTCAGCTTGCCCGTCTCGGACGCGCCGTCGTGGTTGTGAACCCCGCGACCCATGTTGGCGGCATGACCACAGGCGGCCTGAGCTGGACCGACTTCGGCAACAAGCGCGCCATCGGCGGCATTGCCCGCGAGTTCTACCGCCGTTGCGGCGCCAAGTACGGCGTGCCGGAGGAGTGGACCTTCGAGCCGAAGGTTGCCGACGCAGTGCTCAATGAGATGGCGGCGGAGGCGGGCGTCATCGTCTATCCTCGCGAATACCTCAAGTCCGTGCGCATGCGCGAAGGCCGCATCCAATCGCTTGCTACCGAGAGCGGACTGACGGTTTTCGCCCGCATGTTCGTTGATGCAACCTACGAAGGCGACCTCATGGCCCGGGCTGGCGTCTCGTACACCTATGGCCGCGAGAGCAACCGCAAGTACGGCGAGACCATCAACGGCGTCCAGTACATGAAGCAGCACCAGTTCGAGCTGCCCGTCAGCCCGTATATCCGCGAGGGAGATCCGACCAGCGGCCTGCTCCCGTGGATCGAGCCCCATGCTCGCGAGCGAGCCGGCACCGGTGACCGCCGCATCCAGGCCTACAACTTCCGACTGATCCTGACGCGAAAGCCCGAGAACCGCATCCCGTTCCCCAAACCCGACGGCTACGACCCGCAGGAATACGTCCTTACCGCCAGATACCTCGCGGCAGGCTGGAAGGGCGCGTTCGGCAAGTTCGACCCCATTCGCGGCGAGAAGGCGGACAAGAACAACAGCGGGGCGACATCAACAGACTACATCGGTGCGAACTATCGCTGGCCGGTCGCGTCCTATGCCGAGCGCGAGCGCATCTTCCAGGCCCACGTCCGGTATGTGGCGGGATGGTTCTGGTTCATGGCCAACGACCCGTCCGTGCCCGATGATGTCCGCCGCCGCATGGCCGAGTGGGGCCTCTGCAAGGACGAGTACGCGGATACGGGCGGATGGCCGCACCAACTCTATGTGCGCGAGGCCCGTCGCATGGTCGCCGACTACGTGATCACCGAGAACGACTGCCGCGGCAGGGTAAGGGCCACGGACGCCGTCGGGCTTGGAAGCTACGGCATGGACTCGCACAACTGCCGCCGATATGTGGTGGACGGACGCGTCATGAACGAAGGCGACGTCCAGGTCGCGGGCTTCCCGCCGTATCCGATCTCCTACAGGTGCATCGTTCCCAAGCGAGGCCAGTGCGCCAACCTGCTGGTGCCCGTGTGCATCTCAGCCTCGCACATCGCCTATGGCTCAGCCCGCATGGAGCCGGTCTTCATGGTGCTTGGCCACTCCGCCGCGCTCGCGGCCGACATGGCGATGGACGGCAACATTCCCGTTCAGGACGTTTCGTACGCTGACCTGCGGTCCCGGCTCATAGAAGCCGGACAGGTCCTTGAATGGAAGCCGTAACGTGCGCGTCGAGCAGGCGGACGGCCGCTCGCCTCCGTCCGCCTGCCGACCGTCACTTTGCCGGCGTGCCGAGCGGCAGAATGTAAACAGGTCTGATGCCGTTCGGAAGCTTGAGCAGGTCGGTCACTTTGGCCTCGTCGAACCCGCCCACCGGAATGCTGCCAAGGTCGAGGGCCGTCGCCTGAAGCAGAACGTTCTGCGCGATGTGGGCCGCTTCCATGGCGGCGAACTTCTCCGCGCGAGCGCCGACGCGGGCTTCGAGGGGAGCAATGTCCATGCCGAGCACCATGACAGTCGGCGCGCCGCCGAGGTTGGCCGGCTTGGGCGGGATTGCCCGGAGCTGCGCCAGCACGTTGTCGGCGCGCAGAACGGTCAGGGCGTGTTCCTTTGGAATGTACTCGTGCACCCCGGCTTCATCCACGATGTAAACGTGAATCGAATAGAGCGTCATGGCTGACGGCGCCGCGCGAAGCCCCTTGGCGGGTTCGGTGATGCCCTGAGCCGCCCAGCAGAGCTGCCCGATCTGCTCGGATGTCAAAGCCTTGTCCGAGTATGCTGAGCACGAACGCCGCTTGGCGATTGCTTCGTTCAGGCTCATTCCGCCCGATGTGTTTGGCTTGTGTAGGGGCGCCAGTCCGTCCTGACGCAGCGCCGCCATCGTCCCGGCCGCAGCCAGGACAACCGCCACCGCCATGGCGCCGGCAGCGGCGCCAATCGGGGTGATTTGATTGCGCATGGGGTTCACACTCCTCTCGCGAGCGGCAAGGGGACTCTCATGCCGGCTGCCGCTCCGTGAAGCTCATACTCCAAACCCGCGCGTCATTCCTGCATGTGTTGCCGAAGTCGTCTAAGCCGACCGGTCGCGTGCCCGACGTGCCACAATGTCATGGCAAGGAGGACATACGGATTGGAACGTGCGGTGATCTTCGATCTCGATGGCGTGCTGGTGGACTCTTCGCAGTTTCATCGCGAAAGCTGGCGTGTGGTTGGGCGCGAGCGCGGCTTCGACATGACGGACGAGCTATTCTGGCGGACGTTCGGCATGCCAAACCGGCAGATACTGCCGCTGCTGCTGCACCGAGAGCTCGCCGACGAGGAAATAGCCGATCTCTCCGAGCGCAAGGAGCTGGTCTACAGGGAGCTGGCAGCCGGCCGGATGATGGCTCTGCCGGGCTCAACCGAACTGGTCGCCGCCGTAGCCGATGCGGGCTTTCGCGTTGCCCTGGGCTCCTCGACACCGATGTCGAACATCCGTGTCGTCCTGGATGCCCTCTGCATCCGCGAGTTCTTCGAGCAGATCGTGTGCTCGGATGACGTCACCCACGGCAAGCCGCACCCCGAGGTGTTCCTCAAAGCCGCGGCCAAGCTGGATGTGCCGCCCTTGCGATGTGTGGTGATCGAAGATGCCGTGGTCGGCGTTCAGGCCGCCAAAGCCGCCGGCATGCAGTGCCTTGCCGTCGCGACAACGCACCCTGCCGAGAAGCTCACCGAAGCCGACATGGTCGTCCCTGATCTGACCCATGTGGGCCCCTTGACTCTGGCAAGGCTCATAGACTCCGCCTCACGCTGAACGACCGGACTGACGAATGAGGCGCCGCCACGTCGGGCGACGCCTCATGCTGCGCACTAACTGACGACGAAGGCTCAGCGTGTTGCCGCCTGCCAGACCTTCTGATACAGATGAATGGCCCGCCCGTAGTCGCCGGCCCGTCGCGCCTCGTCGGCCTCGGCCATCAGCTTCTGGACTGCCGGAAGCAGCAGAGCCATCTCGTTCGCCGCCGTCTGGGCCAGTATGCGATCGCAGTCCACAAGCGAGCGCAGCGCCTCAGCCACCCGTAGTCGCACCGGCCGTGGCAGCTCGGGCAGAATGGCCGTCATGGCAAAGTCGAAGAATCCCTCGCGTGCGAAGACCTGAACGCCTGCGCCGCGAACAACGTGGTTGCCGTCAACCCACAGCCTCGGGTTCAGTGCGGCTTCGAGATGCTTCAGCGCGTTTCGGTAGCGGTTGGCCACAGAACCTCGGGGCAGGGTCGGAGCAAGCGCCGATAGCTCATCGAGCCAGAACCTCTTCTCGAGCTGAGCCGAGGTCTTGACCACCGCCAGAAGTACGTGCTCGCGTGTCTGCGGGTTAGCCGGATCGAACACATCCACCAGTATCTGGCGGACCGAACCGTCGCCGAAGCCGCTCAGGTCCAGCTCAATCGGGATGATGGCCTCTTCGCCGGGCTCGAGGTGCAGATCGCGCAGCTCACCGCCGGGTGTGCCGTCATCACGGGCGTCGAGGTCCCTGACGTGCACCAGGAGATCGAGCGGAGCGTCACCGTTATTCACCACGGGCACGCCATAGCTGAACGTCTCGCCCGCGTGAATGACTTCGAGATTGATCTGCCCTCGGTCGTCATTGGGATCGCTGTTCTCATCGGCCCCGACGATGAGCGCCTCAAGACACGTGTGCGCTCGGTTCTGGAAGACGAAGTTGAACGTAGCGGTGGCTGTGCCTCCTGCGGGAATGGAGGCAATCGTCTGAGTGCCGATCTCTTGCCAACCGAAGAACGTTACGCCCCAATCGTTGAACGACAGTTTCACCTGTACGTTCGTCGCTGCCGACGAGCCGGGGTTGCCGACGGTCACGGTGATGACCGCATTCTCGCCGGCGATGGGGAACGACGGATTGGCCACGATTGCGCCGTAGCCGTAGAATGGTATTGCCGGATTGGCCTGAGCGTGCGCGACGCTGGGAAGCGCCGACAGCGCGATTGCGGCCAGACCTGCGAGCAGGCCCGTGTTTCGTGCCGACATGGATATCTCTCTCCTTGGCCGGGACTTTGATGTTCGGTCGGCTCTGCGCAAGAGGGTCTCGCAGGCCATCCGAAGGTCCGTTCGGCCGGTCATGCCAGATCACCAGAGGCGATCCACAAAATGTAGTCTGGCTAATAACTGGTATACGATATCTTGTCGGCTCTTGTGTCCCGGATGCCGGACCCGGTGCAAGAAAAGCGATAGGCGGGTGATGAATCACCCGTGCGGCTTGTGCATTGCCGTCGCACAGGCTTCAGTGAGGCGATCCGGCCGCGGGCCAATCGCAGGCGGTTCTTCAGTCTCGCGGTGCGGTGGAACCGGTGAGGCCGCGCAGAACGAGGGTGTTTTCGCCTTCTGCGCCGGCGCCTGCCAGAGCCGAAGCGTCAATGAACACGATCTGCGAAATGAGCTCGGGCTTGACGGCGCGGTCCTTCACGGGCGAGTCATCCGCAGGGGTGAGGCCGCCCAGTTCCACCGTGAAAGGCTTCTCGACGCCCGGATCGGCCACGCTGCATACGGTGTTGAACTTGCCGCCGCCGGCCTCCTCAACCTGAACCAGCAGCACCGTGGGCTGCCGGGCCGAGGCAGTGAAGGCGATCCGGTCCATGCCCTTGAGCGTGCCCCTGGGAAACATGCGCACCATGGCCAGAACTCGGCCCGATGTACGCACGTATGACGCCTGCAGCGCCTTGTCGGCCCGATCGGCCGCATCCACGACGGTCAGAGTCGCGTTTCCGGTTGCCATCCAGGCGATCTGCGGGCGCGCGAACGTTTCGAGCTTCACCTGTCCCTGACGAGCCGCCACGGATGCCGGCAGCTTCTCGGCGGTGGCCGTGAAATCGTCGAGCATCAGCGATCGCGCCCCGGACTGGACCCCCAGCAGGCGCTCGATGTCCGCGTTGCCTGCCTGCGCGACCAGCTGGGCCACGTCACCGATGGCTATGGTCTCGATCCGCCCGGGGTCCAGCTTGCCGTCGGCGTCGCGCGGGTCAGCAGGGCCTTCGTTGAGGATCAGGTCGCCGAGGCCGATCTCGACTTTCTGCCACTTGCCCTTGGGTGTCGCAAAGAACGAGATGTAGCGCCCGCCGCCCTTCTCTTGCACGATGAATCCCACGGTCGTCGGCTGATCGGCGCGCGCCCAGAAGCGAAACGCCTGAGCCGATGCGAGCGACCCCTCGGTCGGCGCAAACGTTAGCATGCCAAACGCGCCCTGCTTGACGTCGTATTCGAACTTGAGCGCGCCGACGCCGTTGTACGACGAGCCGGTTGCGATGGATGCACGGCAGTTGATGCCGATCCCGCTCCAACCGTGGAGCGAATCGTCGAAGGAGTGGCGCAGGATGGGCTGCGGCGTCTGTGCCAACGCCATCGGAGCGAGGAATGCACATGCTGCGAATGTCGGTAGTCTCATTGGGCACCTCCCACGGGCGCCACGTACAGCGACGCCTCGGACAAGATACCACCGAACGGGCATGGCGCGACCTGAGCCGTACCGCCGCAAGCGAGATGCTATGCGGTACCATGTCATCAGGAGCTCGACCATGTCTCTCGACCTGACCAGCGTTCGCAATGCGGCCGCCTCTCTGACGGAAGCTCTCCGCGCCTGCGAGGCTGCCTCCGAAGCGCTGACCGATGAGCTGCGAGAACTGATGCGCGACGGAGTGATACAGCGGTTCGAATACACGTTCGAGCTGTGCTGGAAGTTCATGCGTCGCGTATTGAGAGCCGAGGGCATGGACGGTGTCGAGGCGATGACCAACAAGGAGTTGTTCCGCCTCGCCGCAGAGCGTGGTCTCATCGAGGATGCCGGTCCCTGGATAGACATGCTGCACCAGCGGAACCTGACTCCGCACACCTGTGACGAAGCGACTGCCCGGGCCGTCTTGGAGGCTGTGCGGGGGTTCGAATCGGAGATCGAGTACTTCATCGTCCAGTTGGAGCGCAGGGTCGCCGATGAACCTGTCCGCTGAGCATCTCGCCGCTGTGCGCTCCATACTGTCGCGGCACGTTCCGGACGTCGAGGTACGGGCCTTCGGCTCGCGCGTGACCGGAGCTTCGCGATCGGCATCCGACCAGGATCTGGTCGTAATCGCTCCCGAGCCTCTGCCCGTGATCGTACTCGCTCGCCTGCACGGCGATTTCGCCGAGTCCGATCTCCCATTCCGCGTGGATGTGGCCGACTACGCGCGCCTGCCCGCAGGCCTCCGGGACGCGATCGGGGTGGCGTCGGAGGTCGTTCAGCTCCCGCGAACCGTCGCATAGCGCCGACGCCCGCTTTACGTGTCCGTAGGTCCAACCGGCGCCGACGCCGGGATGGGCGATGTCGTCCTCGTGGGGCGCGTCTACTGGCCGAGTTCGGACGGCTTCTTGCCGGGCTTCCATTCGGCGTCGCTGCGGAAGCGGAATGGCGTCGGGCGGTAGTCTCCGACGAACGTCACGTCGGACGCCGCCGGTATGCGGTCCTCGAGACCGACGGCCCAGAGCGCCGCATTGACGAGCATCCTCCGGGTACCCTCGTAGAGCAGGTCGAGCGACGCGCCCATCGTCGTTGTGAAGACGCGCGCGGCCTTGCCATGTGAGCCGGTGTATGTTCGGGTCCACGCGATGGGCATCATGGGGTTGTTCTTGGCAGCCACTGCAGGCGAAGTCGGTTCGAGCGTTTCGGTAACCTCGCCCATCACGATGGGCACCGAGTCGCCGGGAAGCGGCAGTCGGACCGTGTAGACATCGGTCGGACCGAAGATCGTGCCCGGCGCGACGCCCCGCAGGATGGGGTGCCTCTCCTGGCCGGGAGCGATGATGCCCCGTGTGCCCTCCTTGCCGTGGACGCCGTGATGGTTGACCCACGTTTCGCCGAGCACGGTTCGCCCGAAGCCGCCTTCCCACCCCTTCTCGGCGCTGTCCCACGAGTACTTGCGGTACGGTCCTTCCGCGATGCGGAACGCATGGGTCGCCGTGCGCATGCCGATGATGGGCCGGCCGCTCTCCACGTAGTCGGCGATATGGCGCATCTGTTCTTCGGGCAGGTTCCTGAAGCGCGTGAAGATGACCATCAGGTCGGCGTTCTCGAGCAGGTGCAGGCCGGGGATGTTGGTGGTCACATTCGGGCAGATCGTCCCATCGCTCGGGTCAATGGCGAACAGGACTGTGCAAGAGAAGCCCTGTCGCGCCAGAAGGCGGGCGAGCTGCGGCAGCGCCTCTTCCGAGCGGTACTCCTCGTCGCCGCTGATCAGTACCACCGACTTTCCCGCCGCCGGGCCTTTCTGGGCCGGGATGCGAAGCCACGGGTCCCCGGCCATGACGGCGAGACCCGCGAGGAAGAGAGGGATGGCAATGGCGAGCATGGGCGTGACCTTTCGGTGAAGATTGAGCGGATCGTGACCTACGGCCGTATGTTCGCGCCGGGCGTCCGGTTTCCCTCTGGGGCGTGCAGGCCGCCGTTCCGATGAAGCGCGCGCTGAGTCAGCGACTGCTATGCTCTTACAATGTCGTTGCGTATAGTCCTGCCATAGACAGGAGTGGGCTATGACCCCGCCCGAGTTGGTCACACGAATCCGAACTGAATCCCCGGGTCTCGGGTTCTCGGTACTGGTCGACGCTGACAGCGCCCGGCTTGCCGGCATGAAGGCATCCTGGCCGCGGTGGCCAGGCATGGCATCGCGGTCATCAAGCGCATCTACGGGGACTGGAGTTCCTGATCAGCTAGTATCACGTTACGGCACGGCGGTGAGGTCAAGTGCGGCAGGTGGTCGAAACCGTTCCGACCATGGTAGACCATCGCGATACTGAAGGTGCTGCCCTTGCATGCATCGAACATCGGAATGAGCTACGCCCTGCGCTCGGAGAACGCGCAGGCTCAGATTCGCCGCGACACTCAGGCGAGGGCTCAGCCGGACGACAACGACCCAACAAAGTGGTGGTCGCTCATGCAGCACTACGGTGCAGCAACGTGGCTACTCGATTGGACGTACAGCCCGTTTGTTGCTCTGTACTTCGCGTGTGTCGAGCGGCCCGACAGAGATGGCGCAGTCTGGATCGTGGACATCGGGGCCGTCTTCGATCGAACACGGGAACGTCACGCCAACATCATACAGCCGGACGGCGCCATCGTGTTTCCGTGGTACTCCGCTGACGGCGCCGGATCCCTAATCCACTTCCAGGAGCCCTGGCGCCAAACGGACCGGATGGCAGTTCAGCAAGGTCTGCACAGCTTCGCAACCGATCCGAAGGCGAACCATGACGACATACTGGCGTCTCTCTTCAGCGAGCGTCCGCAACGCTGGACCTCTAAGATACTCGTCCCCTCCACACTGAAGCTCTCGTGCCTTGCGCAGCTCCGGAGGCTGAATGTGTCCGGTCGTTTGTTGTTTCCGGGGGCAGACGGTCTCGGTGCGCTCGCGAGGGAACTCATGCAGTCCGCAGAGGCCGACGAGCTGGCGAGGCTGGATGTTCCAGGCGCACAGAGGTGGTGGGTTCAGTAGGCCGCCGCCCGATACGAGTATATGATGACAGGAGACATGGAACTATACGTTGCGCCTGTACCGAACCCTCACGTCTTATCGTGGGCCCGCGAGCAAAGCGGGTACTCGCTCGAACGCGTTGCCCGACGCTTAAGAGTCCGGCCGGAGCAGGTAACGGCGTGGGAGACGGGCGTGCGTTCGCCAACTTTGCGTCAGGTACACGAACTGGGTCGCCTCTACCGCCGGCCGCTCAGCGTGCTTTACCAGGTCGAACCTCCGCGTACACAACCTCCGGCGTTATCGTATCGCCGGCTGCGCGGTGTGCAGCCAGGGGCAGAGTCGCCCGAATTGCGACTGGCAGTGCGAACGATGCTGGCCAGACGCGAGACGGCGTGGGAGTTGTACGAACAGCTCGGGTACGCGGTGCCGGAGTTCGGGCTGCAAGCCCATCCTGGGGAAGCGCCGACTGTGGTCGGTGAGCGCGTTCGGACTGCTCTCGGAGTTACGATCGCCGCTCAAATGACCTGGTCGAACGTCTGGCAGGCTTGGCGATCATGGCGTCTGGCCATCGAGGACGCCGGCGTGCTCGTGTTCATGTTCCCGGACGTGCCGCTCAAAGAAGCAAGGGGCATGACCCTGCCGGCCCGACTACTCCCGGTCGTCGCCGTCAACACGCGTGAGACGCCTGGCGCCAGGCCTTACACGGCTCTGCACGAACTGACGCACTTGATGCTTGCGAACGCCGGGGAGGAGGGAGTAGCGGCAACAGACCGTCACTCCACGGCCGAGTGGGCCGAACTGGAGGGGTTCGCCGAGTCGGTCGCGAGCTTTGCTCTGATTCCCGAAGATTGGCTCAAACAAGAGCTGGCACGGTCAGGCGTCCCGGAAGGTATCGAGCCGATGCGCGCTCTGGCTGCTCGGTTCAACGTGACGCCTTTGGCCATCGCGACGCGACTTCGCCACTCCGGGTATCTGACATGGGCTGCGTACCGAACGTGGCGCAACGAGTGGGACGCCTGCGTCGCCGAGCATCCGGTTCGTACTGGTTTCGCTCGACCAGAGCAGAGAACGCTCGGACGATGTGGCGCGCCCTTCGCGCAGCTTGTCTTGGAAGCGTATGACAGTCACCAGATAACGACTGCCGAGGCAGCGCGGTACTTGAGCCTGCGCCCGGACCGCTTCGAGAAACTGCGGGAGCGCCTCGCCGCCGGCACACGGTCGAGAGTTCCCGATGAGTAGTACCGCGTCCGGGACCGTATATGTGGTGGATACAAGTGCGCTGATGGACTGGCACGATCGATTCTATCCTCCTGATGTGTTTCCGACACTTGTCCGCCGGATTTCTGACCTCGCATCCGCGGGTCGCTTCCGTAGTGTGGAGCTCGTGGCAGAAGAGATCGCGCAGATGGGCTCTGCGGACCTCCGGGTGTGGGCCAATGCGCACCGATCGAGATTCGAGCCGACAGCGGCGCATCTTGCTGAGGCGCTCAAGAACGAGAACCAGTTCCCGGGTCTGAAGGAGCCTCGTGCTATGCACGATGAAGCCGATGCGTACGTGATCGCCGCCGCCCGGCTTGCGAACGCTGTGGTGGTGACGGCGGAGACGCCGGCCGTGCACAAGCGCAAGCCCAAACGTTCCCTCTACATCCCCGACGTGTGCGCAGCTCTGGGCATGCACTGCATCTCCAACCTGGGGATGACGCGCCGCGATGGCTGGAAGATCTGACGACACCGTCGGCCTTTTTCCGGAAGCTCTGGGACTACCGCAGCATGCTGCGGGATGACGGGCGTTGCGGCGGCCGCGGATCTCAACAGGGAGAGCGTCTATCGAGCATTGTCAAACGGCGGCAACCCGCGCGTGAAGACGCTCGCATCAGTCCTGCATGCTCTCGGGCTGCGCCTCACGGTATCGCGTGCCGCATAATGTCGTGGCCACTGTAGCGAACTTCGAAGTCGTACTGGCGCGCCTCGGTACCCACCCCTACCTCCCCGCAATCCACTCCTTGATCTGCTTCTCGAATGCGTCAAGCCCGGCGGGGTCCTGGCGGTCGAGGAGGATGCCCTTCATCTGAATGTGCTTCTCGACGGGCTTGCCGTCGAGGACCTTGAGGGCGTCTTCGACCGCCATTCTCCAATCAGGACGCAGCAGCAGCCCCTACTGGTCTCGAATGATGGGCAAAGAAAGAGCCCCGTCGCTTGACGGGGCTCATACCGCAGAAGGTGGGCTGGGGCGAATGGCCGCCCCGTCAGTGCGGCTCGAGTCCGAGCCGTTTGCCGCCTATCAATAGATCGTCAGGTTCGCCTCCCCGTACCCGGCGTCAACCCATGCGTCGCCGGCGAACTCGCAGCGCATGATGTGGACCCCGGGCGGCTCGACCGTGGTGTAGTTGTAGCGCGCGATGCCTGCATCGGCCCCGGTGCCCGTAACCACGTCGGTAATCCACGTACCGTCAACCTTGAAGGAAACCGTCTTCCCTTCCTGCTTCTGGTAGTCGGCTAGCCGACGGAAGTACGCGTAGAACCGGGCGATGCCGCCTGCCGGAACCGATCTCGGCATGACCCAGATGTAGGGCGCGGCCTTGTAGACGGTCAGCTTGTTGGTACAGGACGAAGGGAGATACCCACCGTCGCCCGTCCACTCGGCGAGGATGGTGCGAACGCCCGCCCCTGCGCCGTCTGCAATCGTGTAGCCGACCTGCGCGCGTCCGCCGGTGACCGTGGTGGCGCTGCCGACCAGCGTGCCGTCCAGCTTGAATCTGATCAGCTTGCCTATGACAGGCGTGCTGTCCATCCGATAGAGCCAGGCCTTGAAGATGCGGTATGCCGTGATGTTGCCGTCGCGGTCCACTCCGTACATCTTCGTCGCATGGGTCTGTGCGGTCAACGTGGCGTTGCCCGTGCTCGGGTTGTAGTCAACGTCGCCGGAGAAGATGCCCTGCAGCGTGCGGCTCGCGGGACCGTTGGTGATGGTCCAGAGGAGCTCGGCCTTGCCGTTGACATCGGTCACCGCCGTTCCGACCTGTGTGCCCTGGACCTTGAACGTCACGGTCTTGCCGACGAGCCAGGCGTTGTCGGTGAGCCTCTTGAGGAAGCCGCGCAGCTCCGTCGCCTCGCCGATCGTACCAGTCTTGTCGGGCACGTAGAGTGAGGTGTTGGTTCGCGTCGCCGGCAGCGAGATCTTGTTGTTGGTCTCGTCGGCTTCGGCGGTCGTGTTGTCCGGGTCGGCCATGGCCCAGATCGCGGCCACGCTGATCGGGTCAATGACGAAGTTGACTTCGGTGGCAGTGTGGGCCGGCATGCTCGGAATGGTCGTTGTTCCCAGCTCGACGGCCCCCGGCAGAGCCGGATCGCGATCCAACACCGACACCTTGACGTCGGTCGCTTCGGTTGGGCCCTGGTTGAGAACGACGGCGCTGAAATGACCGTATCCGTTGGCGTCCCATCCGAAGGACTGGCGATCTACAGAGAATGTAAGATCAACCGAAGTGGCCGCGTCTCCGGCGTATATCGTTCCGCTCGAACCCGGCGGGCGTACCTGATCCCCCGCCGACCGCGACCGTTCCGGTTGGGAGCCTGGCTGTGCCGCTCGGCGAGTAGCTGGCAATGCGGCCGCCGCCACCGCCCCCGGCGCTCCCGCCCGCGCCGCCGCTGGCATAGATCGTACCGGCCCCTGAGACGCCTGCAGTGCGGAGCAGAATGGACCCGCCGGATCCTCCTCCTGCGCCTGAGGCCCCGTTTCCGTTGGCTCGGGTCGAGCCGGCGATGTTCAGCGTGCCGCCGATCAGCATACAAATGCGCCCGCCTCCGGCTCCGCCGCTGGTACCCGACCTATCTCCGCCGCCACTGCCCAGGTCCTGCGAGCACTCGCGCACGCCGTAGACGTTGGGATTCATGCCGCCTGCCCCGCCGTACGCTCCGCCCTCACCGTTACTTCCGCCGGCGCCGGGTCCCGTCTTCTGGGGGTACCCGCGATCGTTTGCCTCGATGTAGCCTCCGACGTTGATCGTGACGTTGCCGCCCACCTCGGCCGCAAAGCTAGCGAGGCTGCCGTACGGATGCGTTGCAGTCGCTCCTCCCATCACCGTGAGGTCCCCGACGCGCAATGGATTCAGCGCGCAATCAAAGACGAGGAGGACGTTGTTGAGGGTCATCAGGGCATCGGGCAGGTCTGGCTGGCGCGTCCATCAGCGTTGTGCCCGTGACGGTGTCGCCGTTGATGCGCAGCGTTGGAGCGCTGCCTGTGAGCTTGCGGTAGACCGTTCCGGCTCCGCCGGGCACCGAGCCGCCTCCGCTCACCGAGCCTGTGCCGCCACGAGCGAGCATCGTACCCGAGTACGTGCTGGTGTCATAGTACACGGCGATGCGTCCGCCGCCGCCGCCGCCGCCGATCTCGCCCGCGGGCAGGCTTGTCGAGCTACCGTTGCCGCCGTACGCGTAGATCGAGCCGCTTCCGGTTAACGTGGCGCAGGTTATTGCGATACTGCCGCCAGAACCGCCGCCGGCGCTCGTGACAGTGGAACCCAGGGCCTGTATTGATCCGCTGACGGTCAGTGTCCCGCCCACGTGCATCCGAATAAGACCTCCGCCCGCGCCGCCGCCGGCTAGACTCGTGTCGCCCCCGCCGCTGCCGAGCGAGGTTGGGATCGGGATCTGCCCGTAGGTAGCCTTGTCGGACCCGCCGCCGGTGCCCCCGTGAGTGCCGCCCATGCCTGACGCGCCTCCACCGGGACCGCCCTGGCCCGGATGGCCCTTGCCGTTCACGTTGATGGACGATCCGACGTTGATGGTTACATCGTTGGCGATGCTGAGCCAAAGGCCGTTGGCGTTGCCCGCCGGGTGGGTCAACACGCCGCTACTTCGGATCAGTGTGCTGTCGTAGAAGCCCTCTCCCGGCGTGCAGTCTATCGTCAGCGTGCAGCCCGTGACGATAATCGGCTGACCGGGATAGTCCGTAGAGTGAATAGTCGTATCGGTGGTGAACTCGATGGCTCGCGCCGACCCCGATGCGAAGAGTAGTAGAGAAGCCGATAAGATGAGCGCGATGATAGAGACCTTCGCGCTGCCGATGAAACGAGCGTGCATCTGTGGCCTACTTGTCCGTGGCCGTACGGACCGAATCCGGGCAGAGCCTGTCGGTCCCGCCCTACTGTGTACTGGCAAAAGCCGGCAAGATTCCCTCTGTTTCTTGATTGACCGTGTGCGTGGTCAGGCAGCATGCGACTTCTTGCGCGCCGACATGCCTTGCTCAGGTGCATGCTTGTTCACCGGTCCTGACCGGTCACGCAACGACGGTCGAAGCTCATTCGGCTGGGATCGGTGGCCCACTGCTCGCTTGCGGTCGTGTACGGGGTTGTCACTCCCTCCCGATCCACTCCTTGAGCTGCTTCTCGAACGCGTCGAGCCCGGCGGGGTCCTGGCGGTCCAGGAGGATGCCCTTCATCTGGACGTGCTTCTCGACGGGCTTGCCGTCGAGGACCTCTAGGGCGTCCTCGACGGCCATGCGGCCGACTTCCACGGGCCGCTGGCTGGTGACGGCCTGCAGGATGTTCTCGGGGGACTTGAGGAACCCGATGAGCTGTTCGCTGGAATCGGTGCCGAAGACGACGACCTTGCCGGCCTTGCCTGCGTTGCGCACGGCCATGACCGAGCCTATGGTGCCGCCTTCGTTGGCCGACCAGATGACGTTGATGTCGGGGTGGGCGGTCAGAATGTCGCTGACACGCTTGACCGCCTGTTCGGGAAGCCACGCGTCCTGCTCGGCAACGATCTTGACGCCGGGGAGGTCGGCGATCCGGCTCTTGAAGCCGTTGGTGCGCTCGTTGCTCTGCTCGGGGATGAGCGACTTGAACGCGATGATGGCCATGGTGGCCTTGCCGCCGAGCTTCTCGGTGATGTACTTGCGCGCGGCGTTGCCGGTCTGCACGCCTAGGTCAAAGGCGCTGCTCTCGATGTAGGCGGCGTGGATGTCGCCCGCGATGGGGGTGTTATGGGCGATGACGACGATGCCCTTCTCCCTGGCGGGCTTCAGCGCGGCAACCGAACCTGTCTTGCTGAGCGGGGAGATCAGGATGGCGTCAACACCCTGGGCGACGTAGGTGTTGACGAGCTCGATCTCCTTCTCGGGCTTGTTGTAACTGTTGCCCTCGAGTAGCTCGACACCGGCCTCCTTCGCCGCCGCCCTCATACCGAACAGCACCAGCCGGAAGAACTGGTCCTCCTGGAAGACGATGCCCGCGATGCGACGCTTGGGCTTGCCGTCGTCCGCTTTCTGCTGCGGCTTCGGGGCCGAACACCCGCCAATAAGCGCGGCGAGCACGATCGCGGCCATGCCCATGAGAACGGCGGTCCTTCGCATGTTCGTCATCATTGGGTCGTCTCCTTCCGTAGCCTAACGCCCCTTGATGATTCGGATGGCGCCGCGCAGCATACCCATCATGCTGTGCGGGTCGGTGTCGGGGATGAGCTTGGTCGGGTGCTTGTACCACGTCTGGAACACGTAGCGCTGAGGCGAGCCTCCGGCAGCGCGGTATGCGTTCAGGTACTCGAGCGTGTAGCGCGCGAATGCCTCGTCCGATTCGTGGCCGCCCTTCTGCGAGTTGACGATCAGGCTCACCGGTAGCCCGTGACTCTCGACATAGCGTTCGAGTTCGATAACCCGGGCCATCCAGTTCGTCTCCGAAGGCGGCTTGCTCGGAGCGGGCCACGGCGACGATACGGGCATGGTCCCAGTCGCGTATTCGTAAGGGTTGTCTATGACGATGCCGGCCAGCGGCATTCGCGCCTCTCGCGTGCGCTTGATCAGCGTCTGAACCACCGGGAAGTAGTCGCCCCAGTACATGCCGTCGGGTCCCGAAGCCCAGTAGGCCACCTGCCCCTTCCAGCCCCAGTTGGGGAAGTTGGTCAGAGCGAGGAAACGCACGCTCGGGAACCGTCGCTTCCACGCGCGCATGTAGGCGATCACCTCGTCCACCGCAGCCTCGATGGTCGCGATTCCGACCTGCTCGCCGTGGGGAGGGATTCGGCCCGTGTCGGCTCCGGGATGGATGAGGCGCCGGATCGGCCCGTCCATGACGATGTAGTCGGGCTTGACGCCAGCCTTGACCAGCGGTTCGATCTTGGCCATCTCGATTCGGGCGGTCTCGGCTCCGATGCCGGGGTTCAGGGCCGCCCTGGGCCTGTCGGATATCCGCTTGGGGTTCGGAGCGGTGAACTCCGTCTGCTGCGGCTCCCAGTCGAAGTAGCCGCACTCGATGGACACGCGAATGCAATTGCGCTTGAGGACCGTCCTGAGGCGCCTGAGGTCCTCCTGAGGGATGATGAACGCCACGGCATTGATGGCGAACTGCAGCACGTCCAGCTCGCGCTGAACCGTCGGCCACTGGTCGGGCTCGCGTCCGAGCGGCTCCGGGTGAACATGCCCGAACCAGACCTCGGGCGGTCTCGCCGGCTGAGCGGCCATACCGAGCGTCGCCGTCAGGAGGGCCAGAACGACAGGCAATGAGTGTTTCATGCCGATCGTTTCGGCGCGCTCGGCGTGGGTTCCTACCTGCCGATGCCGAACTCGAGTTCGTTGGCCCAGTGTTCGGTCCAGTCGTTGTGGAATGTCGGCATGCCGGCGCGCGAAACGCTGCGTCCAGCGGCAAGCTCGAGCGCCGGGCCACCGTTGTCGTTGACGCGGTAGGTGAACTTGATCGGCTGGCGCGCGTCCACACGCTTCTTGACCTCGGGAATCTCCTCCCACGGGATCGCGGCTTCAACGTAGCGGGCATTGCCCTCACGGCGCATGCTCAGCTTGCCCGACTTCACGGGCCCGCCGTCCACCGGCGCCTTGGGCTGCCGGGGATAGTAGTGCTTGCGAGGAATGCCCGGCGCAGCCAGCCGCCATATCTCCGTCCCGCCGCCATACGCCGGCGCGACTTCGCTGAAAGCGAACTCGTAATCCGTGTCCATGTAGGTCATGAAGCCCGGCATCGTCCCGGGCGGATACGGCATCCACGGCTTGGCCTCGGCAGGGAGGACATTGAAGGCGATCTGCACATTGTCGGTGCCGTTGCCTGATGGAAGATCGGGGTCTTTCCGATAGGAGAAGCGCCGGACGCCTGCAGGCCAGACCATCTCCTTCCGATCTTCGCGGGTGTAGCTCTTCTCCGGGTAGAAGTAGGCGTCGTCATCGCGCGTTTCGTAGCGCACGCCACCCGGCCATGGCGTCGTATCGGCGACCTTGGCGGCGAAATAGAAGAAACGGTCGTCGTAGGCGACATAGGCCGCCGCTACGCCTGACGTGGATGGAGTGTCGAACGGCATGAAGGGCAGATAGGCGCGTTCGGTGAGACCTGCGGCGAGCCCCTCGGATGCGCCGACGGGATAGGGAAGCGCGCCCCGCCAGTCGTCGAGCCTGCCGTCTACGGTAACGGTCCGCCGCTCGATGAGGTTGACGCGGAGCGTCTCTTCATGTTGCGCCCGGCCGTCGGCGCCGGCGTCGAAGGCGACCTTCAGCGCGTAACCGTTGTCGGGCGATGGTGCGCCGCCAAGGACGGCAATGTTGATTCGGGCGGTCTCGTGGGCGGCGAGGGTCAGCGTTCGCTTGCCGGGATTGAGCTGGAGATTGCCGAGTTTGACCGTGAGCGTCCCGGATATCGTGCGGTTGAGGATGTTGGTGATGTCGAGGCGCAGCGAAGGCTTGGCCCCGATCGGCGCGGTCAAGTCATGGGCCACGATGTCCACGGGCACGTAGCCTTCGATCCGCGATGATGCGACCGCCTTCAGCAGCCTTGCGAATGAGCCTGGGCTGCCGTCGGTGCGCAGGAAGTAGCCGAGGCCGTTAAGGGGCACGGTAACCTTGCCGGCCTTGGGCGCGACGGGATTCCCGTAGAAATCGAACATCCGCGCCCTCCCGCCGAGGTCATCGAAGGTCATCGCAGCGCCGTCCACCACCATGGAGGCCGCGATCCGATCGGCGAGCTCCTTGCGCCGGGCCGGAGGGGCGTCATTCGGAAGCGAGGCCAGGGCTTTGCGCGCTTCACCGGTCTCGGCCACATTCTTCAGGCCCGTCACGCGCCGGAACTTCACCCGATTCCTGTCGTAGACGCCGCCAAGGTCGCCGACCACGACGAGCGTGCCGTCATCGTCGCCGCCGAAGACGAAGACCCACGGCAGGCCGTTCTTGAAGAAGATTTCCCTGAAAGCGCGCTGGCCGATGAACTTCTGCGAGGCGGCGACGGCTGCTGCGGGCGCCCATGCCTGACAGATGCCCACGCGCGGATTGTCGCTGAGCACTTCGGGCGTATAGACGTTGCCGTGGTAGATGCCGGCTGTCCGGCTCTGCCCTTGAGCGCGCATGGAGGCGATCACGGCGGCGACGCGATCCTCCGAGTTGGCCACCCAGCTCTCCGTGTCCCAAACCCTGACGGGGCCGTTGGGGTGCTTCCGGTTGATCCATGCCTTCTCGAGCGCCGGATCGGCGGCGAGCGGCTGGTAATGGATGCTGACGAAGTCGAGCCACTTGAGGAACTCGTCGGAACCGTCGGCGAAGAACTTGTCACGCGTGTTGGTCGAGCTGCACGCGCCGCCGATGAGGACCTGGACGCCGTCCTCCTTCCGTGCGTCCTCGACGCCCATGGCCATGTGCCGGAACATGTCGCGGTAGCGGATCATGTCGGCGCCCCAGCCGCTGATAGATATGCCCTCCCACGGCTCGTTCCACAGCTCGACGGCGTTGACGGGTCCCTTCGGCCATCCGAACCGGCCCACAAACCGCTTGGTCCACGCGCGGAAGTCGGGGTCGTACTCGGGCAGCCACGCATAGTCCGACTTCGTGTCGAGCATGACGTTGTCGGGCGAGAGCCACGGCCTCGGCCTGTTGAGTGGCATGGCTGCGCCGCTTGCGCCGATGGTCAGCATGACGGTGATGTCGTGCTTCTGCGCCCAGCCGAGGTGCTCGATGAACTGGCGGTGATGCCCGTCGAAGTCCGGCCACGTGGTCGGGTAGTAGGCTGCGCCCATGCGGCATCCCTTTACGCCAAGCCGCTCGAAGAGCGTCGTCACAGCCTCGGACATCTCGTGCGGCCAGGGCAGATCGAGTGCGTAGGTGGGAAACTGGACGCGGCCGGGATCGGGCCTCGGCACCCTGACGAGCGTTGCGCAGAAAACGCGCCCCTGAGCGCCAAGGTCGGCCACGAGCGCATAGCCGCCGAATACGTCGGGGATGGTCGGCTCGATGGTGACCTCGGCCTTGCCCGACGCCGGCAGCGCCACCGTCAGCGGCACGCTCCCGCAATCGGCAAGGCGGCGAACATGGGGCACCCAGACATCGCCGGTGCGCACGCTCGTCGCATAGCGGATGATCTCCACCTTGCCCGAGAGCGCCAGCGCCGCCGCGGTCTTGTTCGTGAAGCGGAACGTGAACCGCCCCTGCTCGCCCGGCCAGAGCACGTTGGCGCCTTCGCTCGACCCGACCTTTACCGCGATCTGCCGGACCTCGACAGCCTTCGAGACCTGCGCAGGGCTGAGGCCGAACGCCTCGGCG
>JBBIQU010000032.1:20878-32539 GCA_037442185.1 Chthonomonadales bacterium | reverse complement strand
GGCCTCGCCGCCGAACCACGTCACGTGCGAATGCTGTTTCGGCCGGTCGAGTGGTGCCGAGGCCGGAAGACCATCGCCGGAGCGGTGGTCGGGTGTTCGGTCGGCTTCCCCAGTAACGGAAGATTGGGATGGCTCTGCTGAATGGGACAGGAAGGGGAAGCGACGCTGCGACTCCCCCATCCGTGTGTCTATTTCCCTTGCGCAGCCTCACCGGAGGGCTTAACGAGACCGGCGTTTGAGCCCATGCGCGCGCGTATTTGCGCGATAGCCGCCGCCTTTGCCTGAGGCGGCATCCGCGGGTTCTTCTCGATGTCGGCGATCATCTGCTCGACGGTTGGGCCAGAACGCGGTTTGTTCTCAGGGTTCCAGACGGTCTGACGCAAGAACAGCAGCGCAGCGATGAGGATAACCACCACTGCGCCAACTGCGACCCATTTCTGGTTCACGGCGTACCTCCTATCATTCGACGGACGACACCCTTCATGCGCCGAACACACTTCGGCGGGGAGCCGTGCCGCAACGGTCGAGCCGGCTCCCCGCAATGCCCTAACAGACTTCGAGACGGATCAGTACGGGTACCATCCCTCGCGGTGCCAGATGGCTGCCTGACCGGCCTCTACGTAGATGTTGCGGTACCAGAGGATGGAGCCCTTGCTCATGGACTTCGCATGACCGTCGAAGAATGCGACGTTGGCGGTCCTGGTGTGGCGATACCGGGGGTGCATGCCGCAGCCTGCCCAGACGGCCGTCCCGCCCTCAGCTCCGTCACAGTCGAAAGTCGCCTCAATGTCGTTGCCGTCACGGACGGGCGGATTGCCGATCCACGACACCCAGTCCCACTGCCATGTGGCAAAGCGCCCCCAGCCCCACGAGCCCTCCGTCATGCCGTTCTCCATTATGACAATCTTCTCGGCAGGGTTATCTATAACGGCTTCGGACACGGTGGACTTGTTGGCGTTGTTCACCCCATCCACCCACTGGTCTGCGAACACGTCCATGTGGCAGCCATAGTTGCCGGACTGGACCCGAGGCCGTGATGGGCACTGGAAGATGCCCGTGGTGCCCCATCCCGTGCCGTCCGCGTAGTGGTCGCCATTCTTGATGTACGGCCATATCACGGCGTACCATGAGTACTGGATGGGACCGGGGCCCCACCATTGGAGCATCGGATAGTACCCATCGTTATCCTGCACGTACATGGCGATGCCCAGCGCAATCTGCTTGTGGTTGGACAGACAGGTGATGCCGCGTGCCTTCTCGCGGGCCTGTGCGAAAACAGGGAACAGAATGGCCGCCAGGATCGCAATGATCGCGATCACGACCAACAGCTCGATCAGCGTGAATGCCGATCCCCTTCTTACCATGCCGGTTGTCCTTTCTCGCGCTCCAGCGCGATGGGTGTTTGGGCGTCTCGTGTTGCGGCGCCCTGTTGGATGCCAACGTCCGGTCGGCAACCGCCCAACGACGAGCGGCTGTCGTGACAGACGCCGGTGGATTGGCGGACGTCAAGCTGCATCGGGAAGCGGACGACCGCCTGATTGACAGACTGACCACGGATGCGTGCAAGGAGCATGTCCACGGCGGCCCGGCCGATATCGGGCAACGGTTGACGCACTGAAGTCAGCGGCGGAACGCAGCGCGCGCTGATGTCTGTGGAGTTAAAGCTGACAACGGAGATGTCCTCGGGGACCCTCAGCCCGAACTCCGGCAGTAGCTCAGCCACCATGCGCGCCCGGATTTCATCGCAGCAGACGAGGCCGGTCGGCCGCGGCTCATGGTCAACCAGCCAGGAAACCGCCTGATGTACCCATGCTCGGTCGGGCAACGACCTCTCATCCCAAGCGCGTATCGCAATGTGAGCCGCCGAATCCGGGGGGTCGGAGAACGCCCGTCGGATGCCTGCGAGTCTCTCAGCGCCCCAAGACAGCTCGTCGCCCGGGTAGAGAACAGCAACGTTTCGGTGGCCGAGATCCCGAAGATGGCTTCCGGCAATGTAGCCGCCCTGTTCGTTGTCGCAGTCCACCGACAGACAGCCCCCATCATCGGTGTGGAACGAGACGCAGACAAGGGGGAAGTCCGCCCCGATGAGGGCCGGCGTCAGCTGGTCCGAGACGAAACGGCTGACCTGCAGCGCTCCGTCCACGGCTCCGCCCGTGAGATCGGCAAAGAGGCTCTGCCACGTAGCATAGTGCGCCGAGAGAAGCAGAACGTTGCGGTCGTTCTCGGTTGCGCGCTGGATGATGCCGGCCAGGATCTCGCTGAAGTAGGTATCGTGGGTCGAGAAGCTCTCGGGCTGGTTCAGAACGATTCCGATCCTGCGGGTTCGGCCGGTCGCCAGTGCGCGCGCCGCAATGTGGGGACGGTAGTGCAGGCGGTCGGCTGCATCCAAGACGCGTTGACGGGTCTCGGGCGGGATCGAGTCGCAACGTCCATTCAGCACGAAGGACGCTGTCGTTGGCGACACTCCCGCCGCCCTGGCTACATCGCTGAGCCTGACCCGTGGTGATGCCACCTTGCACCTTCCGGATCGCAGCCGCCGAGCTGCGGCTGCTAATGCGCTTCACTAATACAAGTTACTAACGCCTATTAGTAATGCGCTTTACTCATTATAGGGCAGTTGTTGGGGAATGTCAAGAAGACGTTAAGGGCTTTTTTTCGCGTGCGGAAGTCAGCCCAAAATGGACGCGAGGGCGGAGTCCTGAGCGCTGCGGAACTGCTCGTCGTAGAGGTTCTTGTAGACGCCCGGCCGCTGCACCAGATCGTCGTGGCGGCCGATGTCCACGATGCGCCCGCCGTCCATCACTATGATCCTGTCGGCATGCATGATGGTGGAGAGCCTGTGGGCGATCACGAAGTTCGTGCGACCCTTCATGACCTGTTCGAGAGCGGCCTGAACGTTGGCTTCGGTCTCGGAATCGAGGGCGGACGTCGCATCGTCAAGGATCAGGATCCTCGGGTTCGTCAACGTAGCGCGCGCAATGGCCAAACGCTGCTTCTGCCCCACCGAGAGCTTCACGCCGTCTTCGCCGATCTTGGTTGAGTACCCATCGGGGAGGCTCATGATGAAGTCATGCAGGTCGGCGTTGCGGGCAGCCGTAACGATCTCCTCATCGGTCGCGTCGTGGTGCCCGTAGGCAATGTTCTCTCTTATCGTGACGGAGAACAGGAGCGACTCCTGGCTGACGTAGCCGATCTGCCTCCGGATGGACTCCAGCCTGATCTGGCGAACGTCGAGTCCGTCTATGACCACCGCCCCGTCAGTTACGTCGTAGAACCGGGCGATCAAGTTCACAACGGTTGTCTTGCCGGCGCCCGACGGACCCACTATGGCAATCATCTCGCCCGGCTCGACCGCAAAGTTGAGGTGATGCAGCACCGGCTTTTCCGGATCGTAGCCGAAGCTCACATCCCTGAACTCAACGGCCCCGCGCATTTCGGGCAGCGACGCGGCGTCGGGGGCATCCATGATCTCCGGCCGAGTGTCGAGCGTCTCAAACACCCGGTCAATGGCCGCGCCCGCCCACTGAGCCTGGATGTTGAAGTCCACAAGGCGCAGCGCCGGCCCGTAGAGATAGCCGATGTAGCCTACGAACGCGATGAGTTCGCCAGGCTGAAGCGCACGATGCAGCACCAGCACCGCGCCGTACCAGTAGATGAGGCCGGTCCCGCCTGCGCTGATGATGGTCACGAACAGGCCCAGGATCCGGTTGAGCTTCGCCTGAGTCATGCCAAGCGTGAAGTTGTCCTTCACGGTCGTCATGAACCGCTCGACTTCGTACTCTTCGCGGTTGAACGCCTTGACCACCGTGATTCCCGCGATCTTCTCTTGCAGCGCGCCGATGAGCGCATCCCACTTTTCGCGGAGCTGCACGCTCAGCGCCCGGATCCGCTTGAGGAACAGCTTGTAGATCAGCACGTAGGTGGGAACGATTACGATGGCGATCCACGCAAGCCGCCATTCCATGTGGAAAACCACCGGCACTACGACAAAGAGGGTCAGGATGTCGGTGATGAGCGTGACGAAGCCGCCCGTTATCATGTATTGGATGACGTTGATGTCGTCAATCACCCTCGCCATGATCTTGCCCGTCTGCCGCTTGTCGTAATAGCTCAGGGACAGGCGGTTCAGGTGGCGGTAGGACTGGAAGCGCAGATCGAACACAATCCGCTGGCCAAGCCATCCGAGCAGGTAGTTCAGCCCGAAGCTCACGAGGCCTCGGAAGATGTAGAGGCCGATGATCAGCCAGAAAACGACGTTGAGCATCCGGTAGAGCTTGCCCGGAAGAACGACATCGAGCACGTACTGGGTGATTCGCGGCATGGGGAGCGTCGAGGCCGTCACCAGCGCCATGAGCAGCACGGCAAGCGCCACGCGCGCGCGGTATGGCTTGAGGTATCCGAGCAGACGACCGAGATTGCTCATGCCGTGGCTGCTGCCCCTGCCGATCCGAGCTGCGCTTCGGCTTCGGCTCGCTGCTGATCAAGGGCGACCTTGAACTGCTGGGTGTACAGCCCCGCGTACACCCCGCCTTGTTCGAGCAGCTCGTGGTGACTGCCGGCCTCCTTGATGATGCCCTTCTCCATGACGACGATCATGTCAGCCTTGACGATGGTGGACAGACGGTGCGCAATGACAAACGATGTACGCCCCTCCATCAACCGATCAAGCGCTCCCTGAATCAGCGTCTCGGTCTCCGAGTCAAGAGCAGAGGTCGCCTCATCCAGAACGAGGATGCGCGGGTCTGACAAAATGGCCCGCGCGATGGCGATTCGCTGCTTCTCGCCTCCCGAGAGCTTCACGCCCTCCTCCCCGATGCGTGTGTCATAGCCCTTCGGCAAGGCCTCGATCACATGGGCAATATTGGCCGCCCGGGCAGCCTCTTCGACTTCTTCGTCGCTCGCTTCGAGTCGGCCGTAGCGTATGTTCTCGCGGATGGTCGTGTTGAACAGTATCGTCTCCTGGATCACGACACCAACCTGGCGCCGCAGAGAAGACAGCTTCACGTCCCGGATGTCGTGGCCATCCACGATGATCGCGCCGTCCGTCACATCGTAATGGCGAGACAGCAGGTTGATCATCGTGGTCTTGCCGGAACCCGACTGACCGACGAACGCCACCATTTGGCCGGGCTTGACCTTGAGAGACACCCCCTTGATCACCGGCTGGCCGGGTTCATACTCGAACCAGACGCGCCGGTACTCGACCTCCCCCTGGATCGTGGGAAGCTCGACCGCTTCAGGACGGTCCTTGATGTTGGGCTGCGTGTCCAGCGTGCCGAAGATACGGGTCAGCGCCGCATTGGTTCGGGCGATCTGGTCGTTGATCTGGATGAGCCGCAAGATGGGGCCATAGAGATAGCCGGTGATGAAGGAGACGAACGCAATCAGCGATCCCGGCGACAGGTTGCCGGCCATGACCTGACGGCCGCCGATCAGCATGATGATCGCGATGCCGAGGCCGCTCCCGATGAACTCCGCGAGTGTCCACAGGCGGGTGCCGAGCATGCCCTGGTTCACATTGAGTTCGAGCAGGTTGCGGTTCTGCCCGACGAACTGCCGAACTTCATAGCGCTCCTTGGCATAGGACTTGACAACCAGTGCGCCCGCCAGGCGTTCCTGCAGATCGCCCAGCATGATGTCGCGTTCCTCGCGGATCTCGTCCGCGCGCTGCTTGATCCGCCCGATGTGAAGCATGTAGTTGATGATGTAAAGCGGGAAGACCGACAGCGACCATAGCGCCAGATACCAGTTCATGTTGAACACGATCACCAGCACAGCGCAGAGAGTAACGAGGTCCGACACCAGTGTGACGAAGCCGCCGCTGATCAACTGATCCAGCGTGGCGACATCATTGGTGATGTTGGACATCAGCTTGCCGGTCTGGCTCTTCTCGAAGAAGCCCAGCGACAGCGTCTGCATGTGCGCATAGAGCTTGCGACGCATGTCGTACTTGAACTGCTGGCCAAGGTACGTCACCGTAAGCGAGAGGGCAGCGCCGACGATCGAACTTGCGAGGGATACGCCTACATAGGCGAGGAAGAACAGGTGGATCGGGAACGGCTCCCGAGCGACGAGGTGGTCAACGAGGTAGCGAACGATGAGCGGGCCCGGCAGTCCGAGGCCCGCTGTGCACGCTGTCAGGAAGACGATGAGGGAGAGGACGCGCCAGTAGCGCTTGACCTCGTGGAACAACCGAACCAGATTACGCATGGCGATCGTTCTCCGCCCATGCGTCCCCTGGGTCCGATCCGACCCGCGTGGCGAGCATCGTGCGTGCGCGCAACTGAGCGTGCGCCTTTCTATCGTTCACGGATAGCTGATCGCCGCCTGAAGGATGGTCGGAGTCTACCTGAGCGGAACTGCTCGGATGCTACCCTTTCTGCGCACAATGTGGGCACTTTTCGCGCCGAGGTCAATCAGATGCCGAGAGCCTTACGGGCGCGCTCCAGCTGCGAAGCGACGGCATCCGGAGCTGTGCCCCCAAACGCGGCACGCGACGCAACAGAGGCGGCAACGCCCAGGTCAACCTTCCCCAGAACCGCGGTCTCCGGAGCTATCGCGGCAATCTGATCCGGACTCAGGTCCTCGAGCCCGACGCCACGGTCAAGGCATTCGCGAACCAGTCTCCCGACGACCGCGTGCGCCTCGCGGAACGGCATCCCCGTCCTCACCAGAGCATCGGCCAGATCGGTCGCGGTCGAAAAGTCCCTCTCCAGAGCGCGCCTCATCGCGTTGCGGTCAAACACCGCGGTGCGGATCATGAGGCTGAGCGCCGGCAGGACAAGAAGAACCGTGTCCACGGTGTCGAAGACACCCTCCTTATCCTCCTGCATGTCCTTGTTGTAGGCCAGCGGCAACCCCTTCATCACAGAGAGCAGCGCCATGAGGCTGCCGAACACCCGTCCAGCCTTGCCGCGGGCCAGTTCGGCGCCGTCGGGGTTCTTTTTCTGCGGCATGATGCTGCTGCCCGTAGTAACCGCGTCATCCAGCCGCACGAAACCGAACTCCTGGCTGCTCCAGAGGACCAGCTCCTCGCCGAGGCGGGAGCAATGCACCATCATGATCGCTGCATCGGCAAGGAACTCGAGCGCGAAGTCACGATCCGAAACGGCATCGAGGCTGTTTTCGGTTACGGCTGAGAACCCGAGAGCGCTTGCCATAGCGCCTCGATCAATCGGAAACGACGTGCCCGCAAGCGCTCCGGATCCAAGAGGCAGGACGTCCATGCGCTTGAGGGCATCGCCGAGTCGCTCACGATCCCTCTGGAACATCCAGAAGTACGCAAGAAGATGATGGGCAAGCAGCACCGGCTGCGCATGCTGCAGATGCGTGTAGCCCGGCATCACGGTCTCGGCCTCGCTCTCGGCGCGCTCGATGAGGGCCGCCTGCAGGTCGGCAACCGCGTCACGTATGGCTGCGACAGCCCGACGCAGGTACAGGCGCATATCCGTTGCGACCTGATCGTTGCGCGATCGGGCGGTATGGAGCTTGCCGGCCACCGGACCGATCCGATCGCGAAGCAAGAGCTCCACAGCCGTGTGAATGTCCTCTGCCGAAGCGTCCAGCGAAAGCGAACCATCATCCAGTCCTGCAAGGACCTCCCGCAGGCCTTTGACGATCTGCTCGGCCTCAGCGGCAGGGATAATGCCCGTCGCACCCAGCATGGAAGCGTGAGCTATGCTGCCCTCGATGTCCTCACGCCAGAGACGCGCATCGAAGCGGAGCGAGTCGTTCAGTCGCTCAATGAGCTCATCCGTTCGTTCTTCGAAGCGACCGCCCCATAGCTTCGCGGCGCGCGGCTGCGTCATTTTGCCAGGCGCTCACGCAGCGACCAGTACATGCGCCCCTGCATGCCGTGGAGCTTGACCATGCCCTCGCTCTCTGCTTGATCGAAGGTCTTGCTGTCGAACGAGGCGAGGTCTTCGTTGTAGAGCGCCCACGGGCTCCTGCGCCCTACGACGGTCGCGGCGCCCTTGTGAAGCCGAACCATCACCTCTCCGACAACGCGCTCCTGAATGCGGTTGATGAACGCCTCGAGAGCGTCCTTGAGCGGATCGAACCACAGGCCCCGGTAGGCCAGTTCGCCCCACTCGCGATCCACAGCGGACTTGAACTTGAGTTCGCCCTGCGTTGCCACAAGCGCTTCGAGCGCGCGATGGGCCGTCAACAATACGACAGCTCCCGGACACTCGTAGTTCTCACGGACCTTCAGGCCGAGCATCCTGTCTTCCATGATGTCCACGCGACCGACCCCGTGCTCTCCTGCGTGCGCGTTCATTTGCATGACCAGGTCCAGCGGCTCCACGCGGCGGCCGTCGAGGCTCACAGGCGCGCCGTCCTCGAAGCCGATCCTAACCACAGCCGGGCTGTCAGGAGCGTCTGCGACGCTCCGGGTCCACTGGAATATCTCCTCCGGCGGCGCGAAATCGGGCTCCTCGAGCCGCCCGCCTTCGATGCTGCGCCCCCAGAGATTCTCGTCAATGCTCCAGATTCGATCCCTCGTCTGAGCAACGTTGAGACCGTGTGCCGCGGCGTATTCGATCTCCTCGCTGCGCGTCCACGGCTCTCGCCTTCCGTCCGGCAGCAGCCGCCCCTCGCGCATCGGCGCGATAATCCGTATCTCCGGCGTCAGCGTCCGCATCACGTACTCGATCCGGAACTGATCGTTGCCCTTGCCCGTGCAGCCGTGGGCATATGCATCGGCGCCGATACTGCGCGCGACCTCGACGGCCTTGAGCGCAATCAGAGGTCTCGCGATGGAGGTCGAGATGGGATAGCCCTGATAGTCGCCGTTGGCACGCACGGCAGGCCAACAGTAATCGCGAACGAACTCGGCGCGAGCGTCCACAGTATAGTGTTCGGTTCCGAGCGCCTTTGCGCGAGCCTCGGCCTGATGTATGTCCTCTCGGGGCTGGCCGACATCAACCGTCACGGTGACGACGCGGTCGAAACCGTACTCTTCCCGCATGAGGGGTATGCACACCGATGTATCGAGCCCCCCCGAGTAGACAAGGACCACTGTTGCCATTTCGCATTCCTTTCCGTTCGCCGCGCGCTCAGGCGCCGATCAGCAGCGCCAACGCAGCCTTCTGGGCATGTAACCGGTTCTCGGCCTGATCCAAGGCCGCCGACTGAGGGCCGTCGAGCACATCATCGGTAACCTCGTCTCCGCGATGTGCCGGCAGGCAGTGCATGAAGATCGCGTTCGGGTCAGCTTGTGCCACGAGCGCTGCGTTCACCTGATAGGGTTCGAACGCTTTCCGGCGCTCAGCCGCCTCGTGTTCTTGCCCCATGCTGGCCCATACATCCGTGTAGACGGCGTTCGCGTCGCGCACTGCCGCAACCGGATCGTCAACCACCTCAACCGTTGCGTTCGCCTGGGCCAGCGATTGCGCCTTGGCGACCACGCCGGCTTTCGGCTCATAGCCGCGCGGACATGCGGCAACGAACGAAGCGCCAACGAGCGCGCACCCGATCATGAGCGAATGCGCCACGTTGTTCCCGTCGCCGATCCACGCAACGCGCGCGCCCTGCAGGCGCCCCAGCCTCTCTCGAATCGTCAGGAGGTCGGCCAGCGTCTGACACGGATGCTCAAGATCGCTCAAGCCGTTGATCACGGGCAAGTTCGCGCTGTCACGCATCTCCTCCAAGACGTTGTGGTCGAAGACGCGAGCCATGACGGCGCTGACCCATCGCTCCAGGTTTCTGGCAACGTCTGCAACGCTCTCACGCTTGCCCAGACCTATCTCGGCCGGCCCCAGCACGATCGGGACGCCGCCCAGCTCGCGCATGCCCAGCTCAAACGTCACGCGTGTGCGCAGGCTGGCCTTCTCGAAGATCAACGCGAGCGATCGGGTGCCGGCCCAGTCAATGGGACTCGAGCTGCCGCGCACGGACTTCAGCGCCGCAGCCAGATCGAGAAGCCCATGGACCTGTGCGGCCGTCAGATCAGCCATCGAAAGGAGGCTGCGGCCACGCAGACCCAGGGCATCATCGGTGTACAGGCTCCACACACTCATCGTCCGTTCCTCGATCCTTGCTCACAGGGGGCCGTTCAGCACGCGGCGCGCCTCCCAGCCAACCCACAGAGTGTACCGTACACACCAAAGCGACGAGACACACCCTTCAGCCTTCACCCTTCACCCTTCACCCTCAGCATTCACCCTTCAGCATTCACCCTTCAGCCTTCAGCCTTCAGCCTTCAGCCTTCAGCCTTCAGCCTTCAGCACCGGTTATACTAGTTGTCACAGATGGCGCCGGCCGCCAACGATTGAGGCGCGTGTGGACGGCGCAAGAGACGCAAGGAACTGAGAATGCGCATCGGATATCGGCTGGCAGCCATTGATCTCGACGAGACGCTTGTGGCCCATGATGGCTCTGTATCGCCGCGGAATGCCCAGGCCGTTCGGGATCTGCGCGATGCGGGCGTGCTGTGCGTGATCGCGAGCGGGCGCATGCACGAGTCAACTCTGCGCTTCGCCGAAATGCTCGACCTCGACGGACCCGTGATCTCCTACAACGGCGCCATGATCCGTCATCGCTCAACCGGGGAGACGTGGCGTCATGTCACCGTTCCGCCCGAGCCGGCGGCCGAGATCGTCCGGTTCTGCTCCCGGAACGATTACCATCTGAACTACTATCTGGACGACCGTCTGTATGTCTCCCGGGTCGGGCATTGGGCGCAGTTCTATCGGAACCACACTGGCTCAAAGTTGGAGCCGATCGGCAACCTAACGACGCTGGCCGGCACGCGACCAACCAAGATGATCCTGATAGACGCGCCGGAGGAAGCCGACCGGCTGTACGGCATCATGGCGGAGCGGTACGGCAACAAGCTGTATCTTGCGCGCACGAACCCGGAGTATCTTGAGTTCATGGCCCCCGGATGCGATAAGGGCGAGGCACTGCGCGTTCTCGCCGAGCGGCTCGGCATCCCTCGTGAAGAGACCCTCGCGTTCGGCGACGGCGGCAATGATCTGCCCATGATGAAGGCGGCGGGGTTTTCGGTCGCGATGGGATCGGGCAAGCAGGCCGTTCGAGAGGCAGCCTCGTGGATCGCCCCGGATTTCAACTGCGACGGCTTCGCGGCAGCCGTGGCCGCATTGCTCGAAGGCCGGATCGGATAACAGGGACGCCCCCGCACTATGACGGCCAAGGTGCCAACTCTGCCTGCGCGTTTTCCTGTTCGCTCGCCCCAGGCCAGGGTGATGCGCTCTGTGTCACATACGGGAGGTCAACCGTGGACTACCAGTATCGCCTGAGCCGCTTGGTGCGAACGCTGAGCTCAGAGGTGCACCTGATCTGGGACGCCGATCGGCGGATCGGTCAGGTTGACGTTCATTTCTCGCACGACACCATCCACGCCACCATCATTCTGGAAGCCGACCTTACCGTGGGTGAGGAAGAGAAGCTGATCGCTCAGATAGATGACGAAGTGGTTGACAGCTATCTGCCGAAGTTCGACCGCGACGACTTCGTGGCACACGTGTTCCGCGCCGAGCAGATCAACCGCTACACGGACGCTTCGGGAGTGATCGAGGACATTGACAACATGCCCCGCGATACCGACGATTACGACGACTTCAACGGCAACGATATGGACGACGAGTTCGACCCGTTTGGCGACGAGTGAATGAGACCTGGCGCGCCCGAGCCCATCGC
>JBBIQU010000032.1:5702-20846 GCA_037442185.1 Chthonomonadales bacterium | reverse complement strand
GCATCGTCGAGACCAACGAGCCGCTCGTGGACATTCGCATTGCGTGCCCGAACGTGATCGTCCTGCGCCGCGCGCGTCCCTATGTCCGGGTCCGCGTTGCCGACATGCTCAACGCGGTGTCGTCGAGCCTTCCTGTCGGTCTCCGCTTGCGCGTCAGCACCGCGCTGCGGACCATAGATGACCAGCGCCGACATTGGGATGCGTACTACAGCCAGATGCGCGCCGGGCATCCCGAATGGCCGATCGCAGCACTGCACCGGGCCACGAACCGCTTCTTCGCCCCATATGATCAGCCCGCGCCGCCCGGCCACTGCACCGGAGGGGCCGTGGACGTTCAGCTCATGCGACACGACGGCGACCTTCTCGATATGACATCGCCGCTGAGCGGTTGGGAGGCCGCCCCAATGTACATCCAAGGTCTTTCGGCCGAAGCCGAGGCGAATCGCATGCTGCTGGTGCGAGCCATGCTGGAGGCGGGGTTCTCCAACTGCAGAGACGAGTACTGGCACTATTCGTACGGGGATTCGGCATGGGCGGTCCGGAGCGGCGTCACGGAGTGTCCCTATGGCCTTGTGACCGCTCCGCCCGTTAGCCGGTATGATAGCGCCTGCTAGACCGGCATCTAGCGATGCGGCCGCCTTCGCGGTTTGGTCCCGAACCCCGCTTCGATGGGCGCCATGACACGAGCGTGCGCGCGCCGCATCTCGGCGATGAGCCGACGAACACGAGCCCGCTCGCGTGCATCCATGGCGATCAGCATGTACTTGCAGACGAAGGCGGCGCACCCCGCAGGCCGCAGATCACCCGGGAAGACACAGCCGCGCGGCCCGAGGAATGGACATGGCGTAGCCACGGGCTCCTCGCCGGGCTCAAGGGCGTATGATGCCTGCAACGCCGCCGTAACGAAGGGGTCGCCTTCCACCGTGTCCGGGTTCCAACCCCCGGCTACGGCAAACATGACATCGAACACGTTGACGCGCGCCGGCACCCGACAGCAAGGCTCTTCGCAGTCGGGGCACAGCGCCTCAGTGAGTTCGTCGAACACACGCCGCAGCGCGCGCTGTGCCCGCCTGTAGTCGTCGAGGTCGCTCATGTGGTTCTGTACATGGCAATGCGCGTCGCGTCCGGCGATGCGCAAGCCGCGCAGGCGTCCAAGCCCCTGCGGACGCCACACCAAACCCGCTTGAGTAGGTCGTACCTATCGAGCACGCCGGAGCCCCCGCCTAGCCCGGCGGTTGATTCTGGAGCCAGGTGTCCCAGTCAGTGACGCGAGAGAACGCAAGGTTGCTGTACGAGATCAGATAGGCTGACGGGTCGGGCACATAGATCGCGAGGCCGTGCGAGTTCGGGTGGAGTGTGCCCGAAGCTTCAGCGACGATGGCATCCTCAAGCGCCCGCTGGACGTTGGCGGCCGCTGTCTGAAGCGCCGGGGTCGTGGCGTTAACGCGCACCAGCTCGGCGTAATGCCACAGGTCCTTGTTGTCTCGATACAGATACGACTCCGCATTCTTTCGCGCCCCGATCAACGCAGCGGAGTTGGCTGCCGAGTGGAACGAGAGCTTTCCCGCGAAGGCATTGATCAGCTCGGCCAGCGTCTGCATCTGGGACAGGTCCACCGCCGATTGAGTGATGTTCGAGTTCGTGCCGTAACTCTCGAGGGTTCGCGTGACGATTCGCTCGGCGAACTGCCGAGGCGTCATGCTGGGAGTGGCGACCAGATCCTGCAGGAACGCATCGTAGACGTAGCCTTCGCCGGGCGGACTTTCTTCCGATCCAACCATCAGCGTCGCCATGTCGCGCACCTCGTAGGCGACCTCGGTCATCTGCATGAGAGACGCATCGAAGATGAGCAAGTCAATCTTCGGCGAGACGTTCAGCGCCTGCGGCAGCTCCCAGGTCTGGATTTCGTTGCCGGTCGAATCGTCAATCGAGACAGACCGAAGGCGCGCCGGCTGTCCCGCTCGCGTGCTTCTCCATCCCGCGCCATGATCCCAGACAACGAGCGCATAGCGGTCGGCCGGATAGCGCTGCTGGCTCCAACGAATGAACGCGTTGAGCTCACGCCAGTCGCCCATGTCCACATTGGGCCCCATGTCCTCAACCAACTGCGAGCCGATCACGTTCGTGTTCGCGTCGCGCGTGACGAAGTACCGTCGGGTCGAGACCCACGCGGGGTTCCCGCAGCTTGCGCAATCGGCTTGCTTCCACTGGACCACGATGTTGACGTCGGCAGTTGAGCCAAGCTTCTCCATCTGGTTCACGTTCAACGGGCCAAACGTCTGGAGGTCATTGGCCGCGTTGATGTACACCATGAAGGTCCACTTGGCGCGTGTCGAGCCCGCAAGATCAAGGGATATGGAGACCGGTGTGCCGTTGAGCCGCGTCAGTGATAGCGTAACGCTGCTGGAGCCTGCAGTCAGCTGTCCAACGGTCGTGCCGTCACCGGATGCCAGGGCTCCGTCGGAGCCGACCGTGACGAGAGCGCTCCCTGTCGTTCCGCCCGAGCTGACCCAGAGCACGGCGTGACCGCTTCCGTCAACGGTCAGGAGGCCCTGATCCGTCGGGCCGGACGCGGCGAATGTGCCGCGGATGGCCGAATAGGGACCCGCGCCCTGAGCGACGACAGGGAGAACCACATCGAAGAGAGTTGATCCCGCGCGCTTCACCGTGCAGGAGATCGTCTCGCCTGACGCCGCAACCTGTCCGTCGAACTGGACCTGTCCGTCCGCCGTCTGAGCGAAGAAGGCATCGCCCGCTGCGACGACGCCCTGTGCGCCGACAGGGGCGGGCAACGAGGCTGGATCGGTGGCGACAATCGTCAGGCGACCAGCAGGGTCAATGGCGATGCCGACCGTCCGCGAGCCGCTCGTGAAAACAAACGATCTGCCCAGATAGTTCCGCGGCGTCGAGCCGCCCCCGCCGCAACCCGTGAGCGACACGATGCCGAAACACGCAGCCAGCGCCATGAAGAACGCAGGGGTCAATCGCCTCGAAACAGGTTGCACGGGGTCCTCCTTGAGCGGCGGCGCCATATCGGTCGCGCGGCCATGTCGCACTCAACGTCATACCGACGAATGCGTCCGCCACGTTCCCCGAGACGCCGGCCGGCGACTCGAGGCGCTTCACACCTACGCCGGGCAGGCCGCAGCCGCCTACTGCAGTGATAGACGCTGCAGCGCGGCCGAGGCAACCTCGCGTGTTGCGGGATCGCCAGCTTCCGTCAACTGCTTGAGCGCGTCGAGTGCGACTTGAGATCGGTTCCTTGCGAGGGACTCTACGGCCCACCGGCCTGCGACCGCGCCGCTGCGAGCCGCTGCGACCACATCCGGAACCGAGGCTGCCCCCTGCTTCGCCAGCGCCACTGCTGCAAGGAACGGGACACCCCCGGCGCCGCTCAGCGCGCGCGTCAATGCCGGACGCGCAGGGGCGCCGATCTTCGCGAGAGCGTCGGCGCATGCCGCGGCCACGGCGCCGTCCGCGTCGGAAAGACCGGCTGCCAGGGACGAAACAGCCTGTCCGTTGCCCTCGAAGCCAAGCGCCCGTGCAGCTTCGGCACGGACGTCGGGCGATGCATCCCGCAAGGCAGGGATCAGGGCGCCGTTGATCGCGGGCGTCGCGATGCCTCCAAGCGCCTGAGCCGCGCGGAGACGCGTCCGCGCATCATCGGAGCGTATGGCGGCCGCGAGCGCCGGCACGGCGGGATCGCCCACATCGGCAAGACCGTCAACGGCTGCGACCTGAACCTTCAGATCGTCGTCGCTCAGAGCCTTTACGAGCGTCGCGACCGCCGTGGGCGTACCGATGCGGCCAAGACCGACGGCAGCCTGCGCGCGCGCCTCGTTATCGTCGTTCGCGTTCCGGATCGCCTCGGTGAGCGGCTCTTCACACGACGGATGGGCGATCAACGCTATCGCGCCGATGGCCACGCGCCTCACCTGTGCGCTGCGCTTGTGCATGGCTTCGATCAGTTGCGGCACCGGCGTCGGGCTTCCGACCTTGCCCAGCGCGGCAATCGCGCCTGAGCAGATGCCGTCATCCTTGTCCGTAACCTGGGGAAGAAGCGCCTTGACACACTCCTCCCGGCGGTCGGTGAGCGCCCCGAGCACATCGCCTCCCGGCGTGCGGGCCGCCGGATCCGCCTTCATGGCCTCAACCACTTTGGTGATGATCTGGCCAGCGACCGAGGCATTGCGCATCTGCAGCGCGGCGCGGAGTACGTTGGGATCGGTATCCGGGAGGAGGCACTGGAACAGGGTGAACGCGCGGTCCTGATTGTCCTGCCCGAACACCTGCAGCAACGAGATGCACACCTTGCGGACATTGCTGTCGCCGTCCTTGGAGCCGTTGACAACGCCCTGCAGGTTGTCGGCGCTCTTTGTCCCGATGCGGGCGAGGGCCAACGCGATGCGGTCACGGACGAGGCGATCGGGATCTTTCAGATATGCCACGGCCTGGGTCACGGCAGCGGCCTCACCCCAATCCTCAAGGGCCTGGACGATCCGGATGCGCCGAGGAACGGTCTCGCCGGTGATCGCGTCCATGAACTGCTCCATCTTCACCAGCTCTTTGGCGGCAGCAACGCGAGCCGCTTTGTCTGATCCGGCCATCGAATCGACGAGATAGGCCATATGCCGGCTATGCCTGACGGCCAGACCCACCACGATCGCGACAATCGCGAAGAAGATAGCGTAGTTCAGGAACTTACGGTTCATGCAGATGTCCTCCGTACAGCCATTCGCTGTGCGTGCGGCTGCTTCCTTCTTTACGGGGTCCTTCCCCCTCCGCCCGACTGAAGCTCCACGCCTGTTGACGCGCGTGGCGCGCGCTCAAGCTCCGTCAAGAGCCGGTCACGGTCCCACCACACATACGCGAGCGCGACAGCAAGGACGACGCACAGGATGCCAAGAATCGCAGCTACGGGCGGCGCCCATGCGCAACGAGAGCGCCGCGAGCGCGATCGCCTCCCGCCCCTGTCGGCCTCCCGTGCTTGGACCGGCTCAGTTTGCGTGAGCGTGTATGGCGCAAACTCGCTTCCGCGCAGCACTGCGACGCCAACATTGTCGAGACCGCCTGCCTCGTTCGCAATGGCAATGAGCTTCTCGCAGGCATCTTCGGCGCATGCGGCCCCGGCAAGGGCCGCCGCAATGGCACGATCGCCCACCATGTTGGAGAGCCCGTCCGTACACAAAAGCAGGGCGTCCCTGGGCCCAGGGCGCACAACCTCAAGATCGGTCTCCACCGACCGCGAAAGGCCAATCCCGCGCGTAATGACGGCTCCGAACCGATCCTCGACGGACACGCCAACGTCGTCCGAGGGGACCACCTCCTGAATGAGAGAATGGTCGGCGGTCACCTGGATCAGCTCGTCGCCGCTGAGCCAATAGCCCCTGGAGTCGCCCGCGTGGCATAGCAACACCGAACCGCCGCGGGCCAACGCCGCCACGCACGTCGTGGCCATGCCCTTCAGTTCCGCGTCTTCCTGCGCGCGTTTCCAGACGGCAAGGTTAGCCGCCGCGACGGCATTCCTCAGAGCGGAAGCCAGTTCATCGCCTGTCGGATCGGCGGATAGAGCATCGAGATTAGATCGAAGCGCTTCCGGCACCACCTCCGCTGCGATCCGACTGGCCGTGTCCCCGCGCCTGTTGGCGCCCATCCCGTCAACCACCATCAGGAACGCGTCAGCCTTGCCACCGAGGGAATCGCGGTCCGCAACGCTGCAGCGGTCGCAGTTGATGCTTCTCACCAAGCCTGGATGGGTCGCGCAGGCCAGGTCAAAGCCGCCCGACCTCCGACGCGCTGCGCCGTCCGCAATCGGCTCGTCCGCTGTCCCGCGGACCGGGTCAGTTTCGCTGATGTGCTGCCTCCATGCGAGCCCGTGTCTCGATGCGCCTTGCCGGTACCAACACGGGGCTCACCCGCCTGTTGCCATCGCGCCCAATTAGCGGCGATCCAGATCTCTCTTGATCAGCCAGGCGACATACAGGGCGAACGCCACGATTAGCGCAAGGAAGCCGAAACGCAGCACGCCCATGACAACGTTCATCGGATCGAGCGCATCGTAGCATGCTCCCGCGCGCATCGTCAAGCGACATCGGCCCTACTGGCGCATGCGCCGCTCGGACCGTCCGTCGAATCGCAGGACGCTCCACGCGCTGCGGCGAAGATCGGACTTGCCAATCATCATGAGACGTTCGGATTCAAATAGTACGCTCCCGGAGCCCTCAGACGCCCACCCGCCGTCGGTTCGCATTACCCGAAGGCAGGTGATCGCAGGGACGGCGGGCGTCGGAACGGTCAAAGGAGTGACAACGATGACCTCGCCCACAAACGAAGATGGGCTGGATGCCGAGATCGCGGCGCGCGTGCGTCGCACGCTGTTCGTAGATACGCACGAGCATCTGGTTGAGGAACGGACCCGAACGAACTGGAAGGCCGGGGGGATGATCCCTTGCGACGACTGGTCTGTCCTGTTCATGCACTACATCGACTCCGACCTCCAAGTGGCCGGCATGTCCGCCGCCGATCGCAGTGTCGTCGCATCGCCCGATGCGGATGTCAAGCGCAAGTGGGCCGCGATAGAGCCGTGGTGGCCGATGGTCCGGAACACCGGCTACGGTCAGGCAGTCCGACTGGCGGCCGAGGCCATCTACGGCGTCCGCGACATAAACGGAACGACGGTCAAGGTCATGGCCGACAAGTACCGAGCTACGGTGAAGCCCGGTTTCTACAAGAGGCTGCTGGTCACTATTGCTGGCATAGAATCATGTCAGGTCAACTCGCTCGAACGGACGTTCATGCCCAGCGAGCATCCGACGCTGCTCATGCAGGACATCTCGCTGCTGAATCTGCAGACCCCCGATGCTTGGCGACATCAAGCCGACGCGGCCAACATCCGCGTCACGGACCTCGCCGACTACCACCGCGTGGTGGATTGGTGGTTCGACACCTATGGCCCATACGCGGTTGCCGCAAAGTCGCAGATTGCCTACTCGCGACGCCTGGATTTCGCGGACGTTCCGGCAGAGGAAGCGAGCGCTCCATTTGCGCGGCTCGTGAACGGCGACCGGTTGACCCCGCAAGAGCGCAAGCTCATCGAAGACCACCTGTTCTGGTACGGCGCGCGCAAGGCCGCAGCCATGAATCTCCCCATCAAGCTTCACACGGGCTATTACGCAGGACATAACGGCATGCCCATGGCTCGCGTGGCAACCAATCCGGGTGACATCACCGAGATACTCAGGAAGGCGCCCGATGCCCGATTCGTCCTGATGCATATCGGCTACCCGTTCTGGGACGAGATGGTCGCCATAGCCAAGCACTGGCACAACGCCTACGTTGATATGTGCTGGGCGTGGATCATTGATCCCGTGGCATCTGTGCGCTTCCTGCAATCCATGCTTGTGACCGCACCGAGCAACAAAGCGCTCACGTTCGGCGGCGACTTCATTCCTGTCGAACCCGTTGTGGGACACGCCATGGTCGCCAGACGCGGCATCGCGCTCGCGCTCACGGGACTTGTGCGTGACGGTTGGTTATCACGCAGCCAGGCCTTGGAACTGACGGATCCCATCATGCGCGGCAACGCCCACCGCCTGTTTCGGCTGGAAGCGAAGGCCAAGGCGCTGGCCGATCCGCCATGGCTACGTGAGGGCTGAGCCGAATGGCGTCTATAATGGGACACGGATTCTCCATCTTCACGCTCAGAAAGTGACGCCATTGGCAACGCAACTCAGGATCGGCCTCCCGAAGGGGAGCCTGCAGGAGGCCACCGTCGCCCTCTTCCGCAAAGCGGGCTACGACTTCCGCCTCAGCAGCGGACGGTCATATCATCCGGAAGTTGACGATCCGGAGATAGCGCTATTGCTGATCCGGCCCCAGGAAATACCCCGCTACGTGGAGAGCGGCATCCTCGATATCGGTCTCACCGGCAAGGACTGGATCGAGGACAACGGCTCGACGGTCGTCGAAGTAGCGGAGCTGAACTACAGCAAGGTCACCCGCGGCCCGATCCAGGTGGTCCTTGCAGTGCCCAACGACTCGGCGATCAAGGAGATCGCGCACCTCCAAGGCAAGCGCATCGCAACCGAGTACGTGCGGCTTACCGAGCGCTATCTCGCCGAGCGCGGAGTTCGGGCATCCGTCGAGTTCTCATGGGGAGCATGTGAGGTCAAAGCGCCTGAACTCGTTGATGCCATCGTTGTCAACACCGAGACCGGAAGCTCGCTTCGGGCGCACAACCTCCGCATAGTGGAGACGCTGCTCCTTTCCACAACCCGGCTTGTGGCCAACTGCGACGCGTGGGCGGATCCCTGGAAACGCGAAAAGACCGAGAACATCGCGATGCTCCTGCGCGGCGCCCTGGAAGCCGAACAGATGGCCGGCCTCAAGATGAACGTGCGGCGCAAGGACCTCGAAGTCGTCGAGCGTCTCCTCCCCGCCATGCGCCGACCAACGGTTTCCACGCTCTCCGATCCCGACTGGGTCGCGCTCGAGATCGTCGTGGAGGAGCGCACGGTGCGCGATCTGCTGCCGTCGCTGAAACGCGCAGGCGCTGAAGGTCTCGTGGAGTACCGGGTCAACAAGGTCATCCCATGATCGCCCATCTGACGGGTCTGGTCGCGCGGACCGACGCGAACAGTGTGGTGCTGGACATAAACGGTGTCGGCTATCGGGCGATGGCGCCGCTGGGAGTGATCGCCTCGCTGCCTCCGGAAGGCGAGAAAGTCACCCTGTTCACATCCATGATCGTCCGCGAAGATGACATCACGCTCTACGGGTTCCGGACCATCGAAGAACAGCATGTGTTTGAAGCTCTGATAGGGGTGGCCGGCGTCGGTCCGAAGGTCGCGCTTTCGCTGCTGAGCGTTCTGGATGGCCCGTCCCTGGCGGGCGCAATCGCCTCGGGCGACCCCAAGGCGCTGACCAAGGTTCCCGGCGTCGGGCCGAAGCTGGCACAACGCATCGTGCTCGAGCTCGGCGATCGCATGGCGCAGCTGGCCTTCGAGCAACGGGTCCAGAACCTGGGAGTTGGCAGATCGGGCGCCGACCGCGCGGCATTCGAGGACGTGGTCGAGGCGCTCGTCAATCTGCAGTACAGCCGAGCAGACGCGCGAAAGGCAGCCGAGAAGGTCGTATCGGAATCCGACGGATCCGGCGATGTGACCCGCTTGATACGCGATGCCCTGAACATACTCTCAGGGAACCGATAGATTCGAGTCACGGCTGAGGGCTGAGGCTGAGGGCTGAGAGCTGAGGGCTGAGAGCTGAGAGTGACGAGGCGACTGTCCGCCGCGCACAACCCACGGGCTCACGCTGCGCTGGAGTTCGGACCTTGTACGGTCCTACCACGTTCGTGGGGCATCACTGCCGTCGGCCGCCCTCCACGCGGCGTTCAGCTGCCGACGGCACTCGCCCTCGACCGTGATGATAGCGCCGCCTGGACCATCATGAACTCGCCAAGGTTGTCGCTTGTTAGCAGACCGACCACCTCACCGCTCCTGACAACCGGCAACGTGTGACACTGGCACTCTTGAAGTTGCGCGAAGGCGCTTTCGAGCATGTCATGCGGGTCTGCGACAATGAAGTCCCGGCGCATGACATCCTGGACGGTGGCATCGGCCCCCTTCTCGCTGAGTCCACCAATCAGGTCGGCTCGCGTAAGCACTCCAATCAGCTCGGTTCCCCAGAGGACGGGAAAGTCCTGCTGAAAGCCCTTCAGCAGAAGCTCAACCGGCTTCCTCAGGGGATCGGTCGGCGCAACTGTCTCGAAGTTCGTGAGCATCGCCTGGCTGACCGGAATCCCGCCCAGCGCCGACTTCATCTGGACCATGCTCGCCTCTTGCGCGGCGCCAATCCACACAAAGAACGCAATGAAGAGCAACATGAAGTTGCCGCTGAGCAGCCCGAAGAGACCGAACAGCATGGCAAGTCCCTGACCGAGACCGGCCGCGGTCTGCGTAGCTCGCGTGTACTCCATGCGCATGGCCAGCAGGGCGCGCAGCACTCTTCCCCCGTCCATCGGGAAGGCAGGGATCATGTTGAAGCCGACGAGAACCAGATTGACAACCAGCAGACGCTCAAGGAACGACCCCGTCGCCACAGTGAGCGCCCCAAGCGGCACCAGTGCGTTGCTGACCAGCAACCAGACCACCAGGGCGGCTGCAATGCCGACGTTCACCAGCGGCCCGGCCACGGCGACCCAGAGCTCCTGACGCGGGTCCTCCGGCATCCTCTCCAAGCGGGCGACGCCGCCGATCGGCAGCAGAGTAATGTCCCGTGTGCGAATGCCCATTCGGCGCGCGGCGAGGGCGTGGCCGAACTCGTGCAGCAGTACGCAGCCGAAAAGCGCCACAATGAAACCTATGCCGCCAAGAGCCGCGCTAACCGTTTCGCCGCCAACGAGATGGCTTATTCCGATCCATACAATCAGTAGAACGAAGGTCGCATGGATGTAGACCGCAATGCCCGCATACTGGCCGATCTTCCAAGCCCATTTCACTTTGCCTGTACCTCCACAGCCTGAACGTCCCGTAGCACGTCGTGTCATGTATCCATACGCAGGGCATCACATAAGGTTGCACGCTCGAATGGCAGGAAGCGGCAAGCGGCGAAGCGAAACCTCACCCACTAAGCGCTGGGCACGTCCCGGCGATCCATGGGAGACAGGTATGTATATGGCGCTGAGCCCGGGCGCATTGGGCTTGAAGGTCAGCACCCTGCAGGAGGCGATTGATATCGCGAGATCCACCGGCTACGGAGGCGTCGAAGTCGGCATTCACGAGGTAGCCAAGCTCGTGCAAGAACATGGACCCGATCATGTCAAAGCCCTGTTCTCGGGAGCGGGCACCAAACCGGCGGGCTTCGGCCTGCCTGTACGCTGGAACGCTCCGGAGGACGAATGGAAGCAAGGCGTTGCCGAGCTTGACGGACTGGCCGCGGCAGCGAACGCCATCGGCTGCAGCCGCACCATGACGTGGCTCATGCCGGGCAGCGATAACACTCCGACGGCCGAGAACAGACGGTTCCACATCGAGCGGTTCGGACCCATTGCCGAGGCGCTGGCCCGACACGGTTGCCGGTTGGGACTGGAGTTCATCGGTCCGAAGACCATCCGAGACAGACTGAAGTACCCCTTCGTCTACAAGATGCTCGATATGGTGGAGCTCGGTCGCGAGATCGGGCCGAATGTCGGCCTGCTCCTCGACTGCTGGCACTGGTACACGTCCGGCGGCACGCTCGACGAGCTCCGCCAGCTGACCAACGCCGATATCGTCTATGTCCACGTCAACGATGCGCCGCGCGGCGTCCCGTTGGAAGATCATGTGGACAACAAGCGGTGCCTGCCGGGCGCGACGGGGGTCATTGACATCTCCGGCTTCCTGCGCACGCTGGCCGAGATCGGCTACGACGGTCCGGTCACCCCTGAGCCGTTCGGCAATGCCGCATCGTGGGCTGCAGACGCGCTACGCGGCTGTTTCGAGCGGGCCGGCGTGCCGACGGGCTAAACGCTTTGACCGGTCCGCCATCGGGCCGTCATTGGTGTGCGATGAGCGCTCCGATGACGGCCCGAGCGATGTCCGCTCGAATCCCGTCAATGGATCCGCCTTCGCCTCCGTTGAATGACGGGCTCGGGAAGACCCGATTGGTCAAGAAGATGATGTAGACCCGGCTGGTGGGGTCGAGCCACAGCCAGGTTCCGGTATAGCCGGTATGTCCGATGGTGCGTCGCGTGGGGTCCGTCTGCGCGTGTGCTTGATAGGGCGGTTCGTTGTAGACCGCCCAGCCTATGCTGCGCGCCGGCCGGACACCTTCGGGCGTTTGGACGGTCGTCATCAGGCGCACCGTGTCCGGTCGGAACACGCGCACTCCCCGCCATTGGCCGTCGTTCAAGATCATCCTGACGTACCGCTCAAGATCGCCCGCCGTGGAATACAACCCCGCGTTGCCCGGACAGTACGCGTCCGAGCCATGGTACCGGGCCAGCGGATCATGGACAATCCCGCGCACGGGACCTCCGTCCGGACCGATGGCGGTCGGCGCGCATCGTCTGATCTGGGCTCCGCCTGGACGGTAGGTGGTATCTCTCATCCCGAGCTTGCGCCATATCTTGCGCCGCAATAGCTCTTCAAGTGGCTGACCCGCCAGTCTCTGCACAATCGCGGCTGTCGTCTGCAGGTCGAGACAGCTGTAGACCATTTTCGTCCGCGGCGCATACGCGAGAGGAAGTCCCGCGTAGTGCCGATACAGAGCATCGGCATGGCTCTCGCCGGGCTGACGCGTTCGTTCCACCACCTGGTAGCTCTCGTAAGCCTTGAGCCCCGACACATGCGTCAGCAGGTCACGCATCGTCACATCGTGCTTGCCCTTGACGCCGAAGCCGAACAGATGATCCTGCACACGATCATCGAGCCTGAGTGTGCCGTCCTCAACAAGTGTGAGGGCTGCCGGCGTGCCCCCCGCCACCTTTGACACCGACGCGAGATCGAAGATCGTGTCCATGCGCATGGGAGGGCTGCCTTCGTCATACGTATGCCTCCCGAAAGCGCGCGCATACATCGTCCGATACCCTCTGCCGACAATCAACACGGCTCCCGGATACCGCCGCTCCTCGAGGCCCCGCCGGACAATGCCGTCAAGCTCCTTCAGGTTCCTGACTTGGGGCGCAGCCGAGTGTGTCGCGCCTGTCGCGCCTGCCTCAATCATCGGCATCGCCACACACGCAAGCGCTGTGCCGAGTAGGGTCGTGATCCGAGCATGTTGGGGCACATTGGGTCTCCATGCGGTTGGTTGAACTCACGGGCCAATCTACCCGGGCGATACGGGGCCTGTCAAAGCCTCTCATCCATTCAGCGTTCATTGCCGACCTGCGGCTATGGATCGCCGCGCCACGGGTCGCCCATCAGTCCGATTTTCGGCGTCAGACCGGCGAGTTCCGCCGTCACCCAACGCGCCCCTTCTGGCGTATCATTGATAGCATGGGCATGTTTACCGTCTTGCGCGAGCAAGCAACGCGCCTTGGCGATCATCTCAGAGTTCCGCAGACAGCTGCCGCACACGTGGATGCGCCTGCTCTGCCGCCCCGATTTCGCGAACTCGGCCCCAATGAGCCGATCAAGGCCGTCGTCGAGCGCGTCGCATCGGGAAATGAGATCAACGATGGCGAAGTTCGAGCGTTGATCGCCGCGGCGGGCGGCTACGGCACCCGCCGATGGAAAGCAGCGCTTGCCGCTGCGTGGGCTCTGGGTCGAGCCCGGTGTGATCCCGAGCACAGACCTCGCATCATTCGCGCACTGGCAGCCATCCTCAGAACGCGCAACTGGTCGCTGAACGGATGTACCGGACCGCTCACGCTTGGGTGCTCGATCGGCGCGGCATGGGCCTTGCCCATGTTCGCCTATCTTCTAGTCAAGGATGCACGTCTCAACGCCGTGCGGGCGCAGGCAGCCGCGTCGCTGGGCCTGCTGGAGTGCGTACCCGCGATCGGGGACCTTGCGTGCGCGATAAGCGACCGCAATCGCCCCGGTTGCGCCGCTGTCCGATCGGCGTCACTGAACTCGCTCACGAGGCTGCTGCCGAACGTGACCGCAGAACACGAAGGCAACATGCCGGCAGGCACCGAGAATCAGCTTGTTCAGATCCTGACTGAATACGAGGCGAAGGAGCTGGCGGAGGCCGGCGCGGGACAGGAACCCGCGCGTGAAGTGCAGGATGCCCGGAACGCTCTCTGCATAGCGGTGCTGCGAGCCCTCATGCACATTGGCGGCGCCGGCTCGATTCACATCACCGAAAAGCTCCAGGCGCCGCACTTCCCGGAGGCGATTCGCTCGACCGCAGCCGAAGTGGCGCCCCTCGTCAAGCAGCGAGCGGAGCGCGCCAAGGAGGTCTCACGGCTGCTCCGTCCGGCGTCTGCGCCCGGTGCGCCCGAGGAACTCTTGCTCAGGCCAGTCGAGGCGCCCCCGACAGGCGACGTAGGAATGCTCGTCCGACCCGTCGAAGATAAAGGTCAGGAGTGACGCTCGCGACCATTCCGGACCGCTTTCGGAGGTACCCGCCGATGGTGCACATCATGGCGACTGTCTTTGCGTTGACCCTGGCACAGCAACCTGCCCCACAATGGGCCCGAGGCCCTGCGATGGGCGGTAACCACTTCCCGATAGCCGTTTGGCTGCAGGACCCCGCCAACGCCTCACGTTACAAGGCCGCCGGTTTCAACCTGTATGTCGGCCTGTGGAAGGGACCAACTGCGGCTCAACTTGCATCACTGAAGCAAGCCGGGATGCCCGTGATCTGCGACCAGAACGAGTTCGCGCTCCAGCGCCTCGATGACCCCACGATCGTCGGCTGGCTTCAGCAAGACGAACCGGATAACGCTCAGCCGGTCACTGATCCAACGACGGGCAGCCAAACATGGGGCCCGTGCGTCCCGCCGGCACGGGTTGTTGAGCATTACGAGCGCATCCGCAAGGCCGACCCATCACGGCCGGTTCTCCTCAACCTCGGTCAGGGAGTCATCAACGACACTTGGGTGGGTCGCGGCTCGGGCGCCAAGCTCTCCGATTACGAGACATACGTCCATGGCGGAGACATCGTATCCTTCGATGTCTATCCCATCGCGGGGCTCGACAAACCGAAGCCCGTGGACTATATGTGGTACGTCGGAGCAGGCGTAGAGCGCCTTAAGAAGTGGACCGAAGGTCGGAAGATCATCTGGAACTGCCTGGAATGCACCCGCATCGAGAACGGCGAGCGCAAGCCGACGCCGGACCAGGTCCGGTCGCAGGCCTGGATGGCCATCGTCAACGGGTCACGAGGGCTGATCTACTTCGTCCATGAGTTCAAGCCGAAGTTCAATGAAGCTGCTCTGCTGGATGACCCGAAAATGCTGAAGGGGGTGACCGCCCTCAACGCCGAGATCACGCGGCTCGCGCCGATCATCAACGCTCCCGACGAGAAGGTTGGCGTTGCTGTCCTCGACGGCCCTAGGCAGGACCGACAGGTCATCGCGGCTGTGGGCAAGCGGAGCGGCCGAGACGCCTACGTGTTCGCCGTTGGCATGGTAAACGCACCCGTTCGGGCCGCATTCGCATTGCCGAGGGCCCGGGCCGGCGCAGCCGTCGAAGTGATCGGAGAGGGTCGCACGATACC
>JBBIQU010000032.1:0-5651 GCA_037442185.1 Chthonomonadales bacterium | reverse complement strand
TCCACCTGTACCGGATACGATAGGCACTCAGAGACCGCCCCGGAGTTCGTCGGCCTGCGCGCCGATCAGCCGGCAACCTCCGGCACAGGCTCGTGAGCCCCAAACTGCATCGAATGGAGTCGGGCGTACAGACCATTGGACCTCAGGAGGTCAGCATGCCTGCCATGTTCCGCGATGCGGCCGCGATCCAGAACGACAATGCGGTCCGCGCGCCGAACCGTCGCGAGGCGATGCGCGATCACGATGCACGTCCGATTCCGCATGAGCCGCCCGATCGCCTGCTGAACGAGGCTCTCCGATTCCGAATCCTGGGCGGACGTAGCTTCGTCGAGGACCAGGATGTCGGGATCGCGCAGGACGGCGCGCGCGACCGCCAGACGCTGTTTCTGCCCCACCGATAGCCTCACGCCGCGCTCACCCACCTCGGTCGCGTATCCGTCCGGCAGCGCCTCGATGAACTCCTGAGCGTTCGCAGCTCGCGCCGCCGCCGCCACATCGTCATCCGTCGCGCCAACCAGTCCGAACCTGATGTTCTCGGCAACGCTCGTCCCGAAGAGGAATGGTTCCTGCGGGACAAACGCTATGCGGCCCCGCAAGTCGCCCAGATCGTACTCCCTGACGTCCCTGCCGAACACACGCACGACGCCTTCGTTGGCCTCGTACAGTCGCGGTATGAGCGATACCAGAGTAGTCTTTCCGGAACCGCTGGGTCCCACCAGGGCAACGACCTCGTTGGGCATGATCTGGAGGCTGATGTCCGAAAGCACGACCGGCCCATCGTCATCGTACCGGAACACGACGTTATCAAAGGCGATCGCAGGCTGATGGCCGTTCGGGCTCGGGGCGGGAATCACTCGGGCCTTCATCTGCCGATCTCCCATTGTCCTGGCCTCAACCGGCGCGTCAACGAACTCGAAGATACGGTCCGCAGCTCCCATGGCAACGGCGATGCCGGCATACAGGTTCACGAAAGCGCTTGCGGGACCGAACAGCATCCCCAACACCGTCAGGAACAGGATGACGTCACCCGCCGACATCGTCCCCGCAATCGCCATCCGAGCTCCAATCGCGAGGACGACGGTCATGCCCCCCATCGCGATCAGGCGAGCGAGCGCTCCGTTCGCGGTGCCCAGCACTGACTGACGAATGCGCGACCCCACGAGCGGCATTACGCGGTCCATGTACCGTTTCAGCTCCGAGGAGGCGCGTCCGAACAGCCGCACTTCGCGTACCCCTGCAATGCTTTCTTGCAGAACCTCCTGAACGGCCCCGGTATCGTCGCGAACTCGCCTGCCGGCGTTGCGCAACGGCCGCCCGAACAGGGCCAACGCGATGGCAAACAGCAGGGGCACCGGCAGCCCAATTGCGGCGAGCGTCGGATTTCGCCATATGAGGAGCCCTGAGGCGACGATGACCATCAGCGAGTTGGTCAGCACCTCGACGATCGTTGAGGCATACAGCCCCTGCAGGGCCTCGACATCGTTCTGCACGACCGACATGATCCCGCCGGTCTTGCGCCGATCGTAGTACGCCATCGGGAGAAGGTGAAGGTGCTTGAACAGATCGCGCCGGAGGTCAGCCGCCGCACGCTCGCTCACCATTGCGAACATGTAGGCTCTGGCAAGGCCCAGCAGCGTGCCGGCCACCATCGCCAGCACCGTCACCAAAATAAGCCCTTCGAGGGCGGCGATGCGCTGTGGGCCATCCCCCGCCCGAGGCCACATCACTTCGTCAATCAGCACCTTGTTCATCCATGGCCAGACGAACTCGGATGCCGTAACCAGCAGGGCGCACATTAGCGCACCCACTTGCCAGCGCCAGTACGGAACCACATAACGGAGCGCACGTCGAAGGCTTATCATTCCCACCTCTCGGATTACGGCGCACGGCCGCATCACCGGGATCACCGGCGACATTACGGGCTCGGGCCGCCAACGGTTTCGCCGCGCCCCATGTGGCAACCTTCGCCCCGTGCCGGACGGGTATAATCGGCACTACTCCCTCTCAGGCCAGCCGGTGAAACTCAAACGCCTCTCTCTTGCCGGGTTCAAGACGTTCGCTGACAAGACAGACATCGAGCTCGGCGACGGCGTTACGGCTGTTGTCGGTCCGAACGGCTGCGGCAAGAGCAACATCGCCGATGCGCTGCTCTGGGTCCTCGGCGAGCAGAACCCTCGCCTGCTCCGAGGCTCCGAGGGCCGCGACTTCATCTTCTCCGGCAGCGAGCGCCGCAAGCCCATGGGTATGGCCGAAGTCCGGCTGGTGGTTGACAACAGCGACAACAGCCTGCCGGTCGAATACGCCGAGATCGAAATAACGCGGCGCATCTATCGCTCGGGCGAGAGTCGCTACACGATGAACGGAACGCAGTGCCGGCTCAAGGACATCGTTGATCTGTTTCTCGACACCGGCATGGGCCGCGGCGCGTACTCGTTCATCAGCCAGAACGAAGTGGACGCCGTTCTCTCGGCGCGACCCGAGGATCGGCGCGAACTCTTCGAGGAAGCGGCCGGCGTTCAGAAGTATCGCACCCGCAAGCGCGAGGCCATGCGCAAGCTCGAAACTGCCGAGGCAAACCTGACCAGGGTCAACGACATTGTGCGCGAGCTCGACAGGCAGATCGAACCCCTTCGAGGTCAGGCTCAGATCGCCGAACGTTACATCGCCATGACCGAGCGGCTACGGGCCATCGAGATCGGCGTGCTGATCAGCGAGGTCAAGCGAGCCGACTACGAGCTCTATGCCGCTCGACATGATCGCGCCATGGACATTGAGGCGGTCCGTGAGTTCGATGACCGACTGGCCGGACTGGAACGGCGCAACCTTGCGGCGCGTGAGCGCCTCGGCGAAGCGGAGACCGAGTTGGAGGCGGCAAGCCTCGCGCGTCAGGGCGCCACCACGCAAGTCGAGCGAACCGAACATGAGCTCCAGTTGACGCTGGAACGGACCCGCAACGCCGAAGCGTCCGCCGCGACCCTTGAGCAGGACATACGCGACCTTCTCGAGCGTGAACAGGCGTTGGAGGCTGAGATCAGGAAGGACAAAGCCAAGTCCGACCGCCTCGACGCCGACGAGCGGGCTCGGAACTCGGAGCTTGCCGAGGCGCGTGCGCACCTCGCGGCAGCGGAACTCGCCTTCCGGAATGCCGAACAGGAGGGACGCGACCGCGCACAGGAGCAGCGCCGCCTGCTCGCCGAACGGTCAACGCGCGAAACGGCGCTCGCCGCGTGCAGAGCACGAATCGGTGAGACCCAGAGGCGTCTCGACGAGACGCGGGCCGATGTCGAGCGGCAGGCGCACATTGTCGCCCGCGCCGAGGCCGATGTCAAGGACGCCCAGCGCCTCGTCAGCGACCTTGAGGCCGAGACACGGACGGCGGCGGAGCGGCAGGCGGTTGCCGATGCCGCCGTCAGGGAGGCCGAAGACGCGCGCGCCATTGCCTCGTCAGCAGTCGAAGCAGCTCGTCGGCGCCTGGTGGAAGTATCGGCCCGCCTTCGTACGCTGAACGAGCTTCACGAGTCCGGCGAAGGTCTGTATCAGGGCGTCCGGGCAGTCCTCGATGCTTGTCGGAAGGGATCCCTCCAGGGAAGATTCCGCACCGTCGTAGACGTGCTGAGGGTCCCCGAGAAGCTTCGTACCGCCATCGAGGTGGCCCTCGGCTCCGACGCTCAGTCCCTGATCTGCTCCTCGGATCACGAAGCCCGCGCGGCGATCGCCTTGCTCAAACAGGGCCGGCTCGGGCGCGCGACATTCCTGCCGCTGAACATCCTCGATCCGCCCAAGACACTGGACCGCTCGCCGATCCACCGAGCGCCAGGAGCGCTCGGAGCGGCCGCTCAGCTCGTCGAGTTCGATGCGGAGTTCGCGCCTGCCGTCAACCTGTTGCTTGGCCGAGTGGCCGTATTCGATACGGTGAACTCCGCCACATCGGCGAGGCACATGCTCCAAGGATGGCGTCGGTTCGTTACTCTCGACGGCGAAACGCTGACGCCGGGAGGCGCGCTGACGGGCGGTTCCATCGGCGGCAAGGCATCGCGCCTGGTGAGCCGCAAAGGCGAGATAGACGATCTTGGCGTCGAGACTGAGCGATTGATGCAGACGCTCGATGACCTCACCCGGGAGCTCGAGCGAGCGGACGCTGCGCTCGGCGACGCCCGCGCGTCTGCCGCAGGGGCTGCCCAGGACAGCGCAAAGCTTCATACGGCCCTGCTCGAGTCGCGCCGGGACGCGTCGGCGCAGGAGCGTGCCCTTGCGACCGAATGCCGTCGCGCCGATGACCTCGTGGCTGACGTTGCGAGGTTGGAGCGAACGCTGGCCGATCTTCGTCGCGAGGAAGCGGAATGGGTTGCGCAGCTCGAAGCGCACGACCGCAAGGACACCGAAGCCGATGCCGATACTGCCGAGGCGGACCGGAAACTCGCAGAAGCCGCGCGGGCGCTGGAAGACGCCCGTACCCGATCGGCGGCAGTAGAAGTTGAAGTCGGCAGACTCTCGGAGCAGGCGCGAGCTGCTCGAGCGGCGCTCAAGCGCAGCACAGACACAATCGAACAGCTGCGGGAGTTGCGTGCCGCCAAGCAGACACAGCGCGAGGCAATCTCGCAGACCATCGCCACATGTGACCGAGAGAGGGTCACCCTCGAAGCAGCATCTGCAGATGCCCGTCGAAAGCTCGAAGAGTGTGAATCGGCGCATAGCGGATGGCGCGAAGAGCGGCAACGCAGGCTCGAGGAGAGCTTCGCCATAGCCGCCGAGATCAAGAGCATCTCAGAGCAGCGACGCGTCACCATGGACAGCCTGCATGAAGAGGAACTCCGTATTGCGCGTCTCGAGATCAGAGTGGCGCAGAGCGCGCAGAAGCTGGCCGACGATTACGGCATGTCTCTCGAGGAGGCGCTGGGCGCCCCAGATCCGGGCGACATGGACAAAGACACTATGAACGAGATCATCCGCCTTCGTCGGGAGATCCGGGCCATGGGCGCCGTGAATACCGGGGCTGCCGAAGAGTTCCGCCGCCTCTCGGAACGCTACGAGTTCCTCGAAACTCAGCGTGCCGACCTGCAGGCCGCTTCGGCTTCGCTTCGAGAGACCGTGGCTGAGATTGACCGCAGCACCCGCGCAGTGTTCATGGAGACATTCGAGGCAGTCTCAAGGGAGTTCGGTCGTCTCTTCGAACGGCTGTTCGGCGGCGGAAGGACTCGGTTGGTGCTGACCAATCCCGACGACCTGCTCGAAACCGGCATCGAGGTCATTGCTCAGCCGCCAGGCAAGAAAGCCACGAGCCTCACACTCCTGTCGGGCGGCGAACGCGCCCTGACCGCGACAGCCCTGCTGTTCAGCTTTCTGACCGTTCGCCCGAGTCCGTTCGTCGTGCTCGACGAAGTTGATGCGCCCCTTGACGGCCACAATGTGGACAAGTTCGCCCAGCTCGTCGCCGACTATGCGCAAGACACGCAGTTCCTCGTCATCACGCACAACCCGACGACCATGGAGCACGCTCCGCGATGGTACGGAGTTACCATGCAAGAACCCGGCGTCTCAAGGGTCGTCTCCTATGCGCCGTCCTGAAGGCTGAAGGCTGAAGGGCGAAAGAAGAAGGTTGAACGACGAAGGAAGAAGGCTGAAGGACGAAAGTAGAAGGCTGTAGGACGAAG
>JBBIQU010000031.1:0-33389 GCA_037442185.1 Chthonomonadales bacterium | reverse complement strand
GGGTATGCGCATAGATAATGTGGTCGTGCAGGTGGATGGACCGGAGGTGCCGATTCTGGACGGCAGCGCCAAGGAGTGGGCTGCCCTGCTCCGTTCGGCAGGATCGGTGAGCCTGGGCAGGCCTGCATCGGAACTTCACCTCGAGGAACCCGTTGCCGTGACTCTTGGAGATTCGGGCGCCGTTGCCGTTCCGAATGCGAGCCTGCGCCTTACGTGTGTCACCGACTACGCGCCTCCGGTGTTAGGAGTGCAGGCGGCCACTCGGCAGATAGGGAAGTCGGTGTTCGAGCGGGAACTTGCGCCGGCCAGGACTTTCGCGATGTATCATGAGGTGCAGGCGATACTGGACGCCGGACTGGCGCGGGGAGGCAGTTTGGAGAACGCGCTGATCGTCTACGACGATCGTTTCTCCGATGAGCTTCGAATGCCTCAGGAGTGTCTGATGCATAAGATGCTGGACTTGCTGGGGGACCTGGCAGTCCTTGGTATGCGCCTTTGCGCGCACGTTACCGTTGTTCGACCCGGTCATGCGGTCAACGCACGGCTGGTGGGGCGGCTCGCAGCGGCATCTGCGGTGAACCGGCCAGGATGAGGAGGCGAATATGCTAGACGTGGAGCAGATCAGGGCTTGCCTGCCGCATCGGTATCCGATGCTGCTGGTGGACCGGATCTTGGAAATGGAGCCCGGCAAACGGGCAGTGGGCGTCAAGAACGTCACCATCAATGAGGATTTCTTCAATGGGCACTTCCCGGGGCAGGCCATCATGCCCGGGGTGCTCATCATCGAGGCCATGGCGCAGGTCGGCGGCGTCTTGATGCTGTCCGCCCCGGGGCTCCGCAACACGATCCCCGTGATCGCGAGGATAGACAACGTTCGGTTTCGCAGGCCTGTCGTGCCCGGTGACACGCTCAAGACCGAGGTGAACGTGATCTACTTCCGCAATCGGGTCGGGAAGGTCACTCTGCGTGGCGAGGTCGAGGGCGAGCCCGTCGCAGAGGCCGAGATGCATTTCATGCTCATTGATCCGCGGCCTCAGGCCGACTTGCCGACGCCCGAAACGACGGAGGGGGACTGACGGATGGCCCGCCTCATTCATCCGACGGCGATCGTGGACGCAGGAGCCTATCTTGCCGATACGGTCACCGTCGGCCCCTTCTGCTATATCGGCGATGACGTCCACATTGGAGAGGGCACCAGGCTGGAAGCCCACGTGTGTGTCATGCCCGGCACGCGGATCGGCCGCAAGTGTTCCATCTGGCCCGGCGCGGTGCTTGGCGGCGAGCCGCAGGACCACAAGTACCGTGGCGAAAAGAGCCTGCTTGTCGTTGGCGACAACAACATCATCAGGGAATGCGTGACGCTCCATCGCGCGGTCGGAGAGGGGACAGCGACGCGGATCGGCAACGACAACATGTTCATGGCGTACGCCCACGTTGGCCACAACTGCGAGATCGGGGACGGCAACACGATTGCCAGCTATGTGGGGATGTCGGGCCACGTAACGGTCGAGGATAACACGGTGTTCGGCGGAATGGTGGGCATCCACCAGTTCTGTCGCATCGGGAAGCTCGCCATGCTTGGCGGTCTGAGCAAGGTCAACCAGGACGTCCCGCCCTTCATGCTGTCGGATGGCGTGCCTGCCCGGGTCATTGACCTTAACAAGATCGGGCTGCGCCGCTCCGGGGTTCCGCCGGCGTCCCGAACGATCCTGCGCCAGGCCTACAAGCTGCTGTACAGATCGGACCTGAATCTGTCTCAGGCCATTGCTCGCATCGAGGACGAACTCGAGATGAGCGAGGAACTGGACTACCTGCTCACCTTCATGCGCGGCACACGCAGCGGCTACGCCGGACGCGGCAACGAGCCACGCCGCGACTGAAGATCCGCGGCGAGGGTGACACGATGGGTGCCGGCGTAGCGATACTGGCCGGCGAGTCGTCGGGCGATGCATTCGGAGCGATGCTGGCCACGGAGCTGCGTGGCCAGGACCCGGCGTGCGCGATCTGGGGCTTGGGCGGCCCTCGAATGCGCCATGCAGGCGTCGAGATCATCGAGGACATTCAGGGATGGGCGGCCATCGGCGTCGTTCAGTCGCTGAGGGTTGCGCCCAGACTCAGGTTCCGGGTTTTCCCTCGTCTGCTGCGCGCGATCGAGCAGAGGAGGCCGTCGGTGGTCGTGCCCATAGACTTCGGTGCGTTCAATGTGCCTGTCTGTCGCTGGTGCAAGGCGAGGGGGTTCAAAGTGCTCTATTTCATGCCCCCGGGCTCGTGGCGCAAGGCCGGGCCGTTGCCTGTCGGGCTTGCGGCCGTCACCGATCGGATCGCGACCCAGTTTCCGTGGTCGGCAGAGCGTCTCAAGGCAGCCGGAGCGTCGGCCGAGTTCGTCGGCCATCCGCTGCTCGATATCGCAAGGCCGCGATTGGACCGCCATACTTTCCTCTCGAGCCTGGGCCTCGATCCCGAACGGCCGGTCGCCGCACTGCTGCCGGGCAGCAGGACCGCTGAACTCGCTCACAACTCCGGGGCGATGTTCGATGCTGCAGTCCTTGCACGGACCAAGCTGCCCGAGTTGCAGATCGTGATTGCCCTCGCGGGAGGTGAGCCGGGAAGCGTGCCCGGCGCCGTCTTGGATGGCGTGCCGCAGCCGTTCATGGGACTGCTCAAGCCGCGGGAACCTTCGGGCATGGCAGGCGCAGTGGCGGTTCGCGGCTGGACGCACGATGCGCTGGCGCATGCAGATGCGGCGATCGTGTGTTCCGGCACAGCGACGCTGGAAGCAGCCATACTTGGGGTCCCAATGGTCATAATCTACAGGGGATCGGGCCTCATGCGGCTCGAGTATGCCGTGCGACGGATCGGACGCATTGAGCATGTGGGGCTTCCAAACATTGTCGCGGGGCGCCGCATCGTGCGCGAGCTGATCGCGGAAGCCGCGACGCCCGGGGCCATGGCCGATGGGCTCCTTCGGTATCTTCTGGAGCCCGAGACGGCTGCGCGCGTCCGAGACGACTTGAGGGCGGTTCGTGAACTGCTTGGGCAACCGGGCGCATGCGCCAGGACAGCCCGGATGGTGCTGGGCCTGAGCCGAGAAGGGATCGGACCGCATTGACGCGAGGTGAGGGTGCGCTTTCGAGATGCCGCAAGGCGAGGGAGGATTGGAGCAAGGCAGTGCTGCGTAGGCATGATGGACGAATGGACGGTCCGGCATGACTGGGACATCGGAGCGGACCTTCGAGGGGGATGTGCGCATGCAGGAGCGGGAAACCCAGCGAAGGCTCTTAGCGTACTTGCGCCCGCACCGGCGCACGATCATGGCCGGCTTGCTGTGTGCCGCGGGCGTCGCGGGAGTTGACGCGGCTCTCAAAGTAGGCATCAAGCTGACCGTAGACGCTATGGCGGGCGAGGAAGTCGGCCGCCTGAACTTCGTGTGCATGGTCGTGGTCGGCGTCTTCGTCATCAAAGGGCTTCTCGCGTATGGACAGACGTTCTTTCTCTCACTCGTCGCCCAGCGGGTTACCGCCACCTTGCGCGAGCAGATCTTCTCGCACCTGCACAGTCTGTCGCTGTCGTTCTTCAACCAGCGCCGGACCGGCGCCATCATGTCGACACTCACCAATGATCTGCCCGTAATCCAGAACGCCACCATGACGATCCGCGATGTCGTCGCGGCTCCGCTTCACATTATCGCCTGCCTGACTCTCCTCTTCTACACAAGCTGGCGTCTGACGCTTGCCGCCGTGGTTGTCGTGCCGCTCATGGGCTTCGCCATCTCACGCATCGGAAAGAAGATCCGCAAGATATCGGATCTGGTCCAGATCAGCCTCGCCGATATCACCACCATCGCCGAAGAGACGCTCGCCGGTGTGCGCATCATCAAGTCGTTCGCAACGGAAGACCATGAAATCCGGCGCTTCAGTCGTGAGAACGAGAAGACCGTCAACAACGTCATCAGCGGCGTCAAGCAGAGCGCTCGCCTGCGCCCCGTGATCGAGTTCCTCGGCGCTTTCGGCATCGCTCTGGTCATATTCCTTGCCGGCAACGAAGTTGTGCGCAACGCTCGTCTCGAAAGCCAGGGGCTTGAGCCGCTCAGCAAGATGACGCTCGGAGGCCTCGGCATGTTCGTGCTGGCGTTGCAGACGCTGGCGCGCGCCGTCGGCGATCTCGGCGGCATCAACAACACGCGGCAACAGGCAATGGCGGCGACACAGCGCATCTTCACCGAGGTTCTGGACCAGGAAAGCGAAGTTCAGGAGAAGCCTGACGCCATTGAGATGCCGCCCGTGCGCGGGCATGTCGAAATGGAAAACGTCAGCTTCCGCTACGGCGACGGCCCGATGGTTCTTCGGGACATAAGCTTCGAAGTTCAGCCGGGTGAGGTAGTGGCTCTGGTCGGCCACAGCGGCGCAGGGAAGAGCACGCTGGTAGACCTGATTCCGCGGTTCTACGATGTCGTTGACGGAACGATCAGGATTGACGGCATTGATGTTCGCGACGTCAAGCTGGAGACGCTGCGCCGGCAGATCGGTATTGTGCCGCAAGAAACGTGGCTCTTTGCCGGTACGCTCAGGGACAACATCGCCTATGGCCGGCGCAATGCCTCCGACGAGGACATTCGCAAAGCCGCATACGCGGCCAATGCGTTCTTCATTGACTCCATGCCCGAAGGGTTTGACACGGTCGTCGGTGAGCGTGGGGTAAGGCTGTCGGGCGGCGAGAGGCAGCGCATCGCAATAGCGCGCGCCATTCTCACCGATCCTCGCCTGCTCATCCTCGACGAGGCCACATCGTCGTTGGACGCCTCATCCGAGGCTCTGGTTCAGGAGGCGCTCGACCAGCTGATGCGCGGTAGAACCACAATCGTCATCGCGCACCGCCTTTCGACCATCCTCGGAGCCGATCGGATTCTGGTCCTCGATCAGGGGCGGATCGTCGAGAGCGGCCCGCATGCCGAGCTGTTGGCCCGAGACGGTCTCTACGCACAGCTCTACAACATGCAGTTCAGGGCGGAACTGGCCGGCTGACGCATGGCGGACACGGATAAGAAACCGTCGGGAGGCGTCGAGACGCCGCGCGCTGAGACGAGTGTGGAGGCGGGAGCGCGAACGCCTGCCGCTCCGCCATCGGGGGGAGGAGCGCCGCTGAGGGCGCGCGTCCTGGCAGCGGTGGCATGGGCTGTGGCGCGGCTCATTGGCATGACCCTCCGCATTCACTACGAAGGCCACGACCGGCTCGAGAGCCTGCTCAGGTCCGGCGGCGGCGTCATCATGATCACCTGGCACGGCAGGACGCTCATCCCGGCGAACGTTCTGCGGCATCGCGGCTACTGGGTGATGATCTCGCTCTCGCGTGACGGCGAGATGCAGAACCGCATTTTTCAGCGCTTCGGCTTCAGAACGGTTCGTGGCTCAACCAGCCGAGGCGGGATCAGAGCGACATTGGAGCTGGCCCGACGATTGCGGGAGGGGGGAGCGCTGGCGTTCACGCCCGATGGTCCACGAGGTCCGACGCACAAGATTCAGATGGGGACCCTACTGCTGGCCCAGAAATCGGGATGTCCGGTGGTTCCGGTTGGCATCAGCGCTCGACCTCGCCTGCTGGTGAACTCGTGGGATCGGTATATGGTGCCCGCGCCGTTCGCTCGCGCAACGTGGATTGTGGGCGAGCCGGTCTCCGTTGCCCCCGATGCGGACGACGCAACCAAGGACAAGCTTGCCGAAAAGCTCGAGCTTGAGCTGAACAGACTGGAGCGACGCGCCGAAGAAATGCTCGGGTACGAGTATCCGCGCGAGTTTCCGACGTGAGCGAACAAGGGCCGGTCAAGGGGCAGGCGAGACGCCTGCGCTACGCGACGGGGCAGGCGAGAGGCCCGCGGTTCGCGCTGGCGCTGCCGGCCTACAATCTGGGTATCGCCGCGGCATCGCCGTTTCTGGGAGCGTACCTCGCCTGGCGCATTGCGAAAGGCAAGTCGCGAGAAGGCTGGAGTGAGCGATGGGGGCGACTGCCGGAAGCCATCAGCGCCTCAGGACGACCGCGCATATGGATGCACGCGGCATCGGTTGGCGAAGTTGGCGCAGCAAGGCCGGTCGTCAAGGCGCTCAGGGAGGCGCGAGCCGACGCCGAGGTGATTATGACCGTGATCACACCGGGCGGTCGGGAGGTGGCTGAGGCTCTCGTGGGAAGCCTGATCTCCGGGGTAGCGTATCTGCCCTTCGATCTGCCGTGGCTTACGCGCAAGGCCGCGCATACGATTCGCCCCGACCTGTTCGTTGGCGTCGAGACCGAGATCTGGCCGAACCTGCTGAGCTCGGTGAAGGCGACGGGCGCCCGGTGCGCGCTCGTGAACGCCCGCATATCCGATCGTAGTTATCCCCGATACCGGAAGGTGGCCTGGCTGACTCGCTGGGCGCTATCGGCCTATGATGTCGTGCTTGCCCAGTCGGACGAAGACGCGAGGAGGTTCGTTGCCCTTGGCGCCGATCCGACCGCCGTGCGGACTCTCGGCAACGTCAAGTTCGACGAAGCGGATCGCCCGCTTTCGCCGCAGGAGATCGAGGAGCTCCGTGCGGACCTCGAACTCGAGGCGGCTGGGCCTGTGTGGGTCGCCGGAAGCACACGCATTGCGGCAGAGGAGCGCATGGTCTGGGAAGCTCACCGAGCGGTCATGGCTGCCGTCCCGAATGCGGTTCTGATCCATGCGCCGCGGCATGTCGCCCGCGCTGACGAGGTTGAAGCAGGGATGCGCGAGGCCGGGCTCAGGCCAATCCGGCGCTCGCATCGCAATCCGTCATCTCCGGCCGAGCGTCAGCGCTCAAGCCCCTGGGGCGAAGGCGGACCGTTCGATGCGATCATCCTCGATACGTTTGGCGAACTGGGGAAAGTGTACGCAGTCGGTGACATCGCTTTCATAGGGAACAGCCTCGTCCAGCCGGGCGGCGGTCAGAACCTGCTGCAGCCGCTCGCCCAGGGCAAGGGCGTGCTGTTCGGGCCGTACACGAGCAACTTCAGGGACGCCGTTCAGATCGCGCTCGCCGCCGGCGTCGGCAGGCTCGTAGAGACGGCCGAGCAACTGGCCACCGAGGTCGTGTCGGCACTGCGCAATCCGGACCATCGCCGCCGGATTGAGGAAGATGCCTTGTCGCTGATCGCCGCGAATCGAGGCGCGGCGGTCCGATACGCCGCCGAGCTGGCAACGCTCCTCGGTTGTTGCGCCGAAGCCGGCCGCACGCCGGAGCAGTCCAATGCGTGAGGGCCTTGTCAGGGCGTTGAGGGGCGAACCGACCGGGGCTCACTGGCGGGCGCTCGCGGCGGCGCTCTCTCCTCTCGCGCTGACTTACTCGGCCGGTCTCAAGGCGTACCTGCTCTCGTACCGCATAGGGTTGCGCAAGCGCCATCGCCTTGGGTGCGCCGTCGTCAGCGTCGGGAACCTATCATCCGGCGGCACGGGGAAGACAGGGCTTGTCATCTCTCTGGCTCGGGCTCTCACGGATGCGGGCTTGCGATGCTGTATCCTCAACAGGGGATACCGCGGCAGAAACGAGAATGACGTCGCGGTCGTTTCCGATGGCAGCGCGACGGTCCTCGGACCGGATGAGGCCGGTGACGAAGCGTATCTGCTGGCAACGTCGTTGCCCGGCACGCCGGTCGTGGTGGGACGCGATCGGAGGAAGTCCGGGACGGCGGCGCTGGACAAGTTTGATCCGCAGGTGATTGTGCTTGACGACGGCATGCAGTACTACCAGCTTCACAGGGACCTTGAGATAACGCTCCTCGACGCGGCGAGGCCGTTCGGCAACGGACTGACGCTGCCGGCGGGAATCTTGCGTGAGCCGCCAGGACACCTCAGACGATCCGACTGGGTGATCTTGAGCGGACCTCTGCCGGGCGAATGCGGGCGCCCATTGTTCGAGCGGGTCAGGAGATGCGCCGGACATGAGCGGCTTGCGCGAGGGGAGTACAGATGCGCAACGATCGTGTCGGTTAACGGCGACAGGCGACTCAAGCCCGGCGAACTGAAGGGTCGGAACGTAGCAACAATGTGCGGGCTAGGCAATCCTGGCGCGTTTGAGTCCATGGTGACGGCGCTGGGCGCGAACGTGGTGCACCGAACGCGCTTTCCGGATCACCATGTGCCGGATCCGGCGGGGCTTGATCGGGCGATGCTCGCCGCTAGGCGCTCAGGTGCCGAGCTGACGCTGGTGACGCCGAAGGACGAGGTCAAACTGCCTCCGATTGCTGGGACGACACCCGTCTACGTTGTCCATGCGGTGTACGAGGTGGACCGGCTTCCCGAGGTCGTGGACGATGTCAAGAGGGTTGTCTGCAGTGCGGCTCACTTTAGTCCCGCGGCAGAATCCATGCGACTGAAGTTGCGCGTCCGGGCAGTACCAAGTGCGCCTGCGCGGACTGCCTGTGTGAGTGGCGTTGGGGTTGGCCGGGTTCAATCGGTCCACGATTCTGGGACCATGCAATCCGCATCGGGTCTACCCGAGCGGTTGCAAGCTATGGCCCGGCTTCCAAGCGCGCCCGTTTCGAGATCAGCCTTCGTATGAGGACGCTCAAGACCATCGGTAGGGCTCTTGGCTACTGGATGCTGCGCGGCATCCTTGCTCTCATGCCCCTGGTCTCTCTCCGCTTCGTCCAACGCCTTGGCGCGCTTCTTGGCGACCTGATTCGACGCGTATCGAAGCGGCGACGCGCGATTGCCGCGGCAAACCTCGCGTATGCATACGGGGACGAGCTTACGGCCGGCGAGCGCGAGCGAATCCTCAGAGAGAGCTTCCGCCACTTCGGGATGGTCGCATTGGAGGCGATGAAGCTCGCGACGATGCCCGACCGGAGCGTTGCAGAGCTGGTGACGATGTCTGCGGAGGCAGCGAGCAAGGCCCAGGAGCTTCTGAACAGCGGATCAGGGGTCATATTCGTCAGCGCACATTACGGGAACTTCGAGCTGGCGGCACGTTGGCTTGCCATCAACGGACACGAAGTGGTGGTTGTTGCGCGCGCTGCGCGCGACAGACGGACGAACGAACTGATGACCGGTTTGCGCAGGCGCAACGGAATGATCGCCATTCGCCGTGACCTTGCAGGAAGACCCATGGTGGCTGCATTGCGCAAAGGTGGGTGTGTTGCGATCCTGGCCGATCAGAACGCGGAAGATGTGGTGGTTCCGTTCTTCGGCAAACCGACCGGTACGGTGGACGGGCCGGCGCGTCTGGCTATCCATACGGGCGCGAAGATCGTCGTGGGGATGTGCGACCGCCTGCCGGACGGCCGGTTCCTAATGGTGGTCGAGGGCGTGATTGAGGCGGACAGGACAGCGGATCGGTCGGCCGAAGCGCTGCGGATCACCACTCTGTTGAACGAGATGATTGAGCGGGCCGTGCGCCGCAATCCGGAACAGTGGCTATGGTTCCACAACCGTTGGCGCTCGTCCCCTGGAGGCGGATTCGTATGAACCGCGCCCCTCGCTCGGCGGACGTCGAAGCTCGCCCTGAGCGCATCGCAGTGATCAAGATGAGCGCGCTGGGCGACGTGGCGAAAACCGTGCAGACTGTTCGGGCCATTCGTCGCGACTTCCCGGAATGTGCCATCGCATGGGTCATACGTCCGGTCTGGGCGGAGCTGATTCAAGGGAACCCCGACGTAGATGAAGTCATACATGTGCCGAGGAAGGCGAGGGGCCTCTTCCGTGCAGCGCTCGCCTTGCGGCGATTCCGGCCCGATACGCTTCTGGATATGCAGGGCCTGCTGACGAGCGGCCTTCTGGCGCGGGCTTCAGGGGCAAGACGCCGGTACACCTGGCAGTCGGGGCGCGAACTGAGCGGGCGATTGACCGGCAATCCGATCGTGCCGGGGCCGACCGACACCAATGTCGCCGAGTGTAACTTCGGGTTCGCTCGATTGCTGGGGGTGCGCAATCTACCGCAGGACCCTCCCGAGTACCTGACGGTGCGCAATCCGGCCCTCAAGCGGATGGAGGAAGCCCTGGGCGGCGTCAAGCGGCCGATGGCGGCAATGCACATCGGCGCAAGCGCCCCAAACAAGAAGTGGCCGATCAAGCATTGGAGCGATGCGGCAAGGGCGCTACAGGCTTCGGGGCTCGGCGTGGTGTTGCTTGGCGGTCCGGGCGATGTGCCTGATGCCGAGGCTGTGGCCCGGGATGCCGGAGGCACTCCGGTGTCGCTCGCCGGGCGCACGGGGTTGCTGGAGCTGGCGTCGGCGGCGTTTCTGAGCGACGTTTTCGTCGGAGGCGACTCCGGCGCGACGCATGTGGCGGCGCTCGTCGGGACCCGAACGGTGTGTCCGATGGGGCCGACTCTGCCGTGGCACAGCGGCCCGTTCGGCCCGGGGCACCGCCCAATATACCTCGGGTTGTCGTGCAGTCCGTGCTATCGTCGGCCCACCTGCAACGGGCGATTCGACTGCATGACGGGTATCACACCTGACATGGTGGTTCACGCATGCTTGGAGATCGTCAAAGGAAACGAGTGAAGGACAGAACACGAGAGTGCGCCGGCATCCCAACCGGCATCTGTGCGGGCGGGATGCCTGAGCTGCGGGGAGGGCATGGATATGAGTGACCGAGTGTGCATCGTCGGGATCATCCCGGCACGGATGGCGGCCACACGCCTTCCGGGCAAGCCTCTGCTTGACATTGCAGGAAAGCCTATGATCCAGCACGTCTGGGAGAAAGCGCGAATGGCCCGGAATCTGTCCGAGGTCTACGTGGCGACGCCCGACCCGGAGATCGAAGCGGCGGTACAGGCATTTGGCGGACGGGCCATCATGACGTCCGACCTGCACCGGACGGGCACCGATCGGTTGGCGGAGGCTTGCAGGGCGACCCACGCCGACGTTGTCGTCAATATCCAGGGAGATGAGCCGCTCATTGATCCTGCGCACATAGATGCCGCAGTGGAGCCGCTCATTGCCGATCCCGGCCTGCCGATGACCTCGCTAATGGTGCCGTGTCCGCCCGATCAGCTGGACAATCCCGCCACGGTCAAAGTGGTCTGCGCAGCCAACGGCGACGCGCTCTACTTCTCACGCGCCAGGATTCCGCATGATCGTTCGGGCCATGGGCAGGCCAGGGTCATGCAGCACATCGGTCTGTATGCCTACAGGACCGATTTTCTGGTCGCGTATGCGTCCATGGAGCCGACGACCCTCGAGAAGACCGAGATGCTGGAGCAGCTGCGGGCGCTGGAAAACGGCTGCCGGATCAGGATGGTCGAAGTTGGCGCCGCGCCCCTCTCGGTTGATACGCCCGAAGACCTCGCTCGCGTGAGGGAACTGATCGGTGGTCGTAGCGCAGACGTCCCGCCTGCGCCTCAGTCCCGACCGCTACCATAGCCCCTCATAGAACCGGAGCCCGCCGCGTAGACCGCGAACCATGCCCGACGTGTCACGTGTGACGTCCCGGCAGCCACGGGTGGCCGTCCTGAAGTCCCGGTCATTGAACGTACCCCCGGACGGTCGGACGATCACTCCGTACCTCTTGAGGGCGGCCGCTGCGACATCGCGTACCGGGAAGACAATCGTCCGCATGCCGCCCGACCGCGCTGACGTGACGATGTATGTGCGGTCCTTCGCCAGCCGAACGAGCCGGTCCCGGGCTTCGTCGCCGCCCATCAGCCCAAGGGCCAGCGCCGCCGCCGCCCGTACGCGATAGGACCTGTGATCGGCGGCTTTGATCAGCACGTCCTTGAACATCAACCGCTGGGCGGCGCTGATGGGCGACTCGCGCACGGGCACGATCAGGCCCTCGAATGGCACGTGTCCGGTTCGTCCGGCAGCGCCCGAGGCAGCCGGATTGGCGGAGTAGGCCACCAGGCCTATGGCAACGATGGCGCGACTGCGCAGGTACGAGTCACCCGAGTCGGCGAGCGCAAGCCAGAACTGGGTGTGGCGCGTATCGCATCTCCATACGAGGGCATCGGCTGCGGCGTACTGAAGGCTTGGAAGCAGGGGGACGTTGCGCGGAGCGCCCACAATCCCCATCAGAGCAAGATCCAGTCCGTCTCCGTAGCGCGACACGATGCCAAAGGCATGCCTTGCCTTCGCCGCATCGGGCGCAGGGTCCAGAATGAGCGACAGCGCGAAGGCGAACTCCGTGCGTGCATCGGCGGATGCGCTCGCAGACAGCAGACCCTCCCACCTTCCTGCCCAACCGCTGTAGGTCCAGTTCTTGCCCTCCTGCTTAATCAGGAGATTGCCGTCAGACGCCGGGCTCCAAGTAACACCCGCTACGGCAAGCGCAAGCGCGAGCTTCGGATCCAGCTTGCCGGGGTCGAGGCGCAGCTTGTGCGCCGCAAGCTCAATCTCGGCCCGAAAGAGGGCCTCAAGGTCCGGCGGACGTGCCGGGTTGGCTCGCACGGCCGCCGATGGCATCACGGTGAGCAAGCAAAGTATCGTGCCGAAACGCATCGCATAGCTCCTGACGTCGGTTGGATCGCCCTCAATGTACCTGAACGAACGAGCGCGGCAGGCGGTTCAGGTTGGATGGCTCGCGCCAAGAGGCGCCGCATTACCTGAAACAATCCGCGTTAAGTGGCGTCTACACAGATGAGACTGCCATTGAGTCTCGTGAGTTCATTGCTCGTCTTGTCCAATCGTCAGGTGTTTGGTTTCATGACCCGGTTGCAGCACGGCACGGCCATCTGCGACGCGGAGCCGTGCAAGGCTTCCAAGAATGGGAGGCAACGGCCTTGGGTGCTGGTGATGCCGAACAGACCAGGATGGTCCATCGCGAGCTCAACAGGCGCAGCATAGACGCCAGCCGCCTCGATGTTCGCGTCATACACGGCGTGGTGTACATGCGGGGCACGATGGGGCGCCTCAGAACGCATCCTGAGGTTGACCTCGAGCGCGAATCGGACATCATCCGCAAGATCCTCAGACAGAAGCCCGGCATTCGCGCGATCATCTGGGAAGTCAGTACCCCCAACTGATCTCAACCTCAGTCGAATGTCGAGTGTTCTCCCACGCTTGCGCGCGGGCAGGATGTCCACGTCTCTGCCGCCGCCGCTCGGCATTCAGCCCTGAAGTCCGTGTCACGGATTCGTGTCTGTGACTCGTCTATAGGGCGATGGATTTTCCGGATCCTCAGGAAGTGCCGGATGCAGAGCTTCTGGCCGCCGCTCTGCAGGGCGACACCGACCGCTTCGGACAGCTGTGCGAGCGGCACCGTGCCCGCATCTGGCGAGTAGCGGCGTCTGTTGCCGACGGAGCGGAAGCGGACGACATTGCCCAGGAGGCGGTGGTGCGCGCATGGCAGTCGCTGCGGCGCTATCGCGCTGAAGCGCCGTTCGCTGCATGGCTAACGCGCATTGCCGCCAACGTAGCCCATGACCATCGTAAGTCGGCTTGGAGGCGCCGTGTCCTCCCGTTGAGCGCGATGTCGGAACGGCACGACGCAGGCGTGGATGCGGAAGCGGTTGCGCTTGGACGGCAAGAGCAGCGCGCCGTCAGGCAGGCCGTTGCCGATTTGCCCGAACGCGAGCGAAGCCCCATCTGGCTGCACTACTTCGAGGGTTTCTCGGTAGCCGAAATCGCCCGGCTCGCGGGCGCGCCGGAAGCGACGGTCCGTAGCAGGGTGCGTGCAGGTCTCAGGCGGCTTGGCAAGTCCTTGGCCGACAACGAGGTTATCGGCGATACCGCGCAGAGGCAGGTACTGGCGGAGGCTGAACGATGCAGCATGTAAGCAACAACCGAAAGACGGACGACCGCGGCGCGGCGGCGGTCGAAGCGCTCCTTCGGGCGGCCGCCAAGTGGCAGCCCGAGCGACCCATCGCCGCAGGGATGCTGGCCGACACGATCGCCCGAAGGACACGCATGCCGCGTGCGAACATGGCCAGATGGAGATGGGCCGTCGCCTTCGCGCCGATCGGCGCAGCGCTGACATTGGCGCTCGTTATGCCTCGCGACCTAGGCAAGATTGATCGCACCTCACCGAGACCACGAACGACGAGCGCTCTCTCAGTTGGAGCGGACCAAAGCTTCGTCGCCGACGCCAAGACGCGCGATGCCGCAGCAGGGAACCAATCCAAGCCTGCGAGCGATGTACGGCGCAACGCTGGTCGGAGAGCGCCGGTTCGCATTAGCCGGAAGACCACGCGGGTGGGACATCGACCGGCCGGGGGCGTGAGGCCGCAGACGATGTCGGGCGTGCCGTCCGAGCCGAGTCGGACCACTGCCTGGACCACTTATTCGGTGCCCCGCTATGTCGCAGGCGTGTCCACGGCCGCATGGATACGCGCCAATGCCCCGGATGGCGAGCCGGAATATGTGCCGGCGGTACTCGATGTGCCGCTCGGGGAGATGTACGGCGAGCCGTCTGACGATCACAGTATCGAACTGGATGTCGTTCCCGTTCGGTACGTAATGGAGGAGTTCAATGAGTAGAACAAGCATATGGTCTGCGTGCTTCGTGATGTTAACGGCGATGTGCGTCGCGCAGGTCAAGAATGATGGCGGCGACATTCGCATCGAAACCGCCGATGACGATGTTCGGGTCATGGTCTCGAAGGGCCAGGAAGCCCTCAAGGGCTATTCGGGTGCCATGATGCTGCGCGCCATGACCGATGATCCGTCCAAGCGCCTGGACCTGGATATCAAGAACGAGCCCGTCCGCGAAGCGCTCAAGGACGTCCTGTCCAAGGCAAAGGTTGATCACGTTGTGGACGATGACGTGCCCAAGGATGTCCGCGTTACGATCGTGGCCAAGAATGTTCGCCTTCGAACTGCCCTGAGCCTGATTGCCGAGGCGGCCGGCATAGGATGGCGATCGGAACTCGAGGGCGGCAAGGTCCGTTTCCGGTTCGGCAAGGGCATCAAGTCGTGGGACAGCGTCGGTTCCGTCTTCGACGCCGCAGGGATCCGCACACTGCGCGGCCTCGATCTTCTGAAGATCGAGCCGCTCAAGGATGGGGTGGTGTGGCGAGCGCTTGCGGGCGTCGAGGAGCGCTCGAGCATGACGTGCCCGCACTGCAAGGCTCAGATCACGCGTGTGGGACCGCGCGAGAATCCGAAGTGCCCGAAGTGCTCGACTGAGTTCAAGTCAGGCTGGAAGGTATGTCCGTTCGACGGAACCAAGCGGCCCGAAACGCCCGGCGACTGGAAGTACTGCCCCGTCTGCGGCAAGGGGCTGGCCGACAAGGCAAGCGAGTAGGCATTGTCCGGTAAGAAAGGGGTCGCCCGTCCTGGGCGACCCTTGTATTGTGGTCAGGTTCCATGGTCCGTGGGGTTGGTCCGTGGTCATGGTCCGTGGCCCTGGCCCGTTTGACCAGGCTACCATGGTGAGCCCCTTCAGGGCTCGGGGGTCTTGCCTGGCCCGTTTGACCAGGCTACCATGGTGCGCCCCTTTGGGGCTGGGGGATGCGGTTTTGTCAGTTCTTGCCGCCGCCCGGTGGCGAAGGAGGTCTCGGACCCATGTTCCAACGGGAGCGAGCCTTTTCCATGGCCTCTTTCATCAGGGCGCGGAGTTTCTCATGCTGCTCTTTGGTGAGAATGCGGCGGATCTTGGCTTCGTCCTCGGAGTGTATCCGCAGCAGACGCCAGTGAACCGCGACGATATCCCTGAGCAGGGCGCGTTCCTTGGTCTTGTCTATCTCGTACGAATCGTAGACCGCTCGAAGCTGCTGGTGTTTCTCGCCAAGCTCGCGCATGGCTTCCTGGCGCTTCTTCTCCGATTCCGTGTAGATGGCCTCGATCTGAGCCTGCTGCTCTTTGGTCATGCCAATACGGACGCGAGCCTTCTCTTTCTCCTCTTCCCAGTTGGGCGGCCGTCTGGGAGGGCGACCCTGGCCCCCCTCGCGGCGCGGAGGATCCGGCTGCTGAGCAACGGCAGGTAGGTTCGCGAATACGGCCACTCCCAGGACGACGAGGAAGCATGCCACGACGGACCGACGCCGCGTCGCGACTGCCGACGTGACAGAAAGAGCGCCCTCCGTGACGTGAAAGACAGGAGCGTGTACGGCGCGCTTCATGGCCTAATCGCCGTCTCCGACCAGCAGCCCGCGCTGGATCTCAAAGTCCGAGGACAGCTCCAAGCCGCCGGTTGACGCTTCGACATAACGCACCGGCTCCGTCGCGGCGATCATCTCGACAACACGTACTTCATCCTCGGGGGGCACCATCGCGGTCTGATCAACGAGCGTCGGGCGCATAGTCATGTACGCGAGCAGTCCGGCGGCTACGCCGGCTATTCCCCAGCCGAGGCGCATCGTTGGACGCCAATGGAATCGGCGGGCAGGCATTGCCTGTGCATCTGAGGCATGTCCCTGGCGCTCGAGCCTATGCAGCAGCTGAGGCCACAGGTCGGCATTAAGCGAAGGCTCAGGCTGCGCGCCAACCACAGCCATGACCGACCGCTCGGCCCGAGCAATGGCTGCGCATTTGTGACATGAGGCCTCGTGACGCCTCATCTCCTCGGCTCTCGTCTCAGCTAGCCGACCCTTGAGCCATTCCGCGCAATCAATATCGAAATCTCGACATTTCATGGGTTTCCACCCGTCTGCGCCCGCTCCAGATGCTGGCGCAATCTCTGCCTGGCTCTCGCCAAGCGCGTCTTCAGCACGGTATACGAGAGACCCGTCACTTGCTGGATCTCGTCATAGTCACAGTCATTGAAGTAATACAGCACGATCAACTCTCGATCGCTATCGCTCAGCTTGGCCAGCGCGCTATGCAGCTCCTTCGACCGTTCAGCGGCCTCGAGTGCGTCCAGAGCGTCATCCTCGGCGCTCCCTGTCGAGATGGCCGCCGCGGCCTCTTCGTCCTCGGGCCATGGCTCCTGAGGGCGCGACTTCTTGCGGCTGTGCAGGTCGCGCGCGATGTTCACAGCTATTCGGAAAAGCCATGTCGTAACACGCGAGCGGTATTGAAACCGGTCTGCGTTCAACCAGGCTTTCAAGAACACCTCGAGTGTGGCTTCTTCGGCGTCCTCGGGCGAACCCGTCAGACGAAGCAGAAACCCGTAGAGCTGGGACTGATACCGGCGCGTCAGCTCTTCGAGCCCCCGCTCTTCGCGACGAGCGCAACGGGCCAGAAGTTCCTCGTCGCTCGGCTCTTCCGGCTGCTGCCTCGACGCGATCGGTTTTCGGCTCCTTGTCTCGGGGCGGTTCACTGGACCTCCGACCGACGGCGTCCTGATCCCTCGCAAGCTTCGCCAACAGGCTACGGCTCGCTTTGACGGCGAGTGCGCTCATTTGCTTTCATAGACGGATCGGAAACAGATCGGCAACATGCATTGGCTGAACACGCCGGACGCACGGAACTACCGGTTGGCCTGAGTCTCATGCCGAATGCGACCTTTCCGGTTGTTGTACCTCAGGATTGGACTGTTCGGGTTCCTGCCGGAAATGCGAAAGGCCCTCGCGAAGCGTGAGCCTTTCAATAAGCGGCGATTGACTCGCTGCTGCCGATTACCTGGCTCTCAGCCGGGATGCGATGGACGCAACATGACTCCCCTGAAACCTGGCAATGGCGAGCTCGTTTTCGCTGGGTGAGCGAGAGCCGTCCGGGGCGGCAAGTGTCGTAGCGCCGTAAGGCGTGCCGCCGGTGACCTCCCCCATCTCGGTAAGACGCTGCTCGCTGTACGGAACGCCGACAATGATCATCCCGTGGTGCAGCAGCGTAGTATGGAAGCTCGTCAGCGTTGTCTCCTGGCCGCCGTGCTGGGTGGCGGTACTGGCAAACAGGCTGCCGACCTTGCCGATCAGCGCACCCTTGGCCCAAAGCCCTCCGGTCTGATCGAGGAAGTTGCGCATCTGGGCGCTCATGTTGCCGAAGCGTGTCGGGGTGCCGAAGATGATCGCGTCAGCGTCCGCAAGTGCGCTCGGTTCTAGGATCGGGATGTGGGCAAACTCGGCCTGAGCGGCAGCCGCTCCAGATCGTTGCAGCGCCTCATCAGGGACAAGTTCGGGCACTCGCCAGAGGGTGACCTCAACGTCAGGCTGCGTCCGAGCGCCCTCCGCGATGGCCTGCGCGAGCCGGTAGACATGACCGTACATGCTATAGAACACCACGAATACGCGTGTCATTGTTCGGGGTTTTCCTTTCTGTGTAAGTGAGAGGCGGACGGCCGCCATAGACACGCACCTATACGCTGGGGGTGGTGGCATGGTGCCGTCCCGTAACCCCGGCACGATGCGTTGACACGCTGGGTAGGGTACACGTATACTACGGATGGCGCAGTCAGGTGCGCCTGATGGCTTGCATGGAGGGGACAGGGAAGATGGCTGACGAATCGCGAACCGAGATTGTCGTTGCTCCGCAAGGTTCGACCCGGCGGGAGGTCATTGCCGGAAGTGCGGCGGTGGCTGCGGCTTTCGGTCTGACATACGAGGCATACGCGCAGGTCCAGGAACGGCGCGCCCTGGCGGCCAAGGACACACGCCCCGTCAAGTGCGCTTTCATCGGCGTCGGTTCGCAGGGTGTCACCGATCTGAAGCGAGTTCTCAGCGTGCCCGGAGCGCAGGTTGTCGCACTGTGCGACATCTATGAGCCCAACCTCAAGCGCGCTCAGGACCTGGTTCCTGCCGCCAAGGGCTACAAGGACTATCGTCAGGTCCTCGATCGGAAGGACATCGAGGCGGTTCTGATCGCGACTCCGCTCTTCGCCCACGCACCGATTGCTGTGGACGCGCTCAAGGCAGGCAACCACGTCTTCTGCGAGAAGATGATGGCCTACAGCATTGAGGAAGCCAAGCGCATGGCCCGAGCCGCGGTGGCTTCCAAGAAGGTGCTCCAGATCGGCCATCAGCGCAGGTCCAACTTGATCTACAACCACGGCTGGGAGATGATCAACAAGGGCAAAGTGTGCGGCAAGGTCACCCACGTGCGGGCGCAATGGAACCGCAACGGCTCGTGGCGGCGGCCCGTGCCCAAGGACACCACGGATCGCCATTGGAACTGGCGTCTCTACAAGGATCTATCGCAGGGGCTGATGGCCGAGCTGGGCACCCACCAGATCCACGTCGCGAACTGGTACCTGGGTGAAGCCCCTTCAGCGGTGGTCGGCATCGGCGGCATCAACTACTGGAAGGATGGACGCACGGTCTTCGACAACGTTGAGGTGATCTTCGAGTACCCAAGCGGCGTGAAGCTGAACTACACATCGTTGACCACGAACCAGTACGACGGGTTCTATGAGCAGTTCATGGGCAAGGACGGAACGCTGATCGTCTCGCAGCAAACCGGCGGGCAGTACTTCCGGGAGCCGACGGCCGAAGCCGAAGCCTGGATGAAGGGCCCTGCGAACAAGGAAACCGGCGCCCGCGGCCAGGCGGGTCTGAAGCTGGACCCGGAGGCAACCAAGAAGCTCGGAGTCACCGGAACGAAAGTGGGTCAGAAGGAGATCAAGGGCGATGTCTCGGGCAAGGACGACTACCTGCTCGAGATGGAGGACTTCTTCGCCAGTATCCGAACCGGCGCGCCCGTCTTGTGCGACTGGAGGGATGGGCTTCGGGCGTGCGTCGCTGCCGTGCGCGCCAATGAAGCCATGACCAAGAAGGCCCGAATCGCGATTCCGGCATCCGACTACGCGATTTAGCGCTCGCCCAACACCGTTTGGCTCTGGCGCGGCCCGGTGATACTTCGAGCGCTACGGTGTTGCGGTCTTCAGCAGGCGCGGTGGATTGTGGTCGCGGCGTTGGCGGTGGGCATTGCCAACGCCGCGATCTCCGGTGGTCGTGCAGCGGTTCGCCTCAGGCGTGATGTTGTCGGAGCGCGCGAGGCATGCGTCCGCCAGGTTGCGGATGCGCTGAGGGCGGCCGGCCTTGTTGACGGCAGGGCCGTCCTGATCCTGCCGGCGGACAGCTCCGAATCATCTGCCTCCGTTCAGCCCCCGGATCTCGATGGTCTTGCCTTCGAGATGCGGCTTCGGCACGCAACCTATCCTCTCCGTTGGCACGTCACGACTGTCCCCGAAACCGTGTCCGGCAATGTGATACAGCAGGCGATCGGTGACGCGGATGCCGTCGTCACCTATCGTGTAAGGATGCCGACGCCGAGCGGATGGCGGGTAACCGTGGCCGGTCCGGCAACGATTGCGGTACGGTCGCGCGGATCGAGTGGCGATCTCGCTGTACCGGGGACAACCGGGCCAATCGGGATCATGCGCGTGGGTATGGGATTTCTGGTTGTCGTCGGCCTCGGTTATGGCGTCCTGAGTCTCCTCACGCAGCCTCCTCTTGCGTGGCCTGTTCGCCTCGCCGTTGGCCATCTCGTCGGAATGGCGATCATGGGGGCGGTGTTGACTGCGGCGATGCTCGTCTCCGGCAAGCTGTCGGTATGGCCGGTCTATGCCGCGGCGGCGTGTGTCGTCGGTCTACTGGCCTCTCGGATCTGTAGGCCTACGCGACCCGCGCCGGAAAGGCAAAGCGCGTGCCGATCCGACCGCACATCAGGCGTTTCGCCGCTTGGCTCGTTGATTGGTTTCCTGGGCGTCGCGGCGGTAGGCGTTGGAGTTGCAGCGACTTTGCTGCAGTTCGCCAGCGCGGGGCTTTCCTGGGATGGGTGGTCTATATGGGAACTGAAGGCGCGCGCTCTCTTCCATGACGGCGCGCCACTGTTGTTGGGCGATCCCGCCTACGACTTCGCCCATCGCGATTATCCGCTGAGCCTTCCGCTACACACGTGGTGGCTGTATGTCCACTATGGAGCCGCCGTCGAGCGCCTTGCGCAAGTGGGTGGCTTTGTGTTCTTGGCTGATCTGGCCATCCTGGTCGGTGCGTTGGCATCCAGACATTGCGGAGGCGCACGACACGTCGGTCTCGCGGCAATGGGGCTGACGCTGGTTCAACCGACGATCATCCGCCATGCCGGTTCGGGCTATGCCGATGTGCCGCTTGCCGCGTACATCGTAGCTCTCATGTTGGTGGCGGACTTTCTGAGCGCCCCGAAGGCGGCCCCTCGCATTGGCCTGGTAGCCGGTCTGCTTGCCGCGGGTTGCGCGATGACCAAGAACGAGGGTCTGCTCGCAGGCGCGATCATGGCGCTCATGGGCGCATTCTGGGTGCTGGGCGGCGCGCGATCGGGCGCACTTCGGACTCGTGCCCTCGCCTTCGGCATGTGTGTCCTTGCGGTCGTATGCTTGATGTTTCCCTGGTGGGGCCTCGCATCGTCCCTTGGCCTGCGGGGTGATCTCGTCGGCGGCGGTCGTTACCCCGTTGCCGATGCGGTGCGAAGCTTGATGCCTGCGGGCTCTCAACGCCCAGAGCCGCCACGGGTTGTGACTGTCACTCAAGCGGTCATCCGCACATGCCTGATGATCGGTCCATCATATCCTGCGTGGGGGTTTACGTGGGCGCTGTTCGGTCTGGGAGCGCTCTACGCGATCCGTGCCGAAGGGCGACGCCTGCGCGTGCCCGTTGGGTTCGGAGTACTGGCACTCGCGGCTTACGTGGTCGTACTGGTCGGAACTCCGCATCCGCTCGAGTGGCACCTTGGCGCCAGCCTCGACCGCCTCTTGCTGCACATACTGCCGCTCGGGGTCGTTGCCGGTTGCTGCGCCCTCATGGGTTGGGGGCGTTCAGAGACCCGTGGGATGCTCGATGAAGGTCGTACTGAGGCTTAGCCGGTCTCTGATGTGGTCGCCTAGCGCTTGGATCCCGCACGTCTCGGTCGCGTAGTGCCCGGCCAGGATCACGTTGATACCGCACTCCTCTGCTGTCAGGGATGCGTGATGCGGCGCTTCGCCGGTGATCATCAGATCGAGGCCAAGCTCGGATGCCTCCCGAATGTGGTCGGAACCGGAACCGGTGACGATGCCGATCCGGGAGACGCCTGCCTCCGCATTGCCGATCAGAAACGAAGACACCCCGAGGAGCGCATCCACTTGACGCTTAATCGCGCCAACGGTTGTGGAAGCAGCAGCGGTCACGCCGATCCTTGCTCCACCATAACTGGCCCAACGTCCATCCGGCTCGAAACCGAGCCGACGACACAGGACCGCGTTGTTGCCGACTTCCGGGTGGACGTCGAGGGGCATGTGGACCGAATACAGCCCGACGCCGCTGCCGATGAGCGCGGCGATTCGCCGATAGGGCAGGCCAACCAGAGGAGTGATGGGACTCCAAAACAACCCGTGATGGACAATCAGGATATCGGCGTTGCGGCGAACGGCTTCCTCGATCGTGAAAAGGCAAGCATCCACGGCCAGCGCTACGGTCGCTATGTCGCGCCGGCATTCGACCTGCAGCCCGTTCAGCGCTCCGGGATAGTCGGGAATGTCAGCGACTTCGAGGTATTCGTCCAGATATCGAACCAGCGACATGGGTTCCATGGCAAGCATCCTCCTGTGAGCATCCTGCTCGGGCAGACCGTATGGTATACCGTAGTCGCTGCATTCCGGATCACGGCTTCAGGAGAGAGCGATGTCCGAACAGGAAGAGAGTTTCGTATTTGTAGGCAAGAGGGGTAAGTCCGGTCAATCAAGCGCCCCCGATGCCGAAACGAGTGAGTCAACCTCGCCACAGGCGAAGGCCGAACCATCGGACGAGGACGAAGGCACGGACACGCATCCGCGCCTCGCGGCCAACGATCGGCTCCTGATGTGCATAGACATTCTCCATCAGGGGGCCTGGATCGCGCTCGGCCTAGTTAACGATCCGGTGACGAACACGGTGGAGAAGAACCTCGATGAAGCCAGAGTCCTCATTGACAGCGTCAGCGATCTGGCGGCGCGAGTGGAACCGCGCGTGGATGCGAGCATCCAAAGAGACCTGCGCACTCTCGTCAGCAATCTGCGCGTGAACTTCGTCAATCAGGCCGGCAGGTGACGCAATCCATAGCGGCTACCGGTGCGAAGCCCCGTATCCTCATTGCCACACGGAATGCCAAGAAGCTCAAGGAGATGGCCGAGCTCCTCTCGGACACCCGATGGTCGCTCGTAAGCCTGGCTGATTTCCCGGAGATCCAGGGAGATGTGGACGAAACAGGCGCGACATACGAGGAGAACGCCGAGATCAAAGCGCTGGCGGGGTTGCGGGCGACGGGTCTGATCTCCATTGCCGATGATGCCGGACTGGAGATTGATTTCCTGGGCGGCGAGCCCGGCCTGCGTTCACGGAGGTTCCTGGGAGAGGAGACGTCATTCCCCGAGAAGATGCGGCGCATCCTGGAGATGCTCGATGGCGTGCAGGACTCCGATCGAACCTGTCGCTTTCGAGCAGCGGTTGCCATCGCCCATCCGGTTCGCGGCGTTCTCATGTGTCGCGGCGTGTGCGAGGGGATGATCGCCCGAGAGATGAAAGGCGCCTACGGATTCGGCTATGACCCGATCTTCTACGTGCCTCGCCTGGGGCGACACATGGCTGAGTTGCCGCCCGCGGAAAAGCACCGCATCAGCCATCGCGGGCAGGCGCTGGCTTGCGCTCGGAAGCTGTTGTCTGATCTACTGCAGGTTGACGAGCCGTAGAGCCCTGAAACGGCTCGGGTCGCTCAGGCAACTACGATACACGACGGGGTTGCCTGGCTGGCAGCGGTCCGCGGAGCTTCCAGCGGACCGCTCATTGCGACGCAGCAACGTGCCGAGCTGATGTGACGACGAGCTCGGTCCCCCTATCGGTTCGCAGAATCAGTTCGCCCTTGTCGGTGATTCCCGTTGCCGTGCCTGCCACCGGTGTCGTCCCATCGAATGTCAGGTAGCGCGCCCCGGCGGTGGCGTCCCGGGCATGCCAGGCCTTGAGCAGCCAGCCCGGGTCAGGACCGGCCACACCGGCCTCTACGCCCTGAAGCGCCGCACGTATGGCGACTTCTACGTTCTCGACGGGCCAAGGCCGCCCGGTCGCCTGCCGGAGCGACACTGCCGTATAGCTGAGCGGATCGGGCCAGACCGCGACATTCACATTGACACCGATCCCGACCGCGGCAACATGCCTTGTCGGTCTGTGCGGCAACGGAACGGGGGACAGCTCGACAAGCGTGCCTGCCACCTTGCGGCCCTTCAGGACCACATCGTTCGGCCAACGGAGTCGGGGGTCCAGACCGGTTAGCTGAGCGATGCCCTGAGCCACTGCGAGAGCTGCCGACATGGAGGTAAGTCCGGGCGTCGCGCGCGCGGCCTCAGTCACGGCGATGAGATAGGTGACAAGCAAACACTCGCCGCGCGGAGCGAACCAGTCCGATCCGCGCCGCCCCCTGCCTCGAATCTGGAAGTTGGCGCGGACGCCCACCAGCCGTTCATCACCGGCTTTCGCGCGTTCCAGGGCTTCATCCTGGGTTGAGCCGAGCTCGTCGAACTCGAGCATGTACGTCCCGTCGGCGAAGCCTCGGATGCGGGGGGCGGGCATTGGTCACACGACCTCCAGCTGTGCGCGTCCGACGCTAGCGGTCAGGGATAGCTCGAGACGCATGTCAAGGGCGGGTGCAGAATGGGTGAGGGCTCCAATCGAGATGATGTCCACGCCCGTCCTGGCAACTTCTGCGACATTGTGGAGGCCAATCCCCCCGGAGGCTTCAGTGACGGCTCGTCCATTCACCAATCCGACGGCCTTGCGCAGGTCATCTAGGCCCATGTTATCGAGCAGGACAACGTCGGCGCCGGCCTCAATGGCCTCCGACACCTGCGCCAGGGTCTCGCACTCGACCGTGATGCTCACGGTGTGCGGCACGCTCTTTCGCGCTCGGCTGACTGAAGCCGCGATCCCTCCGGCTGCCGCAATGTGGTTGTCCTTGATCATCACCGCATCCGACAGACACATGCGATGGTTGGACCCGCCTCCTGCACGGACAGCGTACCTCTGCAGGCGGCGTAGGCCGGGAGTGGTCTTGCGTGTGTCAACGATCCCTGCCGATGTGCCGGCGACGGCCTCGACGAAACGGGCGGTCAGGGTCGCCACGCCCGACAGTCGCTGGAGGAAGTTCAGCGCAACCCGCTCGCCCGTGAGGATGGCGCGAGCCGGCCCCTCGACGATAGCCAGCGGCTCGCACGGGAGGATCGCCGAACCCTCAGCGACAAGCGTCTGAACGATCACTTCAGGGTCGAGTTGGCGAAACACCTCAACCACGACCGGCATGCCCGCCAGGACCCCTGCGGCGGCGCTCTCGATGACGGCTCGCGCACGCGCCGATGCCGGAACCACCGCATTGGTCGTCAGGTCGCCCCATGGAGCATCTTCCATGAGGGCCGACTTAACGACTTCCGTCAGGTGGGCAGACGGGATGTCGAACTGAGGGATGCGCTTCACTTCAACCATTGACAGACGGCTCCTTTCGCTCGCCCTCAAGCGAATGGGGGATCGCGTCACGTATGGTCCGCACGGGCACGATTTCCATGCCTCCAATCTTCCGCACGGCGCTTGACGCCATCCGTGGCGCGATTGCTCTGCGATAGTCCATCCTGACGGCTTCGCGCAGGCGGCGCTCGACGTTGGCTACCGAGCGTACCTCTCCGCCAAGTCCGACTTCGCCGATCCACACGGCAGTGGGATCGAGCGGGACGTCACGGTAGCTGGAGACGACGGCCATGACGACTGCCAGATCCGCGGCCGGCTCGATGAGCTTGATGCCTCCGGCAACATTCAGGAAAACGTCGTGTTCGCCAAGTCTCAGTCCGAGCCGCTTCTCAAGCACAGCCAACAGCATGCCCGCCCGATTGAAGTCGAGGCCATTCACCACGCGCCGAGGACTCGATAGGTATGAGCGCGTCGCCAGCGCCTGAATCTCCACGAGCAACGGGCGTGTGCCCTCCATCGTCGCCGTTACGGCAGAACCCGATGCGCCGAGCGTGCGCTCGGCGAGGAATGCAGCCGAAGGATTGGCGACCTCATGCAGGCCGTCATCGTGCATCTCGAACAGACCCACTTCATCGGTGGGGCCGAAGCGGTTCTTTACGGCGCGGATGGCGCGATATGCGTGGTGGCGGTCACCCTCAAAGTAGAGAACGGTGTCAACCATATGCTCGAGGACGCGGGGACCGGCCAGCGTGCCTTCCTTCGTCACATGTCCGATCAGGAATACCGGTGGACCGCCGGACTTTGCGTGGTTCACCAAAGCCGCTCCAACGCTGCGAACTTGACTGACGGTGCCCGGCGCTGCCTCGACGGATGGATCGAAGGTGGTTTGGATGGAATCGACGACTACCAGAGCGGGCGATGTGGCCTGTATGTGCTGCAGAATGGCGGTAACGTTGGTCTCGCCCACAACCAGCAGCCGCTCGGAGACGGCTCCGAGGCGCTCGCAACGCAGCCGGATCTGTCGCGGGCTTTCCTCGCCGGAGACATAGAGCGCGACGATCTTGCGGTCGCCGGCGGATATGACCATCCGGTGCGCGACCTGTGCCAGTATGGTGGACTTGCCGATGCCGGGATCGCCGCCTATGAGGGTGACGGAGCCGTCCACAAGGCCGCCGCCCAGCACTCTGTCCATCTCGCCGATGCCCGTAGCGATGCGTGGATTCGCGTCGGCGGGAACGTTCGAAACAGGCGCCGGTGAGCTGCGTGAGGAAACGGCTCGGTCCGAGCTGCCTCGCCGAGCACGCGCAACCACCTCCTCGGCGAGCGTGCCCCACTCGCCGCAATCGGGACATCGTCCAAGCCAGCGCGGCGATACGTGGCCGCACTGACCGCAGACGAACTGCGCCTGAGTTTTCGGCATGGATGGGGTCCGCGGCCTCTACCGCATCTCCTGGCCGCCCGTGACGTTGATAGCCTGACCGGTCATGTACGACGATTCGTCGGAGCACAGGAACGTAACAACGTTGCATACGTCGTCATACGTACATCCTCGGCCTAACGGAACCTGGGACTCGTACTTCCGCCGGACTTCCTCAACGGTCAGCCCCTGATTCCTTGCATACTGCTCGTAGAGGCTATCCTGCCATAGAGTGCCGTCCAGCAGGTTGCCGGGACAGACGGCGTTCACCCGTATGCCATGCGGTGCCAGATCGAGCGCGAGCGATTGCGTCAAGCCGATGCCGCCGAACTTGCTCGATGCGTAGGCGCTGTTGCGGAAGCTTCCCTTCTTGCCCGACTTCGAGTTGATCTGCACGATGACGCCGCTCTTCTGTTGCACCATAACGCGGGCTGCCGCCTGTGCTGTTAGGAAGTAACCCACCAGGTTGACTTCGATGACCTTGCGCCACTCGGACGCCGTGAACTCCGTGACGTCTTTGGCAATCAGGATGCCGGCGTTGGCAATGAGGATGTCCACGGAACCGAACGCCGACTGCGTAGCCCCAACCATTGCGGCTGCCTGTTCTTCGTCGGTCACGTTGGTATGTGTGGCAAGGGCTTTGCAGCCGTACTCGGCCTTGATGGCTTCCGCGGTTGACTGCGCCTTTTCGAAGTTCATGTCGGCCACTGTCACGGCCGCGCATCCCTCGGCAGCCAGACGCCGCGCGATCGCTTCGCCCAGCCCCTGCGCGGCGCCGGTCACAATGGCAACCTTGTTTTCCAGCCTTTTCATTCGCCTTCCCTCGCGATGGTCAGTCTCAGCAACTCGTCCTCCGCCTCGCGTGTCCAGAACTGGCCACGCTCCAGCTTCGCGTATACGCTCGGATAGGTGTCGCGAAGCTCCGTGAGAGCCATGAGGGGCATGTCCTCGATGAGCGGAAAGACAAGGGTCTTGCCCGGGAACCGCCCGTCCTTGACGCCGGCAAGTCCCTCGCGCGCGCTTCGCATGCCGCCGATGGCCGCGAGTGACGCGTTGGTGGAAAGCTCACCGCTCTCGACCATGGCGAGCGTCTGCTTCATGTCGGCTATGGACGATCCGCTGCTGCCTATGTAGCGCACGCCGCGACGGCGGATGTCGTTGACATCGAGCTTGGCCATCGTGCCTCTGGCAACGCCGGCAAAGACGTTGAACCATGCGCCGTTCGCCAGGAAGTCCGTTGCGTGTTCGATCAGAGCCGGAACAGGGACCAGGGACACGATGTCGTCGAAACCCTTGCCGCCGGTGATCTCGCGAAGCTTCGCGTTGAAAGCGTCGGGCGTCATTTCGCGCGGATTGATGGCGATCAGCTCCACGCCGCGCTGTTTGGCTGTTTCCGCGAAGCGCTCGACGAGCGTGCCGAGGCGCTCTCCGTCAATGTCCGTACCTACCACGACGCGCGGCGGATTGCGATGCATGACTGCGCGCTGAACGTGCATCTGGCCCATAGGACCACCTGCTCCGATGAACCATGCCGTGCCGCCCGGAAGAAGGTCCGCGCCGCGCGATTCCTTGTAGGCCTCCATCGGATCACTCGATGTCGTGCCGATGTAATGGTGCCAGTTGTAATGGATGCGCCCGATATCCAGCGTGAGCTTCCGCGGCATGTCGGCATTGCCGCAGAACACGACGATGCCGCGATCAGCGAGATGCGCTGCGGCGGCTTCGACGAGGTCGGGATCCACTGCGCCAAGCACCAGTATGTCGTCGGCCTTTCGTCCTGCGAGGGCTTCGGCCAGGCCGTCGCCGGCAGTCACCGTAGAGCCCGGCAGGCGCTCAGCGGCCTCCGAGGCGTTCGCTCCCGTGACGATGAGCGTTCCGGCGCTCGCCGCCACATCGTCCAAGCGAACATCTGATGACGCTGGCCCGGCCAGAACGAGCATAATGCCGTTTGACGCCGGTCCTGGCCGATGCGACTGATTGTAGGCGCCGACGACGCATGCCCAGGGCTCGACCAGAGCGGTCTCGGCATATCCGGTATCCTTGTCCACCGGAAGCAGGTAACACCCCTCGTCGCCGTCAATCATGGCAGTGGGAATGACGCTGTACGGCGCAAGACCGCCCGATATCGCGTATCCGTAGGCCATGGACACGCCCTTGTAGAACACGTCAGCCTGGACGATAAACCGATCTCCGACGGAGAACTGCCCACGACGCTTCTCGCCGACCTTCACAACCGTGATGGCGACCTCATGGCCAAGCGTGGCCGGGTCCGTAGAAAGGTCGCGACCTTGCATGCGCGGATGGTTGTTGCCCAGGGCAATGACTTTGGTGTCCGAGAAGCACAGGCCGTTGGCGTCCTGACGCACCAGCAGTTCGTCGGGGCCAATCTCGGGGACAGGCGCCTCCTCAAGCTTGAGGTTGTCCAGTCCTTCGCCGTATAGGCGCCACTTCAGCATGCGCTCCGGGATCGGACCGGAACCGGATTTGTATAGTTCCAGTGATGTCATCGTGTTCTCCAAGCGGGCTAGGCGCCCTTCTCTGCGATTAGCTTCTGCCTGTACGACTCGTCGGGCCGTGTGTGGATGCGGGCGACGTTCTCGGCGGTCAGGAACCGTGGCCCGCCGATCGCATAGGCTCCGAGAATCACGCGTGCCGTCTTGACATACATCGCAGTCGCTGTCTGAACGTCGCGAGGAGTCTTCCCGGTCGCGATGAGTCCGTGATTCTCCATCAAGATGATCTTTGGGGCCATGTTGTGTTCTGTGATGAACGCCTCAACTTCGGCACGTAGCCGTTTAGCCAGCGGAATACCCGGATCCGTGTACTCGACGTAGCACACTGCCGGACCGCAACAGACGATCTCGTCGGGGAATAAGCGGCCGGCTACGGCCTCGCGTGAGTGGCGCGAACACAGAATGGCATTGACGGCTGTCGGATGCGTGTGCCCCACGTACTCGACATCGGGCAGCGACAGCAGGTACGCGTGCAGGAAGGTCTCAACTGACGGCCGCGGCCTGTCTCCCGTGCAACCGATCCTCGCATCCAACAAGGTCTGGCGAATCTGGGTGTCGTCGAGGTCCGGTCCATTCAGCGCCTCCAGTATTGTCTGTGTGGACACCTGGACGAAGCTGGACTCATCGGCCTCGAGCAATCCCTTGCCGCTCTCTTTGACGAAGAAACTCGCGGCATCAATGCGGGCCGATGTGTTGCCCTCGCCGAGGATCGCCAGATCGTGGGCAGGGTCGCCCAGCCAGTGCGACAGCGTGACGATGCGTTCGAGGATTCCAGCGCGATCGGACATATGCAGAGCCTTTCCTGCGGGGATAGTACGCTCCATTGTAGCACTTGTTCGCAGCGGCGTGGGACCCGACGACAGTGCGCGCGCTCGTCCCTGCCGACGGTTACGGCGATGCGAACAGTATGCGGTTGAGCTGCGCGACAGCCTCGGCGAGACGAGGGCCTGGCCGGACCGCATCGTAACCCAGTACGTGGACCCGACCTTGCTTCACAGCGGTCATGTCGCGCCAACCTGCCCGTTTCCGCAGTCCGCCCGGCTTGGCGTCACTCGAGACGATGTGGTCAGGGTCGGCTACGATCAGCCGCTCGAGACTGAACGCGCGGTAGCCGTCACCTGCGAGACGGCCAACGTTGTCGCCGCCGGCAGCCGTAATCAGGTCGTCTATGAATGTGTCGCCGCCGGCGACCCAGAGAGGGGCGACCTGAACGACGAAGACCGCGCGTGGCCGGATTCGTTGTGATTGGGTTCGCTGGCGAATCTCCGTCAGGGTCTGTTTCATGCGCGAGATTGTGCGTGAGGCTAGAGCTTCATGCCCCGTAAGCGTGCCAACCAGACCGACAGCGTCCATGATGTTCTTGAAGTGCTTGCCGGCAATGACGAAGACACGGCCCCGGAGCGTTCCGATCTGCTCCAGGGCTGCTATTGCCTTTCGGTTGGCCTCTAGGTCGGCGATCACAAGATCGGGCTTGAGCGCAAGTACCTTCTCCGCGCTCACGTTGAGGTCTCCGACCCGTGGGATGCGCTTGGCCGCATCGGGATAGTCGCAGTAGGCCGTAACGCCCACGACACTGTCGCCGGCTCCGACGGCGAAGAGAATCTCCGTTACCGCCGGAGCCAGCGAGACGATCCGTCGCGGCCTTTCCCGCAAGCTGACCACCGAGCCGCGCGCATCACGGGCGCTGATGGCGCCGCCCTGGCGCTTTGACCGCAAGGTCGCGCCCCCGGCCGCGGTCTTGGGCACCGTCGCGTTCGGGCGCCCGCACCCGATCGTGAGCATGAGCGCGACCGGCAGGACGAAGGCAGTGCATCGGCTCATGCGCATTCGGATATCCGTTCGGCCAGCCACGATACTGCTTTGACCATGGATGGGCCGTCGTGGATCAGGTTCCGATGCGGCTCGACGCCGGCCTCGATCAGCCGCAGTCCATTGACCGACGTGTCCCATCCCCTCTCGCGGGCCAGAGCGGCCCCGTCCACAGGGTACTCCGGCTCGGAGAAAAGGACCCACACGTCGGGTTGCCGCCTGCCGGCGTCCGTTGGGTCGAGGCGCATATAGGCGCTCGCCTCATCGCGGTAGATACTGATGCCGCCGGCATATGCGATCATGTCGGTGATGAATGACATGCCGCCCGGGACCCGCACATGCTCCCCGAACCAGAGCTCGGGGAACACGCGTGGAACCCTGGGAGGTACCGACGAATGCAGGGCGCCAGCTTCAGGCGTGCGGGTGTTCTCGAGCGATTCGAGCCAGAACTCCCGCAGGTGGCGTGCCGCCGATACCTCGCCCAGGAGGCCGCCGACGAGCATCAGATTCTCCAGAATACCGTGGATGCTCGATGGGAGAGGGAGGACATAGACCGAATAGCCGGCGGCGCTGAGTTTCCTTGCCAGGCCACGTTGGACGCCGGTAGTCAGTAGGACCAGATCGGGGCGCAGGCTCGAAAGAGCATCATGGTCCACCGTGAGGTAGTCGCCGACGACAGGAGCATCGAGGTCAGGCACGTACCTCCGGCAGTATGCGCTCACGCCGACAAGTCGGTCGCCTGCGCCCATTGCGCAGATCGCCTCCGTTATTCCCGAGACGAGGCTGACGACGCGGACGGGCCGATCCGGAACGCATACCGGGGCGCCCAGGGCGTCGCAGTAGACACGACCACCGGTCACCATGGTCAGTTCCGCGTGAACATGGCGTCCGTCACGGCGCCCTGACGCAACGCCTTGACATGGCCGTCGGCGAAGACGAAGTTGGCGAGCCCTTTGTGGGTCACTGTGAAGGCGTTTGCGTCAATGACCTTGCCGCTGTCAAGGTGACGGAAGTCAACGGTCGGGTTGCCCCACCACATGGAGGGCGGGTCAATGGCCGGGGTCTCCATGGTCTCACCGCCGCCGCCGAACCATGGGACGTTGACGAATCCGGCGTCGGCAAACAGAGCCTTGTCCGCCGGGGCCGACAGAGCAGCCTCCGATGCCGGGTTCCTGGGAGGCCAGCTGTACGTGAGGTAGTAGTCCGAGCCAAGGTAACCCCAGTTGTATCCGTAGCCGTTGCCGTCGCCGAAACGGGGGGCTGCAGTGAAGCTCGGGCATCGCTGGATCTGGTGGTTCTTCATGTACGGATACAGCAGGCCGCGCGTCTTGTCCCAGCCGGTACCGACCCTCAGACCGAACCAGTACTGATAGCACGTGAAGCCCTGGCAGTCGTCATACTGGTACAGCGGATAGGTCTCGTCGTAGTCCTGCACGTACATTAGCGTTGCCAAGCCGATCTGCTTGAGGTTGGAGCTGCACGAAGCTTGCCGAGCCTTTTCTCGGGCCTGGGCGAAGACGGGGAAGAGGATCGCCGCCAGGATGGCGATGATCGCGATGACGACGAGCAGCTCAATCAGCGTGAAGGCGTTGCGGATGGTGCGCATTGTGGGCTTAACCCCTCCTTGATTGGTGCGCGCCATCGCGAGGGGTGGCCTCAGTGGACTTGAGGGAGGAGACACCATCTTGAACAGCGGATGTAGTTTCCCCTCGTTGCCGATCGCCTATCTGAGGCGACCCGAGGCTGCATCACACCCTTTCTCGCGAAGGGCTAGCGTGACGCGATGCGAACGGGCATTCGGGCTCGTGCTTCGTAGAGCACACACCGCAGCGGGACTGCGCCGGTCTCTCACCGGACTTCCCCCGAGGCGCATCGTGAACGTTGGAGCGAGTATAGCGGCAGTTCGCAGCGAGTGTCAAGGGGGTTGATGGGCATACAATGAGGGTTTGTGGCGGCCGTGTCGCGACCGCGCACGCCATCGCGAGGTTCCGGCGGCAGCTCCGGGTACTCGATGGAGAAAACAAGACACGGGATGATCGGGTTCGCGCACCGCGGGAGGCTTGTTTCCAAAGTGCGATGCGAGGGCGTACCAGCCGGTCAAAGCGTGACATTCTGTGATCGGTAGGTGGTCGGTCCGGCTGATACGCCCCTACAAGCACGCGCATGCGTCTTTGTAGGGGCGAGTCAACCGCACGACCTGCGTCTCGACGAGCAGACAGTCGTGCCGCTGCGGTTGGCTCGCCCTCGTCGCAGTCAGCGATGGGACACCGTACTCACGCTGGCCACGTATTTCACGCGTGTGCCACCGGGAGCTCCGGTCACTCGATGGAGAAAACAAGACACGGGATGATCGGGTGCGCGGATAGCGGGAGGACGCAAGTCTCCGGAGCGATCCCAATCGTGCCACCCGTGTCTACCGCCGATCGGGATCGCTTCGCTTCGCTCGCGATGACGTTCGTGCCCGTAAGGTTC
>JBBIQU010000030.1:0-34633 GCA_037442185.1 Chthonomonadales bacterium | reverse complement strand
GTGTCAATGCCGTTCAGAATGCCTACGAAGCGCCCGCTCTCCCTCAGGAACCTTACCAACCCGGCCATGCCGCCGCCGTACTCCTCCGTCTCCACCTCGCGCGCGTACTGCGGCGAGACGGTGTTCGCAATGTCGGCGTAGACCATGCCTGCCTTCAGGAAGCTGAAGCCTCCGTAGTACTCCATGCCGTCGAGCGTGTACATGTCGTACGGAAAGCCCGACATCTCGAACGTGTCCCGGCCAAAGACGCCGGCATAGGCCAGATTGTGAACCGTGTGGATCGTGGCGGGCCTCTTGCCGGATGCATAGACCCGCAGGTACGGCGGCACGAGACCGGCATGCCAATCGTGACTGTGGACCACGTCCGGAACCCAATCGGTCAGAGTGCCGTCGCCACACTGCTGACCATGGACGTTGCCCGTTGCCAGAATCGAGGCCGCCCGACAGAACGCCACGTACGCCGCTGGGTCGGATGCGTAGATGTCTTCGCTTCTGTGGCTGTTCCCGAACCAGCGGTCGAGGCCTATCAAGTACGCCATGAAGCCGTCGCCGATGTCCACGGCGGATATCGTCGGCTCCACGTCCAGCGAACGAAGGATCGGATCGGTGACAGTCTCGACTTCCGTCGCAATGGGGCGCAGACCTGTCTGGGCAATGGCGGCATAGTGTGGGATGGCGAGCCGGACTTCGTGACCAAGTCGCCGCAGCGCTAACGGCAGCGCGCCGACCACATCGGCGAGTCCGCCGACCTTGGCAAGGGGCGTAGCTTCCGCGGCAACCATCAGGATTCGGAGTGGAGCGTGGGTCTCGTTCTTCATTTCGGCGGCAGTATAGCACAGCCACGCATGCAGGCCTCAGGGTGACCGACCGACCACGTAACGAAGGCGTCCCGCCTGCCGACCGACCACGTAGCGCAGGCGTCCCGCCGACCGTCCGGATACGTAGCGCAGGCGTCCCGCCTGCACGAGGTTCTCGTCATCGCCTCGCGGTCGCCAACGGGACACCTGACGAAGCTGGTAGACTTAGCGCAGGAGGTTCCCATGCGTAATATGGTCGCCCGATGGGCAATCAACGCGATGGCGCTTGCCATAATCGCGCACCTGAACATTGGCGTTCAGTATGATGGGATCGGCGCTCTGCTCATTGCTGCGCTGGCCATAGGCTTCGCTAACTCAGTGGTTCATCCCATACTGAAGTTTCTGACGATGCCGCTCAGTTGCTTGACGTTCGGCCTGTTCAGCTATGTATTGAGCTTCATCTTGTTCTACGTCGTAGGTCAGGTCGTGCCCGGGTTCGATGTGACGCCCGGTGGCGCCGTCATCGGCTCCGTGCTTCTGAGTGTCGTATCCGGAGCGCTGAGCCATCTCCTGACCGACCGCCGGAAGTAGTTTCGGGAAAGTCACCACCGACATGCGCTCGCTAGCGGCCGCCGCGAGCCTGCTCATGCCCGGCGCTCGTGTCAAGCGATGGCTTGCGCTTGCGGCAGCGTCCGTCTGTGCCATGGGCTTCGGCTTGGCTCTGCTACGGCGCGGCGAGCCGCTCGACATCTTGCGCCCTGTCGCCCCTTCGGTTCGGTGGCTCGGGGCGAGGTGGCCCGGTCTCCTCGCATCGGACTGGACCCCCGTTGCCGTCGGCTTGCCGATCCTCATCGCAGGTATCGCTCTCGGAGCGTACTCGCTTTGGCGCGCGGCTGCTTCCCTTTCGGGAGGAGGGCTCCGGCGCGAGTCGGTGCGAGGATGGGTTGGCGCGGTCGTTCGTTCACGCCAGTTGGCTCAGGGACCCCGCATCGCGGTCATCGGGGGCGGCACCGGTCTGTCCACCATGCTGAGGGGTCTGAAGCAGCACACGAGCAACATCGTTGCGATCGTCACCGTGACGGACGACGGCGGTTCATCGGGCAAACTGCAGAAGCAACTGAACATCCCTCCTCCCGGCGACATACGCAACTGCATTGCTGCCCTGGCCGACGAGGAAAGCGTGATGACCGAGCTGCTCCAGTTTCGCTTCCGCGGCGCCGGCTCGGGCGAGGGACTGCGCGACCATGCGGTCGGCAACCTGCTGATTGCCGCGTTAACCGCCATCAGCGACGGCGACTTCCAGGCAGCCGTGCGTCGTGCCGGTCAGGTACTGAACATACGCGGCGAGGTGCTTCCCTCTACGACCGAACGGGTAGGCCTTCGGGGAGAGATGGAAGACGGCAGCATCGTTGACGGTGAAACCGCCATCGCCCATGCGGGCAAGCGTATCCGAAGGGTGTTCATCACCCCCGGAGATGCGTGCGCGCCGGCAGAGGTCGTTGAGGCCATCCGCCTGGCTGACATCGTGGTCATGGGCCCCGGCAGCGTGTTCACAAGCGTTGTGCCGAATCTGCTCGTCAAGGGCATTCCTGAGGCGCTTGCTGCGACGCGGGCTCTCAAGGTGTACGTCTGTAATGTGATGACACAGCCGGGCGAGACGGACGGCTTCTCGGCCTCGGATCATGTCAAGGCGATCGAAGCGCACGTGCCGCGCCCTGTCTTTGATCGGGTGCTGGTGAACACCGACATACCACGCCGAGAGCTGCTCGAAAAGTACCGGCAGACGGGATCGGTGCTGGTGGAACCTGATTGTGATAGACTGCGCTCGCTGGGCTACAGGCCGATGCCGGGCTCCTTCGTGAGCGAAACCGATGTCGTCCGTCACGATCCGTCGAAGCTTGCGCAGGCCATAATGCGTATGCTGGACTAGCTGCAATGCGGTTCACGCAAGGCAGGGGTGGACGGTCGGCGGAGCGGCGATTGGAGCGGACGCGAAACGGTCGGGAGAAGGCCGGCGACTGAAGTCGCGCCTACGGACGGCGCCAAGTCCGCCTTCGCGGACGGCAAGTGCTGTTGGGATTGGGAGTGGGTGCGCTGACGGTCCAGTGGCCGGACCGAAGGTGTCCCACGGGATACCGACTGAGAGGCGGTGCACGGCAGAGGTGATGCCTGCGCGGCTCATGGAATTCAGAAACGGGGAGAGCGAAGACGATGCGTGACGAATCACTTGCCTTCTTGCGGGAGCTGGTGGATACGCCTGGTCCGTCCGGATATGAGCAGCCGGTCCAGCGTGTGTTCCGCGAGTATGTCCGCCCTTACGCAGACGATGTTCGGACCGATGTGATGGGCAACGTGATTGCCGCTCTGAACCCGTCCGGAAGTCCGCGCATCATGCTGGCCGGGCATGCCGATGAGATCGGCTTTCAGGTTCGCTACATCAGCGACGAAGGCATGCTCTATGTTGGCGGGATCGGCGGCCACGATGCCATAGTTGCCGCGGGCCAGCGAGTGCTAGTACATACTGCATCCGGACCCGTCCAGGGAGTGCTGGGCCGCAAGGCGGTCCACCTGCTCGAAGCCGATGAGCGCGACAAAGCGCCCAAACTCAAGGACATGTGGATTGACATCGGCGCCGCCGACAAGAAGGAAGCCGAAACGCTTGTCGCGATCGGCGACTGCGCCACCTATGCTGCCTCGTTCTCGGTGCTCCGCGGCTCGATTGCCATGGCTCGCTCGTTCGACGACAAGATGGGCGCCTTCATCGTCGCCGAGACGCTCAGACTGCTGCAGGGCAAGTCCTTCCCCGCCGCCGTGTTCGCCGTGGCAACCGTCCAGGAGGAGGTAGGCGTTCGCGGCGCTATCCCCGGCGCCTACGGCGTGGCTCCCGACGCAGGCATTGGCGTGGACGTCGGACACTCAACCGACTACCCGGGCGCAGACAAGAAGACCGGAGGCGACGTCAAGCTGGGGGGCGGTCCGATGATTGCGCGCGGATCGCACGTGAATCCACGCGTGTTCGAGCTTCTGACCGCGGCTGCGCGCGATATCGAGATCCCCTACGTCATCGAGGCCGTTGCCGGCGGAACCGGAACCGACACGGACGCCATCCAGATGTCCCGCGCAGGAGTGGCCACCGGCGTGGTTTCGGTTCCGTTGCGGTACATGCATACGCCGAACGAAGTCATTTCCCTCGACGACATTGAACGCGCGGCCATGCTGCTCGCCGCGTTCTGCGAGCGCGTAAGATCCGAGGAGGACTGGACACCGAGATGAGCGCACCCGAGATGTACCCTCCGTCTCCGCCCACTCGACAGGGGAGCGGCAGCTGCTGGAAGTGGGGCGGGATCGCATGTGCCGGCTGCGGATGTGTTGTCGTACTGGCCTTCGTAGCATTCCTGGCCGTGGTCGCGTCACGTCCTGATGTGCGCAAGGCCTACTCGCGCATCATGACTACTGCCCAGGAGGCGGAACAGGCGATCAAGCGCATGCAGAAGCTTGGGGAGGCGATCGGCAAGTTCGCCGAGGATAACGGTCGGTATCCTGACAAGCTGGCTGACCTGGCGCCCCGCTATGTGGCCGCCGAAATGCTGCGGGTATCGGACTCGCCCGAGGCGAAGCAGTTCACATACCACAAGCCGCCGCCCGATGCTGAAGGCTCCTTCCGCATGCTCGAAGTGGACATCCCCAACCCGGTCATGCCCACGCAGGCCCCGCCGATCCGTTACTACTGGACGAAGGCGGGCAAGCTCGAAACGCCGTCGGCGTTTCAGATTGAAACCGAGCCGTCGCCCCATCAGCGAGAGCGAGGCAGCGCATCCGAGCCGGATGGCAAGTGACTCCGACCGCCGGCGCCGACTCGGACGCCCGACAGGTAAGCTCCGCCTACTGGGGCGAACGGGACTGATGTTCTGCGTCCAACCGCAATCGGCCTTCGGTCGGCATGTCACATTGGTCCTCGCCCTGTGTGCGCTTGCCGGCGCCGTTGGCCGATGCGCAGCTCGGCCCGAAACGGGGGTGGCCCACGAGCAGACAATCCGTCTTGTGGCAGTAGGTGACATGTGCTTCGCGCGCGGCGTTGAGTCGGCCGCTTCACGAGCTGGACGTGACTACCCGTTCGAGCGCATGCTGACCACGCTGCGTCGGGCGGATATCTCGTTCGGCAACCTTGAGTGCGCGCTCACCACGCACCGGGAGGCCGTCCCGAAGCGCTACAACTTCCGCGCTTCACCAAGGTGGGCACAGAAGCTTGCCGGCGCAGGCTTCGATGCCGTTTCCCTCGCCAACAACCACTCGCAGGATTACGGCACGCGCGGCCTTGCGGATACCATCGCTTGCCTGAAGCGCGCTCAGGTACTGCCGATCGGAGGCGGCATGACCATGTCGGAGGCCCGCCGACCGCACGTGCTGACGCGCAAAGGCGTGCGAGTGGCCCTGCTCGCCTACCTTGGCATGTTCCCTCCCATTCTGCCGATCATCCCGAAAGGCCCGTCCGTGGCCATGGCAGAGCCTGCGCAAATGCGGGCGGACATCGCCGGCGCCCGCAAGAAGGCCGATGTCGTAGTGGTTTCGCTGCATGCCGGCGTTGAGATGCAGGGCAGTCCGAGCTGGCGTCAGAAGACACTGGCGCGCGAGGCGATCGAAGCCGGGGCAGACATTGTTCTTGGTCACCATCCTCATGTCGTTCAGCCGCTCGTGCGATATCGCGGGAAGTACATTTTCCTCAGCCTGGGCAACTTCGTCTTCAACCCTTCACCATCGTTCCTGCGCAACCCGACGGGCCCATGGAGCGCCATGGCCGACATCCGCTTGAGCCGCCGCGGCGTTGTCGAAGCCAAGCTGGTTCCCCTGCTGATCGTTGACCGTCAACCAAGGCCACGCAAGAGATGAGCGACGCCGGCACAGTATCTGACAGGGAACTTCCCGAGCTTTCGAAGGGCGGGCAGATCGCGCTGGCGCCGTCCGGCGATGCCGAAGGCGAAGAGGCTCAGGTCCACATCCACGGCCTGAGCAAGGTCTATCGGGTCCACGAGCGTCCTGCCGGCCTGGCCGCATCGTTCGCAAGCCTGTTCCGCCGGAGGTTCAAGGAAGTACAGGCCGTCACCGATGTCACCTTCGACATCCATGCCGGCGAGATCGTCGGTTTCCTCGGACCCAACGGCGCCGGCAAGACCACAACACTCAAGATGCTGGCCGGTCTGCTCAATCCCACGTCGGGGCACGCCACCGTCCTCGGATACACGCCGTGGCGCAGGCAGAACGAGTACCTTCGGTCCATCAGCCTGGTCATGGGGAACCGGAACCAGCTGAACTGGGACATTCCCGCCATGGACTCGTTCCTCGTGAACCAGGTGATCTACGAGATACCGAAGGCCCAGTTCAGAGAGACCCTGGACGAGCTGATTGAGCTGCTGGACCTCGGCGAGCTGCTGACGAAGCCCGTTCGCGGTCTTTCCCTTGGGGAAAGGATGAAATGCGAGCTGGCCGCCGCGCTTCTGCATCGGCCACGGGTGCTGTTCCTTGACGAGCCGACGCTTGGCGTGGACGTCACGATGCAGGGGCGCATCCGCCGGTTCGTCAGCGACTACAATCGCCGAACGGGCGCGACAGTCCTGCTCACGAGCCACTACATGGCGGATGTGACGGCTCTCTGCCGCCGCGTGGTTGTGATACATCGTGGGAAACTCCTCTATGACGGCGGCCTCGAGGCGCTTGCCGAGCGGATTCTGCCGTACAAGCTCATACGCCTTGACCTGCAGGACGGCGCCGTCGGCGCGGACATCTCGCGCTTTGGCGACGCAGTCGAGATATCGGGTCTCAAGGCTACGCTCCGGACCCCGCGAGCCGAAACGCCGGCGACAGTTGCCCGCATTCTGGCCGACGTGCCGGTGGTGGACCTGACCGTGGAAGATCCTCCGATCGAGGACGTGATAGACCTGCTCTTCACCGAGCCCGGTACGGATGGAGCGGCTCCATCGTGAAGTACTGGATCGCCGTGTATCGGGTCAACCTGCGCGTCGCGTGGGCCATGATGATGCAGTACAGGTTCGCAATCCTCATCTGGGCGGTCTGGGGATTTGTCGGCCCGCTTGTCAGTCTGGCCGTCTGGAGCGCGGCGGCACACTCGCGCGGCTCCGACGTCGTTGGGGCATCGCAGTCGTTCAGTCGTGGCGACTTCGCGGCATACTTCCTCGTCTACATGATCTTCGGCCACATCACCATGTCGTGGGATGCCTTCGAGTTCGCGTACCGAGTACGGACAGGCAGCCTGTCGCCACAGCTGCTGCGCCCGCTTCATCCGATCCATGCCGATGCGAGCTACAACATTGGCTTCAAGGTAATCACGAGCATCATCGTTGCTCCCGCTTGGGTTGCACTGTTCGTGCTTCTGAAGCCGGCCATTCCGGATTCACCCGTAGGCCTGTTGATGTCGCTTCCTGCGCTCGCATTGGCCGCCGTGACCAGGTACGTCTGGCAGTACGCCCTCGCCGCCATCGCGTTCTGGACCACGCGGGTTGACGCGATCAACCAGTTCTACTTCGTCCTCGACGCCTTCCTCGCCGGACGGATCGCTCCCATCGCCCTCATGCCTGCTTGGATCGCTGCCGTCTCGCGCGTAACTCCCTTCTGGTACATGGGAGCGTTTCCGGTCGAGCTGGCTCTGGGCCGCGTGCCCCTCCAGTCGGCGCTGACCGGCATGGCCCTGCAGGTCGTCTGGCTCCTCATCGGGATCGCGGTGTTTCGAGCCGTCTGGGCCGCAGGCATCAAGCAATACTCGGCGGTAGGAGCATGAGCGAGGACCAGGCATCCAACAGCCGTCTCGGCAGCCCTCAGGAGGAGGCAGACGTCCCGGCAGTGACCGGAAACTGCAGTCCGCCGACGCATGCAGCCGAGACCCGACCGGCACGATGCGCCCACAAAGGTGTCGGAAGTACGCTGTTCTTCCACCTTCGAATGCTCGGCGTCTTCTACCGAACAAGCATTCAGGCCGACATGGAGTACCGGGTTGACTTCTTCGCACGGGTGGTCGCCAGCCTCCTCGGCCTCCTGACCACCGTTGGATCCCTGTCCATTGCGTATGCCTACACGGACAACCTCCGAGGCTGGACGTTCGCCCAGGCCATGGTTCTCCTTGCGGTCTACTATCTGATGGACGGCCTTATCGAGATGTTCATCGGCCCGAACATGCGCCAGATATCCAGCCAGGTGCGTGAGGGAACGCTGGACTTTGTCCTGCTGAAGCCCGTCAGCTCCCAGTTCATGGCCTCGTTCCGCATGCTCAACATCTGGCGCGCGGCCAATGCGCTCGTAGGCGTTGGTCTTTCGGTCTATACGATCAGCCGGCTGTCCATCTCCATGGGCCTGCCTCAGGCTGCCATGTTCTCATTGACGATCCTGGTCGGCATGGCGGTCGTCTACTCGTTCTGGCTGGTCTTGGTCACCCTCACCTTCTGGTTCGTCCGCGTTGATAACATCGAGCAGATCGTATGGCAGGCATTCGAAACGGCCCGATATCCCATCGAGATCTACCCGAGCTGGCTGCGCGGCGTGCTGACCTATCTCGTTCCCGTTGTGTTCATCGTGACCGTCCCTGCATCTGCCCTCGTCGGACGTCTGAGCCCTGCCATGCTGACTGCCGCGGTGGCAGTCGGCCTTGTTCTCGTCGCGGCGGCGTCCGCCTTCTGGCGACTGGGACTTCGCAGCTACACGGGAGCATCCGCGTGAGGAGGCGTGACCGATCGTGAGAACGACACGCTGTGTCGGTCGGAGGAGCCGTTGATGGACCTGAACCTCTCCATGTTCCGATCGAACGATATCCGCACCCCGGCGGCGCGCCTCACTGACGAACTGGCCCTCCGACTGGCACAGGCCGAAGCGCGCTACATGCGTGAGTGCCTCGGCGTGAGCGGAGTCGTCATCGGTCACGACGCCCGAGCGTCAGGTCCGAGAATGACCGAGATTGCGGTAAGCGCCTATGCCGACGCCGGATTGGACTGCGTCGTGCTGCCGGGCGTCACCGGCGTCTGCCGTTTCTACTATGCGGCCATGCGTCACCCGGACCTGGCCGGCGTTTTCATCGGAGCATCGCACAATCCCGCCGGCGACACGGGTCGCAAGCTGGTTGGCCCGTTCGTCACACCCATCGCGAAGGGTATCGGGCCGGAGGGCGGCCTCACCAGAATCGAGGAGTTGTACCGGAACGGTCGCGACGCACACATCGCGCCGGCGGCACGCAAGGGACGAATCATTGCTTTCGATGCCATGCCGGGGTACGTCGCCTTCAGCATGCGGTTGGCTCAGGTTCAACCTGGCGATCTGCAGTCGGTCCGCATCCTTCAGGACTACCTGAATGGAGCGGGCGGTCCCGAGCTCATGCTGGGCTTCAGCGCAGCCGAGGCTCAGCTGACGCCGTTGCATTTCTCGCCCAATCCCGCGTTTCCGCTGGGCGATCCGAACCCCGTCAAGCAGGACGTCATCGCTGACGGCCTCGCGCAGTTGGCGTCGGGCAACTTCGATCTCGGAATGTTCTATGACGGCGATGCCGATCGCCTCGACGTCTACTTGGCTGACGGCACGCTGCTGGCTTCGAGCTTCGTCTATGCCGCCATACTGCCGATGATTCTGAAGCGCATGAGATCGCCCCGCCATGCCGACAGCAGCCCCTTGACGTTCATGCGTGAGCCGTCAAGACCGGTTGTGTTCGTTGATACCAAGTCCAATCCTCTCGCCGTTGCGGAGATGCAGCGCGCAGGCGCGGATGTGCGGCTCATTCGGAGCGGACACTCCCACATCAAGCACGCCATGCTCACCAACGATGCGGCCATCGGCACCGTAGAGGAATCGGCCCACTATTACGAAGCATTCGTGCTGGACGGCAACCGTTTCTGCACGGAGAATACGCTGTACTTCTCGCTCACGGTAGCTCGTGCCATGCGGGACGCTCCCGAATGCTTCGCTGAGATGGCCGCTCTCCAGTCGGGCACGGGCCGAGAGCGTGAATGGGGCTACGTGTTCCCTGACGACGCCAGTCGCGCGGCGGCGCTCGATGCCGTGCGCGCCCACTTTGCCTCCAAAGGCGCCCAGATTGTCAACGCCATGACGGACGGCACGGAGCTGGAGGCCGACCTGTTGCGCTACGGTCTTCAGTCCCCAAGCTCCGAGCGAACGCCAAAGGACCGAGCCGAGACCGCCGAGCGAGCCGGTTCCAATGGAGCCTCCATCTCGGACGACTGGTTTCAGATAAGCCAGAGAGTCTCCCAGAGCGAGGATCATCTCGCACGCTGGGAAGTGACCGCCGGCGGCCAGACCCTTGCATCGGAGATCAAGGCCGAGATCGCGCGCATCGCCGCACGCTTCGGAGCCGGACCCGAGTACCAGGGCTAGCCGCCCCGCCGGGTTCGGTCCCGCAACGACGGGACCATCGTTCAGCCGCAACGGGCCAATGGTCCGATGGACAGCGCACAGCAGCACGGCGTACCATAGGATCGTACGCAGCCAGGCCCCGCCAATACGGGCGGGCCTTACGGGGTGTGTTCGATGAGCGATTGTGAGCGTTGCGGGTACGCCAATCAGGAAGGAATCGCCTACTGCGCCAGGTGCGGCGCCCAACTCCGGCTGTCCGACGAGGAGACGCGGTGCGTCGAGTACATTCTGGGCGAGATACCACAGTGGCTTCGGCAGGGCATCATTCCCGCGGGCAGCGCAGCCCGATTGGAGCGCCTATACCGCGGGCGCCTAGCGAATCGCGTTCCGGCCCCGCCCGTTGTTCCCCCGGCAGCCGATCAGCCGGCTACGGTACCGCCTGAGCCGCAGTTCGTACCGTCGGCGACAACGCCGGCCCCGTCCCTGGGCGAGTTCCTCGAGGCGCACTGGCTCAAGCTGCTCGCGGCGCTTGCCGCAGCGTTCATCCTTGCCGGCGTTCGCCAGGTCATGGGTGTGGCTTGGCTGGAGCAGGTGGGCATTCTCCTCCTGCCATGCGTCCCGCTCTTCCTGAGTGCGGCCCTCATTCGATTCGGTCTCAAGAACGCGCAGGCAAAGTCCGTGGGCGCCCGGGCGTGCGGCGGCATCGGCATCGCAATGGCAGCGTTCGTCGTCACCTCCGTGACTCACCGATGGCTCGGCGACGCGCTGCCGCACGGCTGGGCGCTTGCGCTGGCGTGCATCGCATCGTCGGCCGTAGCAGCCGGCGTGCTTCGAGCGACGGGCGACCGAACATACGGGCACTACGTCCTCGCGTTCGGCACCCTTGCCGCTCCTCTGCTCGCCATGGCCTCGATGGAGACCCTGTCGCCTCAAAGACCCAGCCCGTGGCATCTGGGCGCAGCGCTCGCGCTCGCAGGCTGTTTGCACCTCGGAGTCGCAGTCGTTCGCTTTCGTTCAGGACCAGGTGACCGTGATGTGCGACGGGATGTCGCCTACGTCTGGGGGCTAATAGCCTTGGGCGGGGCGGCCATGCTCTGTGTGATGGATGCGGCTGTCCGCGGACCTGAGTCCGTCCCCGCAATACTGACGCTGGCGGCGTGCGCTGCTGTTACCGGAGTTGTGGCCCGCATGGTCGGCAGTTCCGAGCTGGTCGCCAGTACGATCGGAGCCACTGCGCTTACCGGGTTCTTCGTTGTGACACGGGACCTGTCCGCAGGCCTGGTTGAGTATGGCCTGCTCGCGGGCTCGCTCGGCATACTGTGGTCGGCGCTTGCGACAGCAAGCGGCGGCGTCCAGAGCCCGTCGGGACAGCCCATCGGTCGTGGCTACCACCTGGCATCGCTCGCGGCGTTCGGCGCGGCAGGCACACTGCTCGCCGTGCGCCTCGTTGGATGGCTGGGTGGCGATCGGCCGGCGTTCGAGGAATGGCCTCGCATGACGATCCTGGCGGCGCTGTGCGGCAGCGCCTATGCCGTGGCAAGCCCGCGTCTCCGACAGCCGACGGTCATGCTTGCCTCCGCCGCTGCTTGGGTGACGGCCATCGCCATCGCTGCCCATCGCTACCTTCCGAGCGCAATCGCCGGACTGGCCCACGAGAGCGGGCATGATCTGGTAATCGCCGGTCTCGCGGCGATCGCCACAACGGCTTTCATTCATCGTTTCAGATCGAGCGTCGTCTCGGAAGGCGTCTGGCCCGTGACATGGTATGGACCGTGGGCCTACGTTGCATCGGTTGTCGGTGTGCTGGGCGTCACTAACCTCGTGGTGAACGCTGTCACCGCGGGCGACGATCTCGGCAAGTGGACCGGCATCCTGGGCATGGCGTGCGCGTTTCTGGCTGCCGCAATCGTGCTGGGAAAGGGCGCTGAGCCTGCGGCGGCGCAGTGCCTCATGGGCGCAGGTCTCGGAACGCTGTCTGCCGCTGCCGGTCTGTCCGGGCGTGCGCTCATGCCTGAGGGCGGCGCGACGGTTGGGCTCATGGCCGCAGCGTGGGTGTTGGCCATGACAGCCCGATGGGCGGAATCCTCGGCGACTCTGTGGCGGGTACCGGCAACGGCCGTGGGCATTGGTGCATTCGCAGCGATGCTGGCATCCGTGCCGGCCGTTGAGCCGTTGCGCTCGGTGCAGGTCCTCGCGATCGGCGCCGGCGTACTCGGGCTTTCGGCGACGATTGGGCGAGGCGGACACCCGCTCTCGTCAGGCATGTCAGCTTGCGCGCTTGGCGCAGCGTGGGTAATCTCTCTTGCCTCCGGCGTTGACCAAACGGAGTCGGCCGGCTATCTGGCTATCTTGTCCCTGATCTGTGCGGCCGCATATGGACGCGCGGCTTGGCAAGGGTTTGCTCCTGCCGCCTGGATGAGCTCGGTCACGGCGGCCCTGACGTGTTTCGGCATCGTTCGATGGTTCGGCGTGACAGCCGAGTGGACTCTGATTGCCATGCTTCCGGGACTAACAGCCGTCTTTGCGCTCGGCGAGACAGCGATCGTTCCGGGCGTCCTTCGGTCACCGTTGCGGCAGACCGCCGTCCTTGCCGCGCTGATGGGCATCGTTGGACATGAGGTACTTCAGATCGCTGTACTGCCTGAACCTGATCACCGTGCGGCAGTCCTGTCCATTGGGGCAAGCGCCATGCTGCTCATTGCCGGAACCGTGCGTCGGGGGACCGGTCCCTGGTGTCTGGCAGCGTGCGGCGCTACTTCGCTCGGGGCCGCCCATGCATGCGACATCGTCCCCGCAGAGGGGTCCGTCTGGGCCGTCCGGTACGTCCTGTGCGCGGTGCCGTACCTCCTAGTCCTGTTCGCAGCGCGCACCAACGCGCGGCTGCAGTCAATGGCAAGCGAGATTACGATCTGCGCCGCCGTGCACGCATTCGCGGCCTACGGCGTCGGCCTCGTGGCAGCCGGTACCCCCGATCAGGGGCTCTACAGCGTTCTGGCGATCGTACTCGCGGGCACCGTTGCGGCTTCCCTCTTCGCTGTCGGGCGAGGCAGCGCATTCGCGCACGCTGCTGTAGGGGCCTTCCTTACCGCCTACGCGCTGTACATGTACAGCCGCATCGGCATTGCCTTCGATGTGCTGGACCTGTACATGATACCGGTCGGCCTGTACTTGCTGCTGCTGGGCCACCTATCCGACCGCGCGGGCGCCCGCGACGAGCGAGGCGCGGACGGATCGGCAGATAGGACACAGGCGCTCTGGTGGACGGGCCTGATGGTAATGGTCTTCCCGACCTTCGCAGCCTTCCTGGCCCACTTTCAGTCAGGCACGACGCCGATCCACGCCATCCTGCTTGTCGCCGAATGCGTGGGGGCAATCCTCTGGGGCATCGCCCATCGCATCCGGGCGTTCGTGATCGTCGGCTCGACCTTCGCGCTGGCCTTCGCCGTGGTTCTGGGTTCGGCTTCGGCAGGTCACTTCATTGTCGGAGCCGTCGCGCTTACCGTCGGATTGGTTATGCTCGCAGCCGTATACCGCCTCGGCTCAAGGGCTGCCGAGACCCGCGCATGGCTGGGAGGCATCAGGGACCAGTGGAAGAGGTGGAAATGACGGTCCCGCAGCCTCAGCCCTTGACGTCGTAGCACAGCAGGACATCGTTGTGCCGCAGATACATCCGGCCGCCCACGATGACAGGATGCGCCCAAGCAGGACCGGACATGGAGGGTTGCTCGAAGCTGCCGGCCAGATGATAGCGCGCGGGTGTTGCATCAATCAAAGCCACCAGGCCATTCTCGTACCTGAAGATGAGGCGACCGTCGGCATACAGAACCGCCGCAGAGCCCCTCCCCGGCGCCGACTCCTGCCACATTACCTTGCCGGTGGCGATCTCGATGCATGTTGGCGCGCCTGCGTTCTGGCCATGGCCCCCGTACACGTAACCGCCGACCGCTACCATGCCACCGTGATGGTTCTGATATGTCCTTGCCGGCAGGAAACACACCTCTTCAGCGGTGACGCGATCGCCCGCGCCGCTCATCCGAAGGCAAGCCGCGCCGGTTCGATAGGCATTGGAGACGAAAACGTACTGGCCGCTGATGACCGGCGTCATGATATTGGCGGTCCCGCATGCGACACGGTTATAACTCCAGAGCAGCTTCCCCGTCGAGGCATGGACACCGATTACTCCACGACCGTACTGCTGGACGTACAGACGCGTGCGCCCGACCTGGGCTACGACTGCCGACGAGTAGCCCGCGCCGTCGGCGCCGTTCAGGCCGATGTCTCCGGCAGCGCATCGCCACAGCAGTTTTCCTGTCCCACGATCCAGAGCGACCAGCGTTGATGAAGCCGTTCCCGGCGTGACGATCACACGATCACCGTCCACGAGCGGCGACTCGCTGAACCGCCAGCCCGACATCATGCGGCCGCCGAGGTCACGCTCGATGTTGACCCGCCATCGGACGCGTCCCGTTGCCGCCTCGGCGCAGACCACGTCACCATCGGTACCTACCGCAAACACCAGACCGCCCGCAACCGTCGGGGTGCACCGCGACCCGTCACTGTGGGGAGCGCCGACGCGCGCTGTCCACAGCCGCTTCCGCGCGTTAAGGTCGAAGGCAATGATGCACTGCTGTTTCGCTCCTGACGCATCCGGAATGTCGCCCATCGTGTACGCACGACCACCGACGACGGCAAGTGACGAGTACCCGGTTCCCAGTCCTGTAGCCTGCCACAGGAGCCTGGGCTTGCCCTGAGACCACGTCTTGAGCAGCCCTTTCTCCTGCGACACTCCATCTCGAAGAGGCCCCCTCCACTGAGGCCAATCAGCGCCGATCGCCCGGCCCGAATATGCCACAGCCACTATCATCAACCCGCACACAACTGCTGCGCGCCAAACGTGCAATCTCACGAAATCCTCCCGAAGGCTCCTCCGTTTCCCGGAAAGCCCAAACGCAATGCACCGCCCCCCTGAACTCCATCCACCACCCAAGCCCTGAAGGGGCGTCGCATGGTAGCCTGGTCTAACGGGCCAGGCAGACGGGCCAGGCAGACGGGCCAGGCAGACGAACCATGCTGACAGGACCAGGCTACGACCGATCCAGCCAGTACTCCGACACCTGGCGCGGCTCGTTGCGCAACGGGACCCCGAGGTACGTCTGCAAAGCCGCCGCGACCTTCTCCAACGCCTCTCGCTCACCCGGCATGCCGTGTGTCTCGGCCACCAGCGTCCTGCGCGTGTTCTCGTATTGCAGGACAACGGCATGCTCGTTCGTCGGACGGTCACCATCCAGCACGTCCCGAAAGAGCACGGCCTCAATCTCACTGGCCGCGCCCACGGGCTCACCGTTACGCTCGACGGTGTTCGCCTCTTTGTCCAAGACGAGACGATTCGGCTTCGTCGCCGCGTACATGCGCACCGCACGCTCGGCAAGCGCCAGCAACATGATCAACACCAAGCCGACCACGAACCACAGTCTCGGATTGCTGCGCGTGCCTATCAGGTAGCCGATCAGCAGCCCGAGCACCAGCAGCAACAGCACAGCGAGAACGATGTACCTCTTGCGGAACGGCTCTCCACGTCGTTCGATGACCAGTTTGCCCTCGACGGAAGCCGCGATATACACCGGGTCCGTCTGCATCTGACGGTTCGCCATGTTCGCCTCCCTCGTACCATCAACCCGCGACTGCCCGAGCTAATCTCGGAGCCGCCTAGACCAGCATCTTGCGATCGAGCGTCCTATACTGAATGGCCTCGGCCACGTCCTCGGCGCCGATGTCCTCATTCCCCGCCAGATCGGCGATGGTCCTCGCAACCTTCAGAATGCGGTCATAGGCGCGAGCCGACAGTGACAGTTGCTGTATCGCGTGACGCAACAGATCACGGACGCCGTCGCTCATGGGACACAGGTCCCGGATATCACGAGCTCCCATCTCAGCGTTGCAGTGGATCCTGCGCCCCTGGAGCCGGGCGGCCTGTCGTTCCCTCGCAGCGCAGACACGTTCCCTGATCGTACTGCTCGACTCGGAGCGATGGTGGTGGACCAGTTCGTCCTCCGTCAGCCGACGGACCTCAATGTGGAGGTCAATCCTGTCCAGCAACGGTCCCGAGATTCGCTGCTGGTACTTCCTCACCATGGTCTCCGAACACGTGCATCGTCGCATCGTATCGCCATAGTAGCCGCACACGCATGGGTTCATCGCTGCCGCGAGCACGAAGCTCGCCGGATACTGGAGCGACGCCTGGACGCGCGCGATGGTGACGACCCGATCCTCGAGCGGCTGACGCAACACCTCGAGGGCATCGCGATTGAACTCGGGCAGCTCGTCGAGAAACAGCACTCCATTGTGGGCCAGACTGACTTCGCCGGGCCTCGGCACCGACCCGCCGCCCACCAGTGCTGCGTTTGAAAGCGAATGGTGAGGCGCTCGAAAGGGCCTTGTCGTTATCAGAGCCGAGCCGGACGGCAGCAACCCGCACACACTGTATATCTTGGTGGTTTCGACCGCCTCCGGCACCGAAAGCGGCGGCAGGATGCTCGGCATGCGACGAGCGAGCATGGTCTTCCCGCTCCCCGGCGGGCCGATCATGAGGACATTGTGGCCTCCGGCAGCAGCGACCTCAAGCGCGCGCTTGACGTGCGACTGCCCTTTGACATCCGAGAAATCGGCCTCATACGGAGGCCGCTCCGGCATCAGATCGGCAGGATTCAGGCGCGCGGGTTCCGCCGAGCCGGGATCGTTGAGCAGCATCGCCGCATCGGCAAGCGTTGAGACGGGGAAGACGTCTATGCCCTCGACAATGGCAGCCTCACGCGTATTGGCCTCGGGAACCAGGATGCGCCTCATGCCGGCATCCCGGGCCGCAAGCGCGATGGGCAGGACTCCGGCCACGCTGCGCACGGCGCCGTCGAGAGAGAGTTCGCCGATGATCAACGTGTCCGGCAGTGCGTCACCGTTGACCTGGCCCGACCCAATGAGGATTCCGAGCGCGATCGGCAGATCGAAGCTCGGTCCCTCCTTGCGTATGTCCGCCGGCGCGAGGTTGATTGTGATGCGTCGCTGCGGAAACTCGAAACCGGTATTGCGGATCGCGGACCGCACCCGTTCGCGGCTCTCCTGAACTGCAGCATCCGGCAGTCCGACTATGGCCCACGACGGCACGCTTGTGGATATGTCCGTCTCGACCACCACAAGGTAGGCATTGATCCCCAGCACCGCGCTCGATCTCACATACGCTAGCATCTATGGTCGCACCCCTCGACGGATGTCGCATCGCCCGGCAGCCGCCCCACCCTGCGCTGAGACTCATCAGGCAGCCAGCCAGCCTCACGCAACCATTTCCACTCGTGCTGCAGATTCACCTGCCGTACCGCGCACCGATGTCCCACGGATAAGCTATGTGACCCTTCGGAGGGGAGCCGCGCATGGACCAACCGTCCTCTCGCTCCCAAACGTGCTGAGGGGCGCAGCATTGCCGCGCCCCCTGTGACCAAGCCATCGTCAGCCGGACGAGTCAGACCGCTGTGCCGCAGCACTTCCGGATCATCTGCTTGCGACCTGAGGCCGTCAGCGTCATGACAACCTCGATCTTGTTGCCGCAGTATCGGCACTTGTTGCCTGCGGCCTTCGCCTCCTGGCGCGCGGCCACGTTGGTCTTCGACTTCTTGCCTTCACCAGCCACGGTATGATTCCCCCATCCAGTTCAACGCAGGATCACCTGCCGCGGGATTATACCCCGCCCGATTACCTCATACGTTTGCCGGATACCGACGGTTCTCGGGTACCCCACAGATTGGCACAAATGCGCCCGCCGGCATCGAGAATGGCAACTCCGCCGGCATGGTCGCGCTGGAGCCGGTTGCTCGAGCATGAGCGCCGCGCAAAGCCCAGCAGGGCTCTGGGATACAATGAAGCCTGGCGCCGGTAAGAGCATCCGCAACATCGCTTCGGCAGTGATGCGGAACGCACCCATGCGCCGTCAGGAACCGTGACAGGGGGCCCTATGGAGTCCAGAACCGAGCTGGAAGGCGAGTATCGCGAACTTGCCGATAAGCTGAAGCACGCGCGCGCTCAAATGAAGGCCGCAGCCCTGCGCGGAGAACATGGACTGGGCCTGGCCCAGCGATACAGCGATGCCGTAGACGAGATCATCGCCTCGATGTTCTCCCTGGCCTGCGCCAGGGCGGGGATAGCCCCATCAGGTCCAGTGCCGCCGCTGGCGATTGTCGCCACCGGCGGATACGGACGGCGCGAGCTCTGTCCGCACAGCGACATTGACATCACCTTCATTCCGGCCCATGAAGGCGATCAGGTAACCGACGGCATCGTCAAGGCCATGTTCTCCGCGCTGATGCGAGTTGTCATGGACGCCGCCGGTATGGAGGTCGGCTATGCCTATCGCTTGATCGGCGATTGCCGCAGCCTCGACCATCAGACGCTCTGCGGCCTGCTGGACGCGCGCCTGATCGTCGGCAATGCGCGTGTGTTTCTGCAGCTTGAGCATGAGCTATGGCCCAACATCAATCCCGCCGAGTTCGTGTTTGCCAAACTCGACGAGCGCCGCAGTCAGCGTGCTGCAGCCGGCGGGACGCCGCGGACGGTCGAACCGAACATCAAGACCGGCCCGGGCGGCCTGAGGGATCTGCAGGCGGCTGTCTGGCTGCTTCAAGCCCGAGACGGGCTTACGGCAGCGAGTGTTCGCGGTGAACGATGCTGGGATGCCCTCATTCGGGGGGGCGGAATTGCGCCGGATGATGTCCCGTCGCTGCGCGCAGCCAGGGAGTTCCTGTTTCGCACCCGCAACGCTCTGCATGCCGTTGTCGGCCAGGAACGTGACGATCTGGTGGTGACCCGCCAGGAAGATGTCGCCGCGGCTCTCGGCTACCGGGATGTCGAGGGGCTCCCCCCTGCCGTCGAGCGCTTCATGCGGGACACCTATGGTCACCTTGCAGCCGCGGATCGGCTCTGGACTGAGATCGCCCAGCGTGTGGAGAACAGCCGACTGTTCATGGGGCTTGGGCTGGACTGTTTGCATCGGCAGCTCACGCCGGCAAACCCGCTCCTTGAGACCGAGGACCCTGTATGGACCATCCATGCCGGCGAGCTCTCGCAACGTCTTGATCTCGAGTTCAGCCCGGACCTTCGTCGAGCCATCGTCGCTCTCATCGCACGAGGACCGGTGACCGCCGACCCCAGTCGCCTTGCCGAGACGTTCACGGCCATACTGGCGTCCCGCAAGCCCATCTACCCGACCCTCCAGCTGCTAGCCGATCTGTGCGTGCTCGGCTGGATGCTTCCCGATGTGGGCAACACGCTGAACCTGATCCCCTACGATGCTTCCCATGACTACACAGTCGGCCAGCACACGCTCTATGTCATCAGGAACCTTGATCAACTTCGCTCGCCGAATGTCGCCGAGGATCTTCGGGAGTTCCAGCTCATGATGGCCGAACTCGCCGCGCCGGAGCAGCTCTACCTGGCCGCTCTCCTCCATGATGCCGGAAAGGCGGATCCCGACAAGCCGCATTGGGAGAGCGGGGCTGCAGTTGCCCGACGCGTGTGCGATAGGCTAGGTTGGAAGCAGGCGGCCGCCGACAATGTGGTTTTCCTAGTTGAGCATCACCTGCTAATGGCGGAGACCTCTCGGCTGCGGGACCTAGGCCTTGACGAGACCATCCGCGAGTTCACATCGGTTGTTGATGATTTCGAGCGTCTGCGCATGCTCTATCTGTTGACCTATGCCGACACCAAAGCGGTCGGCCAGGGCCTCTGGACACAAGTCAAGGCGCGCTACCTGAACGAGCTGTACCGCAAGGCCGAGCGAGCGCTGGCAACCGGCATTGAAGAGGGCGGCGATGATGCGGCTGTGAGCCGGACGAGACGACGGCTAGCCAAAGAGCTGGAAGTGGAGGACTTGCCCTACGAAGAAGTCTCCGAACACCTCGAAGGCTTGCCCGCTCAGTATGTTCTGAACACATCCATGGAGGAGATAGCCCTCCACGTCGGCTTCGTACGACAGGCGCGGCTCGGCACGCCTTCGGTGAGCTTCCACGATGACAGATTCGCCACGTTCACCGAAGTTACCGTCTGCAGTCTGGACGACCCCGCTCCCGGCCTGCTATCGAAGATAGCGGGCGTGCTGTACGCTGCCGATCTCAACGTACACGCCGCTCAGGTGTTCACGCGTGTCCATGGCGATGAGCGCATAGCGATTGACACCCTGTGCGTGGACTTCCGCGGGCGGCAGCTGACACCGGGCAAGCGCCGAGAGATTGCCTCCAACCTGACGGCAGTGTTGACCGGAAACGCGAGCGTCGAGTCTGTTCTGGAACGCCGACGACGTTCCATAGACGGCGATCGTCCGCTCGACCGCCTGTCGGTCCGCAATGATGTGTCGCCGCGGTTCACCGTCATTGAAGTCGCATCGCCCGAACCCCAATCCACGCTGTTCAGGGTCTCCCGGGCGATTTCCGCCCTCGGCTGGGACATACACTCGGCCAGACTGGCTATGTTTCGCGGCCGTTCGATGGCTACTTTCTACGTGGGCGGGGCCGGCGGCACATCGGAGCGGGCGGCGCGCGAAGCATTGCTAGCCCTGCTCCCCGTGGGTGACTCCGCATAGCGGTTGACACTCAGACGCGCCGCACGGTAAACTTGCCGCCGTTACCAACCGAATGATGGCGGGGTGAGTGTCTGTGTGTCCCGCCTCTCATGCAAACCCGATCGTGCCGCCCCGGTCCCTGAGACCGGCTCGACACGGCGGGTTTTGTTGCGGACGGAACCATTTCGACACTCCGCACGCGCGGCTTCTAGGATACGCATTCTTGTTTGAGAGTCTGACCGAAAAACTGCAGACGGTCTTCGACCGGCTCCGCGGACGCGGACGCCTAACGGAATCCGACGTCAACGAGGCGCTCCGCGAAGTTCGTCTGGCGCTCCTTGAGGCCGACGTCAACTTCCGCGTCGTCAAGGACTTCGTACAGCGCGTTCGCGAAAAGGCCATCGGTCAGGATGTCTTCGAGAGCCTGAGCGGAGCCCAGACTGTCGTGCGCATCGTTCACTCCGAACTGACCCACCTTTTCGGCGGGGCGGACGCCCGGGTGAACTTTGCGCCGCGGCCTCCGACGGTCCTCATGCTTTGCGGGCTTCAAGGGTCGGGCAAGACCACAACCTGCGGCAAGCTCGCCAACTGGATGCGGCGGCAGGGACGCCACGCGCTGCTGGTCGCCTGCGACGTCTACCGACCCGCAGCGATCCGCCAACTCGAAGTGCTCGGCGAACAACTGAAGACCCCCGTGTTCGTCGGACAGGACGGAATGGCCCCGCCCGACATAGCCGCCGCGGCGATCGCCCATGCGTCCCGCAACGGACAGGACGTCGTGATCGTTGATACGGCCGGCCGCCTCCACATAGACGAAGCCATGATGGCGGAACTCGAGGAGATACGCAGGCGGGTTGAGCCGAACGAGACCCTGTTGATCGTGGACGCCATGACCGGTCAGGATTCCGTGACATTCGCAAGCCAGTTTCACGAGCGCCTGCAGGTGACCGGGTTCATCCTGACCAAGATGGACGGTGACGCACGAGGAGGCGCGGCTCTGTCCATTCGGACCGTCGCAGGCGTTCCCATCAAGTTCGTCGGGATGGGTGAGAAGCTGGACAACCTTGAAGCGTTCCATCCCGACCGCATGGCCTCGCGCATCCTGGGCATGGGCGACGTCATGTCCTTGATCGAGAAGGCCGAAGAAGCATTCGATCAGAAACAGGCGATCGAGATGGAGCGCAAGCTCCGCGAAAGCCGCTATGACCTGAACGACTTCCTGGAGCACCTCCAGCAGGTGCGCAAGATGGGACCGCTGGAGCAAGTGCTCGGGATGATTCCCGGCATGGGAAACCTTCGCAATGTGCAGGTTGACGAGCGGCAGGTTGCCCGCCAGGAAGCCATCATTCGATCCATGACACCCGATGAGCGCGCGGACCCATCCATGCTGAACGGCAGCAGGAAGCGCCGCATAGCGATGGGCTGCGGACAGTCCGTACAGGAAATCAACCGCTTCCTCGGGCAGTTCGAGACCATGCGCCAGATGGTGCGCCAGATGATGGGCGCTCAGACTCGAGGGCGCAAGCGCCGACCTGGATTCCGAATGCCGATGCATCACTGAATACCGCCGCCGAGCGCCCGTCTCGGGGGTGCATGTGCAAACCCAATCGTCCTTAGCCGATCCAAGCAGCAGTCCATCAAGAGAGGAGAGACAGTTTGGCAACTAAGATCAGGCTCCGCCGCATGGGCGCGCGGGGCAGACCGTTCTATCGCGTAGTGGTCGCTGACAGCCGCAGCCCGCGCGACGGCCGGTTCATCGAGACGCTGGGCTACTATGACCCACGCACTGACCCTCCCACCGTCAAGGTGAATGCCGAGCGCGTGGGGTACTGGCTCAAGACCGGCGCCCAGCCCACCGACACTACTCGCGCTCTGCTCAAGAAGGCCGGCGCGATGGAAGCCGCCGCGCCTGATGCCGCCGCTCCCGCGGCCGAGTGACCATGTCCCAGGACAGGGTGGAGCGCACGCTCCAGTGGCTTGCCGAAGGACTGGTGGATGAGCCGGAGTCGGTCTCGGTCAGCGCTTTCGACGACGCAGGCACCACCGTCTACGAAGTGCACGTGGCACAGCACGACATGGGCAAGGTCATCGGTCGTCAGGGGCGCGTCGCCGCCGCAATGAGATTGGTCGCCCGAGCGGTTGCCATGAAGGAACACCGGCGCGTCCAAGTCGAGTTCGAGCCGTAACGAGCGGGAGCCGGAAGCGACATCATGTACGAGCGTGTGGTCGGCGTCATCGTGCGTCCGTTCGGGATCCGGGGAGAGATGAAGACTCGTCTCTTCACGGACGATCCTGCGTGCCTCGCATGCGGCATGGACGTTCAGTTGGCAGGGCATGACGGATCTGCACAGATAGCCCGGATCTCGGGAATCCGACCCCATCAGGGGCACTTGCTTCTCCAGGTCGAAGGAGTGGGCACAGTCGAGGAAGCCGAGCGCTGGCGCGGCGCCGAGATACGCTCTTCCGTGCAGGCTGCTGCACCTCTTGATGCCGGGACCTACTACACAAGCGATCTGATCGGCATGCAAGTGCGGCACGTCAACGGCACCGTCATCGGCGAAGTCCTGGATGTTCTACGGTATCCGGCACAGGACCTGCTGGTCGTCGGCAATGCGCTGATACCGGCTGTGGCCGCCATTGTCAGGAGTGTCAGCATCGAGGACCGCCTGATCGTCGTTGATCCGCCCGGGGGCCTGCTGCCGGAGTCTGAGGCCGACCAACAGCCGGTCGAAAAGGGCTCAAAGGGCGGCGTTCGAACCACACGGCGAATGGGCGCTGCGCCGAATCGCCAGGCTGCTCGCATCCCTGCGCAAGGACAGAACCATGCGCTTTGACGTGGTCACGATCCTGCCGGAGATGGTCGAGGAGGCCCTGCGCCATAGCGTGATCGGACGCGCCATCGCGTCCGCCATTGCCGACGTGCGCGTGGTTGACCTGCGATCTTTCACCGACGACCGCCATCACACAACCGATGACACGCCGTGCGGCGGCGGCGGCGGGATGATCATGAAACCGGAACCGATCGCGCGTGCCGTTGATGCCATTACGGCCGATCACGTGCCCGACAGAGTGATCCTGACCGACCCGCAGGGCGAGGTGTTCAGCCAACAACTGGCCAAGGAACTCGCGGACGAAGATCACCTCACCGTCATCTGCGGCAGGTACGAAGGCGTTGACGAGCGCGTCAAGGAGCACATTGTCACACACATGTACTCAATCGGCGACTATGTGCTTACAGGAGGCGAGCTTCCGGCGCTCGTCATGATGGATGCCGTGATCCGCCTGCTGCCCGGGGCGCTCGGGAATGAAGGTGCGGCGGAAGCCGAGTCCTTTTCTGATGGACTGCTCGATTACCCTCAGTACACGCGTCCGCGAGAGTTTCGAGGTTGGTCCGTTCCGGAAGTCCTGCTGAACGGCAACCACGCAGACATCCAGAGGTGGCGAAGGCGCGAGCAGCTGGTTCGCACGAAATCGCGCCGACCGGATCTCTGGGCTCGATTTCAGCCGTCAGACGACGATCTGCGTCTGCTGGCAGCAACGTAAACAGAACAGCAAAGCGTCGCATCTGGCGACGCGCAGACGAAGTAGGAGGCAGTTTCCCGATGAGCAACATCATCGCAGAGATAGAGAAGGCGCAGACCAAGGAGAACGTGCCCGTGTTCCGTGCAGGCGACACCGTGCGCGTCTACGCCAAGGTAATCGAAGGCGGCAAGGAGCGCGTCCAGATGTTCGAGGGCGTCGTGATCGCCAGACGCGGCACGTCGAGCCGATCGGCGTTCACGGTGCGCAAGATATCCCATCAGATCGGAGTTGAGCGAACGTTCCTCGTCCACTCCCCGAGGGTTGACCGCATCGAGGTTGTGCGCCGAGGCCGCGTTCGCCGCGCTAAGCTCTATTACCTTCGTGGAGTCGTCGGTCGCAAGGCCCGCATCAAGGAAGATCGGTCGGCGCAATAGAGGGCGCAACATGGCGCATGGATGGCCGTCGCTCACCGGCGTTGGGTCTGCGCCCAGAGTCGTTCGGTCGCGAACGCGTCCGCCACTCCGGGCACGGGTGCGGAAGATCGGGCTGATGCCGATTCTTCCCGCCCTCGCTATCGGCGTCGTTCAGCTTCGGCTCGTCGTAGCCTGCGGGTTCAGGGATACAACCTCTCGAAACCCCGGGCAACCGACGACCGTAAGCCCCTAACGGGCAAGGAATCAGCAATGCAGCCTCAGGAAGTCGGCATTACCGAGTATCTGGCAAACCTCAGTACGAGCACCATTGTCCTGCTCGCGGCCATACTGACGGTCGCGCGTGCCGCGCTGCTGCCCTTCAAGCATGGCCTTGCCCGATCGCTCGCTGAGCTGTGCGAGTCACTCATCACCGCCGGCGTCCTGGTCTTCCTCGTGATCCGCCCCTTCTTCGTTCAGGCGTTCTACATCCCGACGGAATCAATGGAGCCCACGCTGTGCGGGCATGAGCGCGGCATGTCGCGCACGGGCGTCACGTACTCGGACACCTGTCACGATCACATTTTCGTGAACAAGCTGGTCTATCGGCTCGGCGATCCCTCGCGAGGCGATATCATCGTGTTCCGTGCCGAGAAGAAGGCCGACGCGGAGTTCCATCAGAACGAGAACGTCCTCATCAAGCGATGCGTTGCCATACCTGGCGACACCATAGAGATCAAGCGCGCGGAAGACGGCGATGTCCGGCTCTTCCGCAACGGATCTGCGGTGGCTGAGCCATACATCATGGAGCCCATGGAGGAGCGCACGCAGGCGCTGTACGGCGGTCAGGGCCCCCTGACACTCGGGCGTGGACAATACTTCGTCATGGGCGACAACAGAAACAACAGCAACGACAGCAGGTTCTGGGGCACCGTTCCGCGCGAACGGATCATCGGAAAGGCGTCCGCCGTCTTCTGGCCGCTTCGCCGCATTCGGCTCGTACACTGACGGGCTTCCTTCAGCCTCCGCCCCTTGACGTAGGCCCTCTCCGATGCGCGCCACCAGTGAGACCGGGCGACCCGACTGGAAACACGAGCAGGCTGCGCATGATCGGGGCTTCGCCAGAGTCGGAGGCGTTGATGAGGCAGGACGCGGGCCGCTCGCCGGTCCGGTCGTCGCAGCCTGCGTCGTGTTGCCGCGAGGGTTCGATTCGACCGACATCAACGACTCCAAGAAGATATCCGCAGCCTCGCGCGAACGCGTTTACGATCGTCTCCGGAACTCGGACGCTGCCATCGGCGTCGGTTCGGCTTCGCCCGACGAGATCACGGACACAAACATTCTGCGCGCCACACACGCCGCCATGCGGAGGGCGATCGAGGCATGCCCCGTGCGTCCCGATTGCATCCTCGTTGACGGACGCCCCGTGCCACTCCTACCGGCTCCGTCCATCGCCGTAGTTGGCGGAGATGCCGCCAGCGTCTCGATAGCCGCCGCGTCCATCGTCGCCAAGGTCACCCGCGACCGCATAATGGACGAGATGGCGATCCTGTATCCGCAGTACCGCTTCGCAGCCAATAAGGGATATCCGACGCCCGACCATCTGGAAGCCCTCCGCCGATTCGGACCGTGTCCCATCCATCGCAGCGGCTTCGGGCCCGTAAGAGCCGCGCAAGACGCGTTCGCATTGCGGACCAAGCCCAACGATCGCGCGGAGACGGGGGCGATCGGGGAGCGCTGGGCGGTGATCTACCTGGAGCGTCTCGGCCATCGCATCCTGGCCACACGGTTTCGGGCGCAGCATGCGGAGATTGACATCGTCAGTCTTGACGGAGACTGCGTTGCGTTCACCGAGGTCAAGACCTCGCGCCGAGCGCGTTCCGAGCCTCCATCGGCAATGCTCACCCCCGCGCAGCAGGAGCGCATCGCCGCCGCGGCCGAAGGCTTCCTCGCAGAACACCGAATGGACGACCGCGATTGCCGATTCGACGTGATCGAGGTCATTATCGGCAGCACGCACGTGCCCCGCATCCGTCACTACCGCGACGTCTACAGGCTCGACTCACGGCATTAGTCCGAGACGCACGCCTCCGTGACCGTCAGCTTCCCGGTGTCGGCGTCGAGTTCGGCCATTCTTCCCATCGGCAGCGTCAGGGGACTGTCCACATGGCCGATGGGGAATCCGGTAATCGCCGGCTTACCGAGCGGCGCGAGGATATCTCGCCAAAGATCGTCCAGCGAAATCGCCGCATCCTCGGGACCCGGAGTCAGGTTGGAGACCGTGCCGATCACGAAGCCCGAAGCCTCTCGAAGCGCTCGAGAAGCGACCAGTTGCGTCAGCATGCGGTCTACGCGATAGAGAGCTTCATCCGTGTCTTCAAGCACAACGATGCGATCCCGAAAGTCCGGCGCATACGGCGTGCCGAGCGCCGAGCACAGCAATGTCAGGCAGCCACCTGCCAAGCGTCCGATCGCCCTGCCGGCGAGGAGCGTCCTCGGCTTCCGCTCGGGATCGCCGACCTCGCCAGGAGATTCAGGGATGGAGACAGCCCTCTTGAAAGAACGCAACGCGGCCTCGTTCATCGGCTTGGCGAATGTGGTCACCATAGGGCCGTGAAAGGTAGGCAGGCCGGCAAACCTCTCTGCCGCCAGATGCAGGATCGTGATGTCGCTGTACCCGACGAACACCTTCGGGTGATCCCGCACGATGCTCCAGTCCACCATCTCCGCCATCCGAGCGGCGCCGTACCCTCCCCGCGCACATATGACGCCGTCAATGTCGTCGCGGCGAAACATCTCCGTCAGGTCGGCGGCGCGCTCGCGATCCGATCCTGCAAGGTAGCCCCAATGCTCGCGCACGTGCGGCGCAAGCTCTATCTCAAAGCCGAGATGTTCGAGAAACGCTATTCCCGCTCCAAGCTTCTCATCCTGAATCGGGCTTGACGGTGAGACCACGCCGATCCTTGCGCCCGGGCGGAGCCTCCGCAGGCCCGGAGTCATCCGTCGGCGCCGGATCGCGCGATTACTCGTCCGCCGGAGCCGTCAGCGGCGTACTCGATGAGCGAGACCTGATCTGCCTCCGTATGCAGCACTCCGAGTCGCTTGCCGTCCATTGACCAGAAGGGCGCCAACGACTGCTGCCGCGCGGTTCCCTGAGAGTGCGTAATCGTTCGCACGAGACGTGCACCGGTGCCGTCGGTTCGGACGGTGAACAGACGCTGTGTCTGGACCTGTCGCTTGGCTTTCGGGTCCGATCGAACGGGATCGCTTACCACCACCGCGATCCTGGCGCCCGTCCGGTCAATGGCGACACGGTCAACGGCAACGGGCGAACTGGACGGCTTCGGGTTGATCTGAGCCACCCGATCCGGAAAGCCCAATCTGCGCACCGAGCGAGCGTGCAGATCAAACGCATACAGCGATAGCAGTATGTACCGTGTGTTCTTACTGGACCTCGCCCAGACCAGCTCATGGCGAGACGGGACCAAGTTCAGCGCGAGCACATCTCCGGTCGTGGTCAGCCGATGGGTCTGCCCTCCTTCGACGGCATACACGTCGGCCCGGGTGCCCTGACGACCGACGAAGGCGACATCATCGGTCTCCGGAATCCAGACCATCTCGGAAACGCTCGCCACATCCACCGGCACGCGGAGCGACTCGCCTCGCTCGGAGGCGTTGTAGAAGACGACCTGCAGACCGGCCTGTTCTTCGCGCGGAGGAGTGCCCTGTGTGGTCTCCGGCAGTGAAACTCCGGCAAGCCTGCGGCTGTCTTCGCGCCAAGCGTAAGGGGGACCGAAGGTCCGGCTGATGGTCCGTGCCGATCCCGAGCGCGCGTCGTACAGCTTCGTAACGTCCTGGGCACCCTCGTACGCACAGAACACTATCCAGCGTCCGTCGGGCGACCAGACCGCGCTTCCCGTGCGCGAAGCGGCTCCCAGCAGGTGTACCGATCCGGCGTTGCCATCCACGATAGCGACATCCACACTCCCACGCCCGCCGGGCCAGGCGGTGACGATTCTCTGCGCGTCGGGCGAGAACCCGGCATGCGACGCTTCGCCAAGCAGGCGCGAGCTCACAGCAGCGCCCAGAACAAACGCAACCGAAACGGGAGCAGCGCCTCGCAGAAGCTTCATCAGCCGTACCGATTGATGCATCTCCATTACCTCCGATCCTGGTCCTCTACGCCATATGCGCCGGACAAAGCCCGTCACACACCCTCGCTCTGCACAGGAAAGCCTGCCTGCTCGAGTCTGGCCTTGATGGCATCAGGCGTTACCTGGGCAGGGTCGAACGTGACCGAGACACTCCGGTCGGCCACTCCGACCGAAACCTCCTGGACGCCCGATAGCTTGCCCAACGACCTCTTGATCGCTGAGGCGCATCCCTCGCAGTGGATCGCCGGAGCGATCATGCTGACACTTGCCATTCCAACTCTCCCTTCGCTTTTCGTTACGGCTTGTGGGCCGTCGCGGGTCTCACTTCCAGAAGCGATACTTCAACAGCGTCCAGATCGCCACCACCCCGTCGGTCCACCGTATCTTCTTGCCCTCGCTGTGCGTGCGAGCCCGGTAGCTGATCGGCACTTCCATGATGCCGTGTCCCCGACGCAGAGCCTTCGCGGTGACCTCAGGGCAGAACTCGAACCGGCGGCAGGTTAGCGGTATGGACTTCAGCACCTCGGACCTGAATGCCTTGTAACACGTTGCCTCGTCCGTGATCGGCGCCCCATAGAGGACCCTCACCATCGCCGCAAGCAGCTTGTTGATCATACGGTTGGCAATGCGCATTGGCGGAAAGCCCTTGCTGAACCGAGTTCCGTACACGATGTCCGCCGAGCCGTCGGCCAGAGGCTTCACCAGCGCGGCATAGTCGTTCGGATCGTACTCGAGGTCGCCATCCTGGATGACCACGAAGTCTCCTTGAATGTGCGGAATCCCGGCCCGAATGGCGGCGCCCTTTCCCCCGTTCCTCTCGAGGTAGATGACGCGAACGCCATCCAGCCGGCCATCAACACGTTCGCGAAGATACTCGGTCGTGCCGTCGGTGCTGCCATCGTCCACGATGAGCACCTCTTTCGGAACGGGCGAGGCAAGCACTCGCTTGAGGATCGTCTCGAGGGACCTGCGCTCATTGTACACCGGCATCAAGACGGTGAGCAGGCCGTTCTCCGCCCTCGTTGTCGAGCCGGCAGCTTCATCCGTAACGTTCCGGCGACCCTCTGCCTGTTCAGTCAATGTGCGAGCCCATGGCCTTGCCGGCGCGCTGAAGCGCATCGTGCAACGCCATCTGCTGGTGCGTCAGGGTCAAATCGCCTCGGGTACGCTCAAGCACGGCACGGAATGCATCCACGGTGCGGCGAAGGCCTGCCGCTATGGCATCCGGAAAGTCGAACGTCATCAGCTCGAAGTAGATCGCGTCCATCGCACCCATGACGCGAGAGGCCTCGTCAATGGCTCCGGCCCGCAGCCGGTCGAGAACATAGCGCCGACACTCGCTCCCGGCCTCGGCCAGCCCGTTGAGGTACGCCGGCGGTTCGACGCCGAGTTCCTCAGGCGTCGGCAACGCGGCCCCGGTCACAATCGCTCGCACTACCTCGGCCTCCACATACTCCTTCTGAGCATCGTTGACGTAACCGGCGTGGTACAGTTCCGGAAACTCAGCCAGCGACTCGCGGACTGCATTCACGCTCGTGCGCGCGTCCGCAATCCACCGCTGGGCGTGGTCTAACTCGCCCCGATGCACGGACCGGATTGCGCGCGCAGACGCCTGGATCACCTCTCGGCAGCGTCTCAGCGCGCCCTCACGGGCGTTGTTGCCGGCTTCGAGCCTCTGCCTGATGGCCGCCGCAATGACCTGGAGGCGTTCGTCTACATCATCCCGTCGCGTTTGAGGCTCACCCATCGCGCATCCCCTATCACAATGTGGTCAACGATCTCGACACCCAGTATCTGGCCCGACTGTCGGAGTTGCTGTGTCACCCGGATGTCGTCGGGGCTCGGCGTCGGATCTCCGCTCGGATGGTTGTGGACAACTATAACCGAAGCTGCCGAAACGGCGAGCGCCGGTTTGAACACCTCTCGGGGATGGACCAGGCTGCAGTCCAGAGTACCCGTCGAGATAGTCTCTATACGGATCAAGCGGCACTTTGTGTCCAGGTACAACGCCCTCAGCGTCTCGACGTCAAGATGGCGCATCTCGGGCATCATCAGGTTCACGACATCATCGGCACAGGTAAGAGCGCGACGCTCCTCCGCCGGCATCGCCAGAAGCCGCTTCCCCAACTCAAAGCAGGCGGCGATCTGGATTGCCTTCACGCGCCCGACGCCCTTGGTCCGCGTCAGTTCGCCAATGTCGGCTGCCGCAAGGCCACGCAGTCCCGAATGGGCGTGCAGGAGCTCGTCCGCCAGCGAGAGAGCGCTCCGCCGGGATGTGCCGGTTCGCAACACGATGGCGAGGAGCTCTTGTGCCGACAGGTGTTCCGGACCGAGCCGAGCGAGGCGCTCTCTGGGACGCTCGCCCTCGGGCAGCTCACGCATCGCGACGCTGTAGGTTGCCATCAACCGCCTCCTGCCCCGCCGGTCACGAGCGTTCCGGCTCCTTCGAGTCCTGAGCGCGCGGGTGCGCCTGAGCGTACACCTCTTTCAGCCGCTCTCGGTCTACGTGCGTGTATACCTGCGTCGTTGTCACCTGAGCATGTCCGAGAATCTCCTGAATCACCCGCAGATCGGCGCCTCCGGCAAGCATGTGCGTTGCGAAGGAATGGCGCAACGTGTGCGGAGTCACGCGATGACCGATGCCCGCCCTTGCCGCTGCCGTCCTTACGATACGCCATACGTGTTCGCGCGTCATCGGACGGTTGGCGCGCCCGGCAAAGAGGGGGTCTCCGGCCTCGCGTCCACGCCCGCGACCATATCGCACGTTGAGATACGCCTCGAGCGCGACAATGGCCGGCTCTCCGATAGGACAGAGGCGCTCCTTGTTTCCCTTTCCGACGCAACGTACCATTCGCGCATCCCGGTCCACGTCGCCCACGGTCAGTCCGGTCAGTTCCGAGACGCGCATGCCGGTTGAGTACAGCGTCTCGAGGATGGCCGCGTTGCGTTGGTCGGCAAGCCTGCGCCGCGAGACCGAACGCTTGTCACTGCCCGCCGGTGCATTGTCGTCAAGGAGTCGGGCGACACGCTGGGGCGACAGCGCGCGCGGCAGCCTCTCTGGAGCGCGCCGCACATCGAGCGATGCCGCGAAGTCGGTTCTCGCCAGGCCTTCGGCATGGGCGAACCGCGCGAACGTGCGTAGCGCCGCCGTCTTGCGGGCAATGCTCGATGAGGCGTAGCCGTTGCGCCTCAGCGACTCGATGAAAGCCGCGCCGTGACGCGTCTCGATATCCGCGGCCCGCAGGTTTCGTTCGCGGTAGAGCGTGAAGTCGGCGAACTGCTCAAGGTCCCGCCGGTAGGCGGCGATCGTGTTCGGGCGCAGGCCACGCTCGACGGCCAGATGCGAAACGAAGGCTTCGATGAGTTCGGCCAGCGTCATGGCACGCCTGCTCCATTGCCGGCGCGTCCGCCAGTCGCCGCGGTTCGTCGAGTGTAGACGCGCACCTGCGGACAAACATATAGCAGGTCTACGGGCAGGTACCGTGCCGAAACCACAGGGATGCCGAGGAGTTTCGGGCGAGAACCGAACACTCGTACGTCATAGTCTCGTTCGAGGCGCTCAAGAAACTCGACAGCCGATGGGCGACGCAGTCGGAGCGCATCCTGGCTCTCGAGATCGGAGATCACGACCGCATCCGGCTGAGGATCATCAAGCACGGACGCATCCCATTCCATATCTGCTCCAGGCAGCCGAAGGACGTACGGCGAGGTGCCCTCCATGAGCATGCTCCGTCGGACCTTGCCGGGCACCGGTGCGGTGAACTCCGGCAACAGGGGAGGCGACCAGTACCATGGCGTCGTGGCGAAGGCGACGGCAGCGCCTCGTGGCAGGCTCCCGCGTATGTACCCGGCGGCAATGTCCCGGGCATCCGCACCCGCCATTGTCATGGAGAACGCCGCGGATATCCCCAGCGCCGCCAGCCCGGCACCGACAACGGCTGCAGCCCAGAGTCTGCGCAACGGCGACGGTCCGGTCGCGACGCAGGTCGGGTTCCCGGGCGCTCCGTCGGCCCCATACCCTCGAGACGCGACCGACCTTCCGACCCACGCGAACAGAACCGGCAGAAGCGGCAGCATGTAGCGCATGAAGCGAACCTTCGCCAGCCCCATCATCGCGAAGTAAGGAACCACGAACGCCATGAGGACAATGTCAGCGGGATCACGCCTGCGCATTGCGTTCAGCGCTGCGGCGCTCGATACCAGCAGGAGAGGCCATCCCAGAGCGAACCTCAGCGACGTGGTCCAGTGATAGAGGTGCCCGTTGCCGGTGCCTTCGAAAAGGAGCCCCATCCCCACAGCCGACTTGCGCGCCTCGAACAGCATGTCGCTTACGAACCTGTCCCAGTTCAGCGCCGCCCCGGGACAGCCCACAAGGAACCCGACGAGGCACGCCGCGACGACAGTCGCAACCAGGCATGCTCGAGCCGCGACGGCAGATCGTGTCGGCGTCGCTGCCGCTCGGTCGCTGGCGTCGGGATTCTTGCCCTCTCGGACCGTGGTCCGGTCCTCTCCATCCGGACGCCACATGATGGCTGCGCAGATCGGCGCGAGAACAACCAGTATCGCGTTGTACCGGGTCGCCCCGGCGAGACCCGCCAGGACGCCCCCCAGCCCTGCGAGGCGCATGGCCAAGCCGCGCGTGAGCCCGCGGCGAACGAGGCACAGAGCCGCCCAAAGAGTCAGCGAACACAACAGCGTTGCTGTTGCATCAACCGTAGCGAAACGACTGTGAACCGTCGCGAGCGGCGCAACCGCCTGCAAGGCTCCCGCCACAATGCCGGCCCTGAAGCCCCACACACTCCGCACCGCGACCACGAGCGTTGCCACCGTCGCCGCGCCTGCGACGACCGAGATCAGTCGGCCCACCAGCGTCAGCGACGCTACCGTTTCCGCAAGGGGCGCGTTCGGCGCCGACGCAGGACCGAGCGCAATGAGGCCGTAAGCGCTGTTGGCGGCCGCGGCAACTTGCCAGAGCAGGAAGTAGAGCGAGCCGTAGTTGTAGAACCCGATGTCCAGATGCGGACGGACGACTCCGTGGTCGAGCACACCGTTGACCAGGTTCACCCCTTCGTCCGGGTGGAACGAAAACATGCTGTCGGCAGAGGGCATGCCCCAGGTTACGCCCCAGAGTCGCAACGCGGCCGCAGCCAGGGTCAGCGCCAGGATAGCCGCCGATTCACTGCGAACGGCGAGCGGACCGATGCACCGAGCATGCACCCGCGTGCCGGACGTCGCTCGGGCCGGTTCTTTCGCACCCGTACCCTCGACCTCCGGCTCCGATCTCGCTGCGCCCTGCTTCTTTCGTCCTTCTTCCTTCGCCCTCACCCGGGTGCTCCGTCACTCGCCCGGGAACGATGCCCCAAACCGATGGCGGAGACGCTCGCGCACAACTGCCAGGACCTGTTCGGCGTCGTCTTCGGTTAGCGTTCTCGAGTCTGAGCGCAAGGTCAACGACAGCGTCAGGCTCCGCAGGCCTTCGGGAAGCCGATCACCGGCATAGACATCCACGAGAGCGACGTCTTCGAGCAGCGCTCCTGCCGCCTCACATACCTGCTCCCGTATCTCCGAATACGGCACATCCTTCGGCACGCGCGGCGCAACATCCCTGCTGATGGCCGGAAACGCGCTCGGGGGAACGAACGTCGGCGTCTCGGACCGCAGGCTCAAGAGGAGAGCGCAGTCCACCTCCATCAGGCCGATCCGTTCACGGACGTGAAGGAGCTTGGCGAGGTCGGGATGCAGCTCGCCAAGAACGCCGACCGTCTGACCGTTCGCGATCAGCGCGCCTCGCCG
>JBBIQU010000029.1:18344-34801 GCA_037442185.1 Chthonomonadales bacterium | reverse complement strand
TCGAAGTCGGCATCCGATATATCGGCGTAGCCAAGGTCGGAGACGATCACGAAACGGCAGCCCTGTCTGATCGGCTCGCCGGAAGGGATCGCCCAGTAGAACTCGCCATCGCTCACGGTGAGGTCGTTGCCGATGACCTTCAGCCGCCGGTCCGAATCGCGCAGCCAGATGTCGCAAGTCGTGCCGGGCTGATATCCTCCCAGGTCGTGCCGCCGTCAGTGGTCCGCATCAGGCCCGATGGATGGCTCTGCCACGCAAACCACTGGCCCATGCCGACAATCATGATATTCGGGTCAGCGGGATGAATCGCGATGGCGCTGACAGTCATGGACAGCCATTTGTCGCCGATCGGCGTCCACGTTTCGCCGAAGTCCGTTGTCTTCCAAAGCCCTCCGCCCGCAGTTCCGACCCAGTAGGTTCCTGCAACACTTGGGTGATAGGCTGCGCAGAGCGCGTTGCCGGAAACGGCCGTTGGCCCGAAGCACTTCAGGGCTGTCGGCATGAGCCCCTTGGGACCCACAAACCGCCAGCTTGTCCCGACTGCCTGTGCGCGAATCCCACCGGGGCGAGGCATGGTCGGCATGCGGTCGCGATGCGCGCGAGCCCGAAGCCAGGACGAGGGGTCAACCGAGTCGTATGGGTATGCCCGAACTCGGAGTTGAGCGTATAGCGCCTCCCAGTATCCGAGCCGTCTCTGATCGCCGCGCGCCTTGAGTGCGTCAATATACGACCGAAGAGACGACACGGAGACGGAGGCCATGTCCGGCGGCGACAATCGCCGGGTACCCACGGCCTCGGCGAGAACCGGAGCCATGAGACAATGCGTCAGGGAGACCGGCGAAGGAGACTGGGATGCGAACATCGAACAAAGGGCTACGACGAACGACACTCGATTGCGCATGGTCTGGTTTTCCCTTGTTGTCCCCTTCGTTGGCCTCCCTGTTTCGTTCAGGGGCGCCACGCCGGCAGAGTGTCCGGGGGACTGCAGACTATTTCGACCGAATAGGCTCATGGTCCTTCTCTGGCATGCGCGAATGCGTTCGACGGTGATGGGGAGAATAGCGTGGATCTTGTCCTGCTCGCGGCCCTGACGGCCGTGCTCATGCCCGCACCGACACAGGAAGCGATCCGTGATCTCTATGCGGACACATGGGTCGGAACTGATGCCCTTGGTCGCTCCATGTCGACGTTCGAGATGGTCGGCCCGGTCAAGAAGGACCAGCGCCGCGTCGTCGGCATTTTCTACATTACGTGGCATAGCGACTCGCTGCATGATGGGTTCAGTCGGCCATTCAACGCGGATGTCAGCAAGATTCTGTCTCAGGACCCCTCTGCGCGTCTCGACGGTAAGCACCCGCTCTGGAAGGACGGCTCCTATCACTGGGGCGAGCCCGAGTTCGGCTACTTCCTGAGCAAGGACGAGTGGGTCATACGCCGCGATATGTCCATGCTGGCCGACGCGGGAGTTGACGTGCTTGTTATGGACGTGACCAACGCCGTGCGCTACTACGACGAGTGGGACGTGATCTTCCCGGTGATGCAGAAGATGAAGGCCGAGGGCAATAAGGTCCCCCAGTTCTGCTTCTGGGCGTTCAACGGGCCGGTCATCTCGGTGGTGCAGGACCTGTACGAGAAGGTGTATAAGCCCGGCAAGTACCGTGACCTGTGGTTCCACTGGGACGGCAAGCCGTTGCTTCTGTACAACGGCACGCCGTTCGCCGACTCCACTGGACAGCAGTACCAGAACGCCAATCCGAACTACGACCCCAAGGCCAAGACCGACCCGAATCATCCCCACTACGGCGACCCCGACTACGCCGAGCAGTTCTACAAGGACTACACCAAGGAGGTGAAGTCCTTCTTCACGCTGCGCACCATGTGGTGGGGCTACTGGCAATGGGCAGGCAAGCGCTTCGTCGGCACCGAGGACAACTGGAGCTTCGGCTATGACCTGGCCCATGAGCCCGTTCAGAAAATGGATCCGATGGACCTCGTCTCGACGCACCGGGGCAAGCGTGAGGAGGCAGCGGTGACGCCGGCGCAGCATCCATCGAGCCTGGTGGGCAAGTCATGGACGCGCGACAAAGGCGAGCCGGAGCTGAACGAGCAGGACTTGCCCGTTCCAACCTATGTGCCCTGGCTGGGCAAGACGGTCTCGAGGCCTGAGGGCTACGGCATGTACTTCCAGGATCGCTGGGACGAGGCGCTCAAGGCAAACCCGCAGTTCCTCTACATCAACGACTGGAACGAATGGACCGCAGGCAAGTACCCGCCTGCCGAGGGCACGAAGTTCCCCTTCATGCGCCGGCAGAGCAACTACTTCTTCGTGGATCAGTACAACTCCGAGTTCAACCGCTGCGTCCAGCCCATGAAGGGCGGATACACCGACAACTACTACATGCAGATGGCCCAGAACATCCGGCGCTACAAGGGCGTGCGCCCCTTGCCGGTGAACCGGGGCCTTCGCGCCATCAAGGTGGACGGGTCGTTCGCCGACTGGGCGGCGGTGAAGGTGGAGTATCGCGACACAATCGGCGATACGTTCCATCGGGACTACAAGGGATACGGCGGTCTGCACTACAAGGATGAGTCGGGCCGAAACGACATCCTTACGTGCAAGGTCGCGGTCGGCTCCGCTGACATATCGTTCTACGCAGAGACGCGCGCGCCCATCACGCCACACACCGGCAACAACTGGATGCTCCTGCTCATTGACGCCGACCGCAATCCGAAGACCGGATGGTTCGGCTACGACTACATCGTGAACCGTCGCGTCGTGGACGGCAAGACGACGACGTTATTGCGATATCAGGGCACGTGGCCCGACGGCAAGTGGGTCCAGATCTCCCGCGTGCCCATGCGCTATTCGGGCAACAAGCTCGAGCTCGCCATCCCGCGCAAGCTCCTCGGTTTGAAGGGCAGCGCGATTGCCTTCGATTTCAAATGGGCCGACAACCCCGCGGAGCTACGCGATCCAGTCTCGCTCTGCACAAAGGGCGACACGGCCCCGAACCGAAGGTTCAACTATCGGTGCGTGTGGCGGAAATAGGGAGCACCAGCCGCGCCCATGGAGGTATCTTGCGTCAGTCTGGGAGTCGAGGACTTAGGGGGGACGTGTCCATGGTGACCGACATAGAGGTCAACAATCTCCGCGGCATTCGAGAAGGGAGGATCTCGGGACTCACCAATCTAAGCGTGCTCGTTGGTGTCAATGGCTCGGGCAAGAGCACGCTCCTCGACGCAGTACTGATCGGTGCCTCGGCTAGCCCCGTTGATGCCGTTACGCTTGTGGTCCAACGCAGGTCCGGGTTGGCAGACCCCGGCAAGTGGCTCTTCGGGCATGGGACGGATGACCCTCCGACCGCCAGTGTCACGGTGGAAGGCGGAGCGTTCGGCGCGGCACGCGACATTCGACTCGGTGCGTTGTCCAGCCCGGAGCCGCCTTCTGTCCGCCGCATCATGGTCACGATGCTCGCCGGCACGTCGGAAGGCTCTCCTCGGCTTGGCCAGGGCATAGATGAACAAGACCTTGGGTACGTATCCATCGAGGGAACGGCCGTGACTCCACACAGGCAGACGATACCGGATGGCGGCGTCCTTGTACGGTTGGTCGAGCCCGGCGACCTCGCCGGAGGCGAGCCCCTGTCGTCGGTGCGCACGCAGGCGCGCGAGCGCGGTCGTCACGATGCCGTTCGCCAACTGGCTGCCGAGCTGATACCCGGCCTGGTAGACATCACGGTCGAGGACGCCGGCAATGCCCGAGCGGTCCTTTACCTCGACTTCGGGGACCACATTCTGCCCGAGGCTGTGGCGGGTGACGGTGTACGGGCGCTTCTGCGGGCATGCTACGAACTCGCGGCTGCACCAAGCGGCATCGTCTTGATCGAAGAGCCGGAGGTGCATCTGCATCCGGGAGCGATGCGCCTGGCGGCACGGGCCATGCACGCAGCCGCCGCGCGTGATGTGCAGGTGATCATCAGCACCCACAGTATCGAGATCATTGACTTTCTGATCTCCGAGGCCGGTACCAAGGAGGCGCTGCAGAGGCTCTCTGTCCACCGTGTGCGGTTGGAAAATGGTGTTATGAGACACCGAACCGTGCCGGGGCAGGAGGCGGCGTTTCTGCGCGGCGATATCCTTGAGGACCTGCGATGACAACGGCCAACAAACCCGAGCTTGAGATCATCGTCCTATGTGAAGGCTACCAGGACCGCGCGTTCATTGCCGGCTTGGCCGAGCAGATGGGCTGGCCCTGGCCGCGCCGTAACGCTGCGAGTCAGGTTGACGCCAGAGACCTCGACGGCAGGCTTGTTCGCGGCTCAGGCAAGTTCTACTTTCTCCACGAGACAGCCGAGTTTCGGCGTGGTTTGCTGCTTCAGCCGTGTGCGGCAGAGATGACAGGCGGCCAAGTGGCCCAGCAGGTTGAAGGCGCTTTGCTGTCACATCTCCGCGATATCGCCAGCGGGACCATGGTGGCTCGACGCCGCTGCATGTTCTGGTGCGTTGATGCGGACACGAGGGCGGGTGAGCCTGTTGAAGCGCGAGCCAAGTCGGAGCGTAGCCGGTTGCTCAACCTCATCCAACGTGAAGGCATCTACGCGAGCCTGGCGCCGGACGGTCGGATATGGCTGGACGGCACCACTGCGTGTGCGCTCCCTCTCGTGTGGCACACAGACGATCGGTCCGGTATGAAGGGTGTCCCTGACAAGCAGACGCTTGAGCGCCTTGTCTGCGCTGCGATGGCCGCAGCGTATCAAGACCGAGCCGCGCATGTTCAGGACTGGCTCGACAACAGACCGCCCGAGGACGATCTCCCAGCTGAAGGCGCGCGTCGCCGAGTGCCCAGGCGGGAACGACCTGATCGAGGTCATGACCGCCCAACCCCTGCCGAAGTGGATGCCATCGCACGGCGCTGAGGAGACCGAATGGCGTCAGGGGCCTTTGCCTTCGCAGAGCCCGACCAGGAATGGGAGTGAAGCATGAGGTACGTGATAGCGTTGGCGGCGATGGCGCTCTTCGCGTTGCCGGCCAAGGAGACCAGCATGTACGACCGCTACGGCGGGTATCTCGCGATCAGCGGCAAGAAGACGGGCTTCTTCCACGTTGAGCGGATTGGGCGACGGTGGTGGATTGTCACCCCTGATGGGCACGCATTCCTGAGCAAGGGGGTCTGCCATGTGTCGTACACGGCTGACCACGCGCCGACGCTCGGTTACTCCCCATATGGCCGGGCGACTGCGGCGAAGTACGGCTCTGCAGACGCGTGGGCCAAGGCGACTGCGGCTCGGATGAAGGCGTGGGGTCTGAACACGGTGGGAGCATGGTCCAGTCAGGAGATGTATGTCCAGGGGCTCGCGTACGCGCCCATCCTGAACATCGCGGCCAGTATCGAAAGGGACCTATGGCTGAAAGGCGGGGCGGTTGACGTCTTCTCGCCTCGATTTGCCGAAGGCGCGCGCCGAGTTGCCGCGAGGGAGTGCGGGCCGAGGAAAGATGATCCGTGGGTCCTGGGCTACTTCACGGACAACGAGCTCCGTTGGGGGGCGGACTGGCGCTCCAAGGAGAGTCTGCTCGAATCCTTCCTCAAGATGCCCGCAGACGCGCCGGGCCGGGTCAAGGCCGAGACACTCATGCGCGCGCACAAGTCCGAGGACGAGCCGAGTCCCGAGGCCAAGGCGGAGTTCCAACGCATGGTGGCCGAGGAGTACTTCCGGGTCTGCAAGGAGGCGATCAAGGCCGCCGATCCGAACCACATGGTGATTGGATGCCGGTTCGCCGGCTACTCGCCCGAGCCGGTGCTGCAGGGGCTCAAGGGTCATGTGGACATCGTGTCGTACAATGACTACGGGTTCGAGCCGCCGATCAGGAACCTGCAACGCATCACTGAGATCACGGGCCGCCCCGTCATGATCACCGAGTTTTCGTTCAAGGCGCGCGACAGCGGGTTGCCCAACACGCGCGGCGCCGGGATGCCGGTGGATACCCAGAAAGACAGGGCCGAGCGGTTCCAATCGTACGTCGGCAAGCTTGCCGAGCTGCCTGCGTGGGTTGGATATCACTGGTTCGAGTGGTGCGACGAGCCGAAGGAAGGCCGCTTCGACGGCGAGAACAGCAACTACGGGCTCGTCAAGATAGATGACGCGCCGTGGGAAGAGCTCACGCAGCGCTTCGCCAAGGTGAACGGCGACCTCGAGCGCCTGCGCTTGTCAGGCGGCACGAACTAGCGTCACAGCGCCGGCGTGCAATCAAGGATGTTCCGATGATGTCGCTCAGGTCGGCAGCGAACGCCGGCACAATGCTAGCCCTGATTGTCTGGGCCTGCCGCGCCGGCGGCTCAGGGCAGAGCGGCACGTTGGCGCTGCTGGCGGTACCCGCATCGCGGCCGGATGCCCCCACGACTGCCCTGTATGTGCGCGGCGTCGGCTCGTGGCGCAAACTGGCCGATGTCGAAGCGCGTCGTGCGGCATGGTCTCCCGACGGGCGTCACATCGTGTTGGCCCAGGGCGGTGTCGGACCCCTCTGGCTGGTGACGGTGGATACCGGCCAGGTGCGCCGGCTTGCGGAGGCAGCCTCCTCTCCGGCGTGGTCGCCTGACGGCCGGTCGCTGGCGTTTTCCCAGTCCGGTGGAGGTATCGCGGTAGCGGCTGTCCCGTCCGCCGATGTTCGGGAGCTTCGCGGCACCGAGCGTGGTTGCATTCCGGCATGGACACCGGATGGCCGCTCCATCGCATTTGGGCGCTCCGTCGGAGGGTCGGGGTCCGTGTGGACTGTCGAAGTCGAGCACGGCGTTGCCGAGCGGATTGCGGTCTGCGCAAAGCCGCTCGCGCTCGCATGGTCGCCCGACGGCGCTCGCATGGCCATCATCGAGCATGACCCGGAGCGCATGGCTTCGCCCAGGTTGTCGGTCGTCGGTCCTGGGCAAGCGGCCCCCGAACTCATCTGCCAGGTTCGGGGGGAATCGGTCACGTGGACTCCTGGTGGGCGCCTGCTGGTGTATGGGGGCGGATCGCCATGCACCCTCGTGGATGTGTCGAGCCGATCGGCGGTCCCAGTCGAGGCAGGGCGAGCCGGCGCTCGAGTCTTGCTCGCCGGGACGCGCCCTGGCGTAACTGCCGTCGCCGCATCCGCTCAGGCCACGCGATCCGATCCCACCGTGTTTGTCCTGCTCGATGACCACAGCCGACCGGTGAGCCTCATGTTCGCGGAAGCTTCGGGGCCGATCTCTCTGCCGTCGTTGCCGAGCGGATTGGCTGTCATTGCCGCCGCCTGGACCGGCTCAGACCTTGCCGAGAGTCAGGCGAGCGGGAGGGCCGTCGCGGAAGGATCAGGTGGAGCAGGCGGCTCGGGCGGGTCGCGGCGACGGGAACTCACGTCTCGGGGCAGCGCGGGCCGGGCCGACCAGGTCGTGGTGTCTCCCATGGTCTTTCCGGTGTGCGGGGAGGTGAGCTGGAGCGACACATTCGGGTCTCCGAGGGGCTCAGATCGCAGACACGCCGGCCAGGATATCATCGCGCCGAAAATGCGGCCTGTCGTTGCTGCGTTTGACGGCGTCGTGACCCTGCGCCGTCCCAGCGCTGCAGGCGGGCATTACTGGCTGGTGCTCGTGGGCGACAACGGGTGGACGGCGACGTATCTGCATCTGAACAACGACACCCCGGGAACGGACGATGGTCTGGGAACCGACCAGCACGCCTTCGCGCCAGGGCTGACAACCGGTTCACGCGTTCGAGCTGGGCAACTGCTCGGGTACGTTGGCGACAGCGGCAACGCCGAGGATACGGTTTCGCACCTGCATTTCGAACTGGCGCCGACAGCCACGCGCGTTCCCATCAATCCCGGGCCGTCCCTCGAAGCGGCCGAACGCCTGGCGGAGCCTGTGGCGGCTGGCCTCGGATGGGAAGACTGTGAGCTGAGGCCCGCGCGCACTTCGTCGGCGGTCTGCGCGATATTCGCTTATACGACCGAATGCCTGGCGCTGGTGAGATCGCCAGGGCGATGGAGGGCGAGGCGGTGGTCGAATGAGCCCCGGCGAGCCATTGCGGCCCTGCGGGTCGGCTGCCTGCGGGCCGTTGACCCGTGCACCGATATCCGATTCCTGATCGCCCCGCGATGGACAGCAGAGTCTGTAGCGTTAAACGATCAGATATGATATCTTAGCGCTATGAAATGGCACGAACTGCTCGACATTGTGGGCGATGAGCCGTTCTTCCGCAGCGGGATGCTCCTCGCCGGCGATGCACGGCCGGATCAGGTCAGGGTCCAGTTGGCGCGGTGGGTCCGCGGGGGCAAGCTGAGGATGCTTGCGCGTGGGCTCTACACCCTGGCACCGCCATGGCGCAAGCGAGACCCGCACCCGTTCGAACTGGCGAACGCTCTCCGTCCGGGCTCCTACGTGAGCCTCCAATCGGCCATGGCCTATCACGGCATCATCCCGGAATACGTCCCTGTCGTGATGTCCGTTGGACCGGGGAGGCCCGGCATCCTGCATACCTCAGAGGGGGTGTTCGCGTTCCGGTGGCTGCTTCCCGCGCTTCGGTTCGGTTACCTTGAGGAGCAGGTGGCTCATGACCGGACGGCCTTCGTCGCATCTGCCGAAAAGGCGCTGCTCGATATCGTCCACCTCACCCATGGCGGCGACAGCGAAGCGTACTTGCGCGAGCTGCGACTGGACGACCATGGCGTTCTGAATGCGGACCTCCTATCCGACCTCGCGGAGCGCACCGGCAAAGCGAAGCTCATCCGGACCGCCCGCCGACTGAGGCGCCTCATGCGAGGTGCGATGGGGACATCCGAGTGCTAGAACACCTTCGAAGGCTAGTCGAGCGTAGTGAGAGCCCCGCGACAAGGGGCTTGTTGGCGCGCGAGTACCTGCAGGCGCGGATTCTGGAAACGCTTCAGGAGATGGGGGCGTTCTCGGAGCTGCTTCAAACGCGCCGCGGCCGTTGATGCCAATGCCGTTCACTTATGGCCCGGGGCGGATGCCCGGCGACTGAAGTCACGGCTCCAGACGGCACCAAGTCCGCCTGCGCGGACTGCTCACGTGAGGAGCATTGCCGCGAGTACAGATGCCGCTCCGGCTGACGTCCCTCCCGCATCACAGGCCGAGGGCGGTCACCGCCTTCGTGGGGCGAGGTTTCCTGTGCTCTTCGTGACCTCTGCGAACGGACCCGGAAGGACCGCTCCCGGCTTGCGCCGTATCCCGAAGTAATCCCGATCGAGCTGGATCGGCGACCCGTCGGCATTCTCGAAAGGCAGGCCCGATACACGGGAACGGCCCAGCACGTCCGACGTCACGAGGGCAGCCTTCGCGCTGGCGAGCTCGGGTCCGAACGCGAGATCGAGGGTGACGCTGTCGGGGCGGATGGTCCGTCGGCCCACAGGGTCGCGGACGGCGACCGGCGCGATGCCCCGTTCCGCTGCATAGGGCCTCGCTCCCCGGTAATACACGTTGCCGCCGACCACGAGCGGGTGCGTGCGGAAGTCGTAGATCCAGAGCCCGTGCCCGCCGTTCCACTGGGGATCGGCGTCGGCATTGACGGGTGCGACAGGTCCGACGAAGATGTTGTTCAGGAACCGGTGTCCGCCGCCTCCGATCCGAGCCAGTCCGGCGATGGCCGTCGAGTGCGCAGGATGATAGGGCGTTTCGCGTCCCATGTCGGGCATGCTCATCAACCGGCCCACGAAGAGGTTGTGGGCGAACGCACCGCCCTGCGAGACATCGAGCAGGTTGGTCGCTGACAGGAAAAGGTTGTTGTCCACAACAAAGGGGCCATGGTTGACTTCCAGGAATAGGTCGTTGGCGTTGCCGTGGAACAGGTTGCGGGTGACGCGGGTGCCTTGAGCCATCCAGTCGAGCCAGAGCCCGAGGCATGTCCGGTAAATGCGGTTGCCTTCGATCACGGTGTCGATGGCGCCGTGGAACTTGATGCCTGCCATCTCGGCCCCGCTGAAGAGCCGCCGCATGTGAATGTCGTGAATAGTGTTGCCCGAGATGGTGCAGAACGCCGCGCCCAGGCTTCCCACGATGCCGGCCTGCTCGCAGTGGGAGATAGCGTTGTTCCGCACGATGTGGTTGCCGATGGTCGCCCGGTTCCAGCCGCGCGCGAGGCCCCGCTCGATGGTCTTCACGTAGCCTTCCGCCGTGTTGGCTGACGTGTTGTCGAACTCGTCGCCGTGTTTGCCGAGCGCGATGCCCGAGCATACGGAATGGCTAATGGTGCAGTTTTCGATGATCCAGCCTCTGCTCCAGTGCGTGCCGATCAGCCCGACTTGCTCGGCAGTAGGCGGCGCCCAGTTGGTGGCGGCATGGCGCATCGTGAACCCCCGCACGGTGATCCAGTCGCGCCCCGGCGCGTCGGGGTAGAACACCGTGCGCCGCACGTTGATCTCGACCTGCCGCCGATTAGGGTCAGCGTTCGGAAACCGGGCCCAGATCGTGGTCTCGCGGTCGCCGACCTCGGCGAACCACAGGCCCGGGATCGGGTCGCCGGGATCGGTTTCCCGGAACACCAGGCATAGCGTGCGCACGCCGCGCGTCGGCTTAACCTTCGCAGTCACGCTGACCCAGGTCTGCCATCCGCCCGTGTGCGGCACGTTGCATGAGCCGATCATAGGCCCCGTCGGTGAGTCCAGACGCAGCTCGATGACGCCGCCCTCAGTCGCCGAAGCAACTCGAAGCTCCACCTCGCGGGTGGTCTGCCCGAAGTCGAACCGATCGTAGCGGACCCAATCGCCGCGTTCGATCCACCCTATGCAGTCGCCGCCTTCGTCGCAAGGAGCGTTCTGAACGCCCCGATGCTCGGCGTACGCTGTCGCCGGCGTGCGCGCGGAGGCGTTCGTGGGCTTCAGCCAGGCCACATTCAGGAGGACCGTCCCGCCGGTGGGCATCAGTGCGACCGGATCATACAGGTCCTCCAGCTTCGCGGCCTCGGCAAGCCAGCGTCCATCCAGATACACAGCGCCGGTATGATGCGCGCGGCCGCGAGGGTCGAACCAGTCACCGCGAATGAGGTCGCCATACGGGTTGAAGCTGCCGAACATCGCGTTGGGCACGATGGCCTTCCAGACGTTGCCCCGATCTCGGACCCATCCCTTGACGACCTCCGAGCCGCGTATCTCCACTTTCTCGCCGGGTGCGGCGCGGTACACAATGCGCTTGCTGTCGGATGGCCCTCCTCGCGGCGGGTTGACACGCTCGCGGTAGAGGCCGCGATGCACCGTAACGGTGTCGCCGGGCTGAGCCAGGTCTGCCGCCCGCTGGATGGTTCGCAGAGGTGCGAGCGGCGTGCCCGGGTTACGGTCGTTGCCGTCCTTAGCGACGTGATATTCAGTTGCCGATGCCGACGCGACGGCAACGACAAGTGTGGTCAGGGCGAAGAGAGATCGCACGATGATGGTGCTCCGAAGTGAAGTCGGGCGGGCGGGACCTTGCGGTCTTGCGCAGCCCGAATGGTACCTGAGAGCATCGTCCCAGAGCGGAGTCAGTCCAGCTTCATCACCCCGGAGAGCAGCCGGATGTACGCCGCCTGATAGTAGATCGCGTTTTCGGTGATCTCCCAGCTATTCGCAGGCCATGGCTCGTTGAAGTCGGCGTACGCTTTGGCGCGGGGCTGCGACTTGATCCACTCGACATCGCCCTTCCGCTGACCGTTCTTGCCGCCGAAGCTCTGATTCGGGCCTCCCGGCACATAGCCTGGCGGAGGGTTCGAGGCAAACGGCGTGTCGAAGTTGAAGCGCTCATGCCAGATTCGCTTCACCGATAGCTCGGCGCCGTGCCGTTCCATATTGGTGAGGTAGACGACGCTGAGAGGGTTGACGCCGTGAAACGAATGGAGCAAGTCGCGCGCCCGTTGACGCAATCGCGCCCGATCGTCGGCCTTCGACGCCGCGTGATGTGCCACGAGAAGCGCGCTGAACCCGAACGACGCTCGCACCGTGTTGCTGCCCCAGTGATATGCTTCGGGGTTCATCCAGGCGCGATAGAGGTCTCTCTCGACCGGCGGCGCGAAACGCTCATTCCGGGCGGACGACGCCAGAGCCGAGATGATCCTATTGCGGGTCGTCGGATCGGCTCCGGGCATCTTGACGTATTCGGTGAGGGCTTCGGCGATACCTGAGCCGTATGGCGACCAGAACCCCCAGGCGATCTGCTGAAGGGTCGCGAACTTGCTGCGGAACGCGTCGTGATACTCGGGTTTCGCGGTGAGCGCGAACAGGTGCAGGCCGGCAACGGCCTCAAGCCGGTCCTGATCCTCCTCGCTCCGGTTGGCGATCCCCGCGCTGATCTCCCCTGTATCGAGCTTGGTCGTGCGCGGGTGCGCCTTGTAGTACCGCCAGGCACGCTCGGCACGAATGCGCAGGCCGGCAGCGAATGACCGCCATTGGGGGAAACGCCCGTACACGCGCGCGGCATGGGCGGTATTCAGGGCGAAGGTAATCGTTGCGCCGGTGTCCTTGGGCCCGTAGAATCGCCCCTTGGCCGCGCTCTGGTTGCGCAGGCTGCCCATCTTGATGAACACGCCGCCGTCGGCGTCCTGCATCTTGACGAGCCAGTCGAGCTGGTACTTCACCTCGTCAAGAAGGTCGGGCAGCCCGTTGCCCGATTCAGGGATGCCGTAGTCGTCGCCGAATGCCTTCGGGTTGTTCGTGAAAGCGTAGAGCAGCGATGAGAGCGCGTCGCCGTTGAATGGCGGGTACTTGTTGGTGTCGCCGGCGTCCATCCACCCGCCCGACAGATCGCGCTCCGTCGAGGCGTCATCCTTGGCCCAAACGGCACGTGCCCTGCGATCCTCATTCATGTAAGCCGGAAGTATCCACGGTTGCTCGGCATACGGTCGCTTGAGGTCCAGCGACAGGCGCTGGTAGTAGAAGGTGCGCACGGCGGCGCGCAGGACGTGCCTGTAGACGTCCTTGCCGATCCGAAACACGGGCGAGCGGAGCTTCGTGGATGGGTCCAGGATGTAGTACTCGCCCGGCACGCGGACAGCCGTGAAGTTGAACCACCATCCGCGATCGCCCGAGTCAGCATGGATTGCACCCCGGTTCCATGGAGTCGGCTTGCCGCGGAGAACAACCTTGCGGTCTCGAACGCGGCAAACGACAAGCTCCGGACCGGGCTTGTAGCTGTCGCCGGCGTTGTAGCCTTGCTGCGGGTCGCTGATGACGGCGACCTTGGTCTCGTTGGGCATGTAGCCGAACTGATCCACGTGGATGCGGCCCGTGATCGGCGGCAGACCCTTGACCGTGACCCCCTCGAGCCGGGGCACGGCGAGGTCGGGATAGGCCACCTGCGGACCCGCCGAACACGAGAGCGGACCTGCAAGGGCGACCATGATGGTGAGTGCGATGGCAGTCTTCATGCGGATATCGTAGCAACCTGCGGGCCGCGGCGTCAATCGGGTCCGGCAATATCCCCGTCGGGCAACCACCAGGAACCCGCGGAGCATCAGAGCGATCGCCGGAAGGACGACGCTCGCGCTGCGTCGAAACTGGGAGTCATTCGCGGCCCCGGGCTCCATCACATCGTGATCAAGGTCGCAGACTTTGACCGTTCGGTCGGTCTCTAGAGGGACGGTTTCGGCATGAAGCAGGTCTGCAAGTGGGGCGTGGGGGACGGGCGTGGGTGCTTCATGGACATGGGCGACGGCAACTTCATCGAACTGTTCGCCGGGGGCAAGCCGAGGCCCGCGAACGCTCCCGAGTCGCCGATCCTCCACGTTGCCCTGCGCTCAGCGGACCCCGACGCGGCCTACAAGAAGGCCATGGACGCCGGCGCCAAGTCGCAGATGGCCCCGACGGACATCACTATCCCCGGTGAGCGCCCGCTCAAGATCCGCATCGCGTTCGTCGTCGGATTCGACGGCGAGGTGATCGAGTTCTTCAAGAACGAGGAGTACTGATCGGAGAGAACGCGCGGAGGCGCCGTGCCCGAAGCACTCGAGCATGTTCGACGCCTCCGCCGATGCGGTGCGGGACAGAGCGGCTGGGTGCGGAGCCGCACGCCGGTTTTCAGTAGATCGTCAGGGCCCCCTCCGCATATCCCGCATCCACCCACGCATCGCCCGCGAACTCGCAGCGCATCGTGTGGACTCCCGGCGGCTCGACGGTGGTGTAGCTGTAGCGGGCAATGCCGGCATCGGCCCCGGTTCCGGTGACCACGTCCGCTATCCAGGTACCCTCAACCTTGAACGATACCGTCTTGCCTGCCTGCTTCTGGTAGTCGGCCAGACGGCGGAAGTATGCATATATCCTCGCCACGCCCCCCTGAGGTACCGAGCGCGGCATGACCCAGATGTATGGTGTAGCCTTCAAGACGGTGAGCGTGTTGGTGCAGGATGACGACGATGCGCGCGGAACCCCGCAAACGCGGGGTTCCGCGCGCCAAGCTGGCCCGGTGGGCCAATGGCAGACGACGGCCCGGACGCGCTTCCCAGTGCGCCCGGGCCGTCGTACGATCAGCGCAGCTGGATCTCGACAGAACGCTCCACCCCATCGTGAAGGTCAACCATCAGCCGGTACCGTCCAACTTCCAGATCCTTGGTGCTCAGGCTAAAGTGGTACTCATCGGTCTCGGCGTCATAGAGGAACGCATTGCCGGGGTGGCCCTCACCCGGCCATTCGGCTTCGTTGATCGTCCCCGACGCCTCGCCGACGAGCGCATATGAAAGATGCGCGGTTGCGTCAGGAATGCCGGCGCTGGGCCCCGTCAGTCGGAAGCGCAGCGGCACGACCCTCCCCTTCCGGAAGACCGACGAACCGTCGGCGTTGACGGGCTGCGGGATGCCCGACCACTCGTAGGCAACCCAGACAACAAACGAGCCGGACTGCGCATTGCCGGCCCTATCCGTTGCGCCGCACAGCACGTCGCACTTGCCCAGCGGAAATGTGCTGCCCGACGCCGGCTCGCAGACGAATACGTCTGGTCCCGCCAAAGCGTTATTAGCTCCAGCATCGAAGGCAACCGGAGCGCCGGCGCTGCTCGTCGCGGTCGTCTTCAGCGGCGATGCAGGTAGCCGCATCTGCGGTGGGGTCTTATCTATGTTGATGCCGCCAACGATCACGGTAGCGGCATTGCCGGCCAGATCCTCGACGGTCCCTGCCACGCTCTGGCCCTCACCTTCAGCCGCCAGCGTGACCGGAGGCGGAGTTGCTGCCAGTCCGGAACACCCGTCCGCACACTCGAAGGAAACAGTGACGTCGGTGTTGTTCCAGCATGCCGAGTTTGGCATCGGGGACGTCGAGCCGACGATCATGGGTGGGGTCCGGTCCACCCGGATGGTTAGTGTCTGGGGTGCGGACTCGTTACCGGCATTGTCCCGCGCGACGCACGTCACGACGATCTGTCCGTCAGTCGAGACACTCGCCTGAGCCTCTGCGCCTGCCGTCGTCGTACTCGTTCCGTCTACCGTGAACTCGATCTCCTTCACGCCGGAGCCGCCCAACTCGTCTGACGCAGTGGCCATCACGACCACCTCGGAGTTACTCCATCCGTTGGCGTTCGGTCGAGGGGTCGCGGTCATACTCACGGATGGGGGTGTCGCATCCGATGGGCCGGACGGTGTCACGGTACACATCATGCCCCGAACCCAATCGCTGCCATGCCACACCTGCAGGACTCGGTCTGTGCCGTCCGTACTGCGGACGGCACATCCGCGGTAGTGCCCGGGGGCCGCTACGGTGTACGAAGCGCCATTGGTGTCGCGACCCTGCATCCAGTCTTGGAGCGTAGAAGAACCGGCCTGTCCGCCGTAGGGGATCTTCTGGACGTTGAACAGCAGGACGAAGTCGTCTGCCATGCCGAACACTCTGCCGGTGGGGATGGTTTCATAGTACCCGGGAACACCGTACACATTCGGGAGCCCCGAGTACTTCCACTGCGGCTCACCGATGGCGGGATCGACAGTGTAGAGGCCGTATCCGTATTTGGAGCCCGTCGTGCCTCCCTGTACTGAATTGTGCCAGTAACGGTGGATGAGCGCTTCGAAACCCGACCCGTTCCAGACTACGCCTAGCAGAACGTGCTTGTAGTTGTCGTCCCCTTGTTGCCCGACGCAGATCATGGCTGGGTACAGCCCCTCATCGACCGCAACGGGTACGTCCAGCGTCGCCACCATCAAGCCGTCACCACCCGCGATGATCGAGCTGCCGAATACGCCGCCGTATTCAGTGGATGGCTTCCAATAGCTGGAGCCATATTGGAGGTTCCCATACGCCGTCCATCCTACCCACCAGCCTGAGGGTGAGCCTGCTATGAAGACGTCCCGGCGATCCCAAGGACCATGCCATCGCCCCTCGAGCGGGGCGCTAAAGGGGATGCTCCAGCTGATCTCCTCCTCGCGCTCGCAGCTGAGTTCGGTGCCTCCGGGCTCAGCCACGGTCCCTGTCTCCGCGCTGACAAACGCGCCATAGACGCCCGTCGGTTGTCGGTCTGGGAAAGTGATGTGCGTCTCCATCCAACG
>JBBIQU010000029.1:0-18332 GCA_037442185.1 Chthonomonadales bacterium | reverse complement strand
CGGGCATCGCGCCACACCACGAGGTACCGGCCCGCGCCAAACGCGACAACCGGGTTTTCGACAACAGCGCCTGTCAGGACGGTGGGAAGAGGCGTGCCCGGATAGCCGTTCCAGAACGGGTACGAGACCTCGCTGACGACGATCGGCTCCGGCGCCAGTACCTCGCCAGTACCCTTAACGCGGGAGGCGAGCACAGTCATGACATGCGCCGATACGGATGGCTTCCAGCGCTTCTGCCTCCAAACCACAAGAAAGTCGGCGCCGTTCGACGCAACCGAGGGAGCCCCGATCTCGCTCTCCCCGGTCCGTACCGAGTGGATGACAAAGCCAGTTGATGGACCGATACCCGTTCCATCGTCCGAAAGCAACCTTCCGCGAATGGGTCCGTCCCTGCCGGCCCACACCACGAGGAACTTCGACCCATTCCAGGCCGACGGATACTGGCTTATCCCGGCGATGACAGGGTTGTTGCCGCCGATCAGGAACTCAGGTCCCCATTCTACAGTCTGTGCCGCGCACACGGAGGGGACGAGGAATGCGAGTACGGCTGCGAGAGTCTTCAACTTCGCGCTTACCTCCATCCTTTGGGCGGCGCCCCCACGTCAGTCGCGCGGGCGCCGGCCGGTCGGTATTGCACTAGAACGGAAACACTGGCGGCGAGAGCGATGGTCGCCGACCTGCGTCGCTGCCGAGCCTGATCGGGGTGACCTGGCCGCCGAGCACTTCAGGCACCGGGAACCGATAGACTCCCCACACCTCGGTAAGGGCGCCGTGGCCGACCAGGCTAAAGCTGTCGGGCGCCCAGCCGGACACGTCGTATGCTCCCGAGTAGCCCGACCAACCGGCGTCAGGGTCTATGGGGAGTACAGGCGTGCACCCGATGTACTCGATGTCAACCACACGGATGGAGTTGGCGGACCACGCGATGCGCGAGCCGTCGGGCGACCACACAAGCTTGATCACGCCTCGATCCAGCACCAGGATGCTGTCCTCGATTGTAGCCCCGTCCGGGAACCCGACCTGCCCGCCCACGATGTCGACCGGCAGGCCGCGCACCTGATAGTGGTCAGTGTAGATCTGGAAAGACAGCAGCCCCTGGTAGCCGGCGACGGATGGGTCCAGATCGGGAGACCATGTCGCAAGGTCGCCCATGGTGACGCCGCTGCCGCACTGCAGGACACGCGCCATCCCCGTGCCGTCAGGCTTCGTCAGCACCATGGCCTGCGAGCCGACAGTCCGGTCGGCGACGGCGATGTGCGATCCATCGGGAGACCACGACGGCACGCCGTAGTCGGCGGTTTGCGCGGTGGCGCAGATCAAGTCGGATCCAGTGGGCGACATGGTCCACACGGTCTCAGCGTTGGCGGCGCCCGGGGTTCGCAGGAAGAGGACCCGTGAGCCATCCGGCGACCATTGGGCACAGAACTCGTGGTAACCGTTCCGGGGCGTGAGTTGCGTCTTGCCAGTTCCGTTCGAGTACATCCGGAAGATGTCGGTCTCGACGACCTTCTTCACCGTGACCTGAAGGTCGTAGAGGATTCGGTCGGCCGTCGGAGTGATCGGCGGCGGCGGTTGGGGCTTCGCCTTCTGTGCCAGCGAAGCCGTCGGTGCGGCGAGGTTTGCCACGGCCAGCGCGATCAGGCCAATGATCACGCGGCCTCCTTGCTGGTGTTTCATCTGCATTGCCTCCTCTGGTCTGGGCTCATATCGGTGTGCGGCGCCTTGCGCCGGCCGATCGAACCATCGTCTCCGGCGGCTCTGCATGCGCACAGTCACCGAAGCTGCAGTCAGCATGCTCTTGGAGGCGTTACGAAAACGTAACGAGGTTGGAATCGAGGCGCGCGCCGCCTCGGAGTGTGGACCGGAGAACGACGTCTTAGGCGCTACTGTGGGGCGAGCGCTTCTTCGACTGCCGCGTCCATTGTCAGCTCTTGCCCTGCGTCGTAGGCGCGCTGTGCGGCGGCCTCGCCGACTGACGGCGCGGCGGTATCCCATATCCGGGTTGCCTGCTGCCTTTCGAAGTGAAGCGCTCGGATGCCCGCCCGGCTTCGAATGGCGTCGGCTGCGCCGGCCAGTCGGACTGCCCGAAGATGATTTCCGCGGGCGCGCGCGACGAAGGCGGAAGCATAGAGCGCATCCGCCACAAGGTGCGGCGCCTTGGTCCGGTAGGCCAACTCCAGGGCCTCCCGAGCCGGGCCTTCGGCTGTGTCCGGATGGCCTGCGTCCGCCCACGTCCATCCCAAGGATATCAATATAGGCGCCTTGTCGAACACAGACGGATCCGGTCCCAACATCGGCAGGGCCTCCTCCAGCAACCGTATGCCCTCAGCGAGTCGCCCCTCCGTGTAGGCCGCCAGCGCGAGAGACGCAAGGGCGCCGGCCTGAATGACCGGCGCGTCGGCCTGCTTGGCGGCGACCAGCGACTTCTCGACAAGAGGTACTGCCTCGTCGGTTCTCCCTTCTCGGATGCGCATACGCCCGAGCAGGCCTAGCACCCGGTCGGCCGCCGAGGTCTGGCCCGTCTCAGTGTATAGTCTAACTGCCCGGTTGACCGCCTCGTTGGTCGCGCTCACCTTGCCAAGCAGGCACTCTAAGGAGCCAAGGTGGTCCAGGAGATTGGCCTGTGGTGCCGAGTCCTCCGGTACGAGCGATATACCCTCCTCAATGGCGTCGCGCGCGCGCGCGTACAGCCCTCCGCACGTCATCGCGGAGGCGAGGTTACCAAGGGCAAGGGCGATCCTCCATGGCACTCTCCAAGCACGCATGGCTTCGACAACCTGACGAAACAGATTGACCGCACGCTCGGCGTCGCCCCCGGCCAACGCAGCGCTGGCGAGATGGCCCAACCCGGCGAGGGAAACGGCTTGATCGTCGGACCGAGCGCACCACTCCGCAAGAGCGATGTGGCGTGCCCGGTCGCACACCCTCGCGAACAGGCCGGACGCGATGGCGATCGAGACAGGCCTGCAGAACTCCAGGTTAGGATCAAGGGCGAGCGCTGCCTCCACCCATTCGCGGTACTCGTTTATGCTGCCGCGCTCTGCCCAGAGACCGTCGAGGTACGTGGCCATCTCGAGAGCGCTGCAGGCGTCATTCCGCGCCGCCAGCCAGTACTCGATTGCCGTTCGGTAGTTGTTAAGGTCTCTCTCGGCCGCGTCCACGGCGTCGCGGCCAAACTCGCCCTTCCGCCACGCCTGCATGACGAGGCGAGCAGGCGTAAGGTAGTATTCGGCATGACGCCGCCGAACGTCCGCCGTTTCCGCTTCCGACAGAGACGCGGCAGCGTGCTCGCGCAGGAACTGCAGCATGCCGTAGCGGACCTCATCGCCGCTCCATTCGGCCCGCACCAGCGAGCAGTCCGCGAGAGCCGACAGAGAATCGGCGACGTCCGGTGTGTCGCAAACCGCCTGCGCGGCCTCGACCGTCCAGCCGCCTCGGAATACGCTCAGTTGGGCCAGGAACTGCCGCAGCTCCGGCTCGAGCAGGCCGATGCTCCACTCTATGGCAGCATCCATGGACGCCCACAGGCCGGGAGCAGACGGCCGGCGACGCGCAGACCGCAACTGCTGCCATCGGTCCATCAGCGTCGAGAGCGGCATGGTGGCCGCGCGAGCCGCAGCGAGCTCAAGGGCGAGCGGGATGCCCTCGAGACGCCTGCACAACTCGGCAATCGCACGGACGTTGGCGGCCGTCACCTGGAAGTCCGGCCGCGATGCCTGTGCGCGGTCCACGAACATCGCGGCGCTGGGGCATCTGAGCAATTCCAGCGGCGTCGCGGACTCGGCATCGGACGGAAGGGGCAGCGGATGGACCGGAAACACCCGCTCGCCTGGCACGACCAACCTTCGGCGAGACGTGATCATGCACTTCAGTTGGGAACTGCTCGAGAGGATCGCATCCACGGTGTCCGTGCCCTCTTCGGCCAGATGCTCGAGGTTGTCGAGGACGAGGAGACCCGAAGTGTCGCTCACCGAGTCGCAGAGAACCTGCAACGCGCTCCGGCCCGTCGGAACCCGTATCTCCATAACGCGGACAATGCTGTCGGCGATCAGCCGCGCATCTGCGAGCGCTCGGAGCGGAACGAACCAGACGCGACCGCCAAACCGTGGCGTCAGACATCGCGCCACCTCGATGGCCAAGCGCGTCTTGCCGCAGCCGGGCGGCCCCGTCAGCGAAATCAGCCTCGTTGCCGGGTCCTGGAGAAGGTCCGCGATACGGGCGATCTCGGCCTCCCGACCAAAGAACCTGTTCGGGCACATAGGCACTCGGGTAGCATGCTCGGCCTGCGCGTTGAGGGGTGGATGGTCAGAGACGGTCGGGTTCAGCCCGCGTATCTCGAAAACGCGCTCAAACGCGGCTGCATCACCAGAACGGTAGGTTCCAAGCAAGTGCAGGTGAATGCCGTTCAGCAGATCGGGACGCAACAGGCTGGCAGTCGCCTCGGCGCAAAGAATCTGGCCTGGATGACCGGAGGCGGCGATCGCAGCGGCCCGACCGGCTTCAACGACAATCCCGGAGCCCCCGGACCCTATATCACCGGAATGAAGGGCGATGGCCAGCCGTGCGCCTTGGTCGCGCCCGATCTCGACCGCGCACTCGAGAGCATCGAGGGGATGCGCGAAGCCAGCGCAGACGACACTCGAACCAGTCGGGATGGGGTCGCCTTGATGACGTCTTGCGGTGGCCATGAGGCGACCGTAGTCGCCGTTCGGTCCCTGCGTGCGCCGTACGCACAGAATGGTCGCGATGCCGGATACGAAGGCGACGGGAGCTGGTCGGGGCGCGGCAGCCTTCGGCCGTTCGGGCATTTGCTCAATTGTGGCCGAGTGGGCCTCCTGCAGTTGCTGCGCAATGCGAACAAGCTCGGCGGATGGCTCCGTCCCCAGTTCATCGCGCAAGGCCGCGCGCAGCGCGTTGTACTGGCGCAGGGCAGCAGCCGGCTGGCCAAGGGCAACCATCAGACGCATCACGACCTGGCAAACGGCCTCATCGGTGGGATCGAGGGATGAGGCGCTCAGGGCATACTCCATCGCCGCCGCATGTCGCGACGCACTTTCCAGAAGGGCGACCAGCGATAGCACGCTGTCGAGGTAGACCTCGCGCAGTTGCAGGACTTGGTTCGGAATCCAGTCCTGATACAGGCCGCTCAGCAGATCGCCCTGATAGACGCTAACTGCACGAGCCAGGAAGCGGATGCGTTCGTCGCGATCCGTGCATCGGTGCGATGCGGAGACAGCAGCCTCGAATTCCGCAAGGTCGGTCTCGACGGAGTCGGCCGACAGACGAACCCGCTGTGGGTCTGCGGTTAGGACTGAACCTGCAACGACACCGGGTGGCTCGAGCTGGTGCCTCAGCGACGACAGCGCCACACGCAGACCCGTGCGCGCCGCCTCGGGTTCGAAATCTCGCCACAAGAGGTCCATGAGTACCTCTCGAGGCTGCCACTCGCCCAGGTGGAACGCCAGATAGGCAAGCAGTCCGGCCGTGCGCTGACTGCGGAACCGCGTGATCTCGTATTCGCCTCGCGAAGCGCGAAGCCCACCGAACAGCTCAACCCGCCATATGGCATCCACTACAGCCACCTGTCCTCAGCGTCAGCAGTGGTCCCTTGCGGGATCCCGGTGCTTTTATCGCCGCAGGCGGGCGTTTCGCCTTCTTGATTGCGCTGAAGTTTTTCGGGCTGCGGGGGACCGATGGGACTGATGGGACCTATGAGACCGGCGGGACAGATGGGATTTGCGCCAGCGCCGCGCCGTTGTCATGCATGATCCGGGTCATGGCGTCCTTGCCCAGACCGGATCGCTCGACTGCGGAGATTAGCGCGCGGAGTTCCTCATACAGGAAGAACGTATAACGGGCTTCCTCTTCGGGACTCTTCCGGGTCGTGTTCCAGCTGTACGATGCAGAAGTGTAGTTGATGTACTTCTCCCCGACGTGCTCACGTACGCCGCGCAGGAGTGTGATAGGCAGATCTGAGCCGAAGAGCAGACGATCGGGCCCGACGGTGTCGAGCGCGTAGCGGAAAACATCGCCGTTGAGGTTCGCCGATGTGTCGAAGAAGATGCCGGGGTCATCGGCCAATCCCGGCAGCCCGCGTTGTGCCGTGGGAAGGCAATAGGCGCGGCCAATGTGGGCGATCACGATCTTGATGCGCGGGTAGCGCTGCCGAATCTCGCGGACCTCGCGGATGTTGTCCGGATCGCCGATGCGTCCCGCGCGGGGCAGGTGCAACATCACTATCCCACCGGCATCATCGAGAACGCGCAGGTGGCCATGCGGCAGGAAGGCATAGATGCTTTCGTCGCCTTCCGGGGCGACATCGGGGTAGGGCTTGATGCCCGCGAAGGAGGGCGGGCGCGGGGCGGTAGGGCTGATGGGACTGATCGGACTGATGGGACCTATGGGACCTGTGGGGATGAGGGCCGCTGCCAGCTTCTCGGCGGGCCATTCGGGCCGAGTGCACATGAGGGGAACGGCCCGGTTCACAGGGTCGGCGGCGCCGGCCAGGACGTAGGCGTTGTTGGCGTCGGTAAGGGTCTCGCGATACACAGTGCCGAAGGCGACGCAGCCGACCTCGCGGCCGGGAAACAGAGATGCATAGGTCGCGCGGAGGTCCTCCCAGGACTGCTCTGTGCCGACCTCCATGGCCCAGTTGGCGGCGATCCTCTCGGGCGCAATCGGACCCACATGCTCGGGCAGGTTCACGTGAACATGAAAGTCCAGGATGCGCTCGGGCAACCATGGCTCGATCTCGTCGCGGTACACCTCAAGGTCAATCTCGTTGGTCGTCCAGTCCATTTGGGAAATCCTTTCCTGCATTGGCGCGCCGATCGGGTTGCGCATGCGGCACACTGGCCCATCCATGCGTTCCGGCTATGCGACGTCCTTCCGACCGTGCAGCCTGTAGTATGTCAGGCCCTCCTTGAGCGTGACCATGTTCTCCCACGGGACGCCGGGCGCGATGCTGCTCGACCCGCCAAGGAACAGGCCCACGGGCGGGCCGAATCGCACCAGCCGGTCAATCTCGCGCTTCACGTCGTCAGGCGTGCCCATGGGCAGCGTTCGCGTTACGGACACGCCGGCGATGATGATCAGCGATCGCCCGTCGCGGGTCTTCATACGGCATATGCCCTCGTAGTCCATGCCGTCTTCGTACTGAAAGCCCTGGAAGCCCGCAATGCCAGCGTCGAGCAAGCGTGGCACCATCTGCATAAGGTTGCCGTCGCAGTGCCAGATCAGGTTGACGTCGGTCTTGAGGAGCGGCTCGAGGCAACGGGCGAAGTGCGGAAACCAGAGCCTGTCGAGTGTCTCGATTCGGACCAGCGTCCCGCGCGAGTCGGCCATGTCATGGTCGAGCCTGTAGAGCGGCGGCAGTCCGCCTTCGGTGTACGCGCGTGCGGCTGCGCGGTTGTTGCGGAGCGCCAGATCGGCCTGCAGCGAGAAGTGCCTCTCCATAACCTCGGGGTAGAGGGCATAGGCGGAGAAGTAGGGTTCATATCCGTAAGTCCCATAGGCAAGCGCCGGGAACGCAATGAACCCGTAGCCGCTCTTGAGCATGGTAGGGCCGACTCGCTCCTGAAGCGCGCTTTCCATTTCCATGATCTCGCGATAACGGCTGTCCTCGTCATACCCCTGTTCGGCACACACGAGAGAAGGGAACACGATGCGCTCGAGGTGCTCTACCACTGCCTCCGGGCCGTCAATCACGATCCCGTCCAACACGGGCGGCCCGCCCCCGGTCGTGGCTCCGAGTTCCCGCCCTTCGTACCCGTGATGTCCCATGGTCAGCGGGTTGTCCCAGAGGTACTGGTCCATCAGGCAAACGCCGAGCGTCCGTTGCATGGCCAGGTAGGTCGGCTCCGGATCCGTGATGTAGGCGGTGTCGGGAAGTCCTGCGAGCCTGCCGATGTGAGCGTGTTCCATTACGTTGAGCAGCCACGTGGGTATGCCGCGTGTTGCCTCACGATGGATCGTATCCAGAGCCAGACGGGCGTTCTCGGTGACCGGATGGCGCATCCAGTCCAGACCGAGAGCGGTTGTCTCGCGTCCATGTTCCGGATCCATTGGCTTGTCCTCCGTATCGCGAATAGCGGCCATAGCGCACCTTTCGACACTGGACTGCCGGAATCCGCCCTGGCGAACCAAGGGAACGACGACAAACGCCGCCGAGTCGGTATCCTTATCTTCGATGCCAACCATGCACGGCGACACGGATGCATCTACGGTACTGCTGACAGCTCAGGAAGCTGCCGAACGCAAGCGCGTCAGTCTGGCGACCGTCTACAAAGCCGTGCGCGACGGAAAGCTGGCCGCCGTACGCTCCAATGGTCGGCTCATGTTCGAAGACGGCGAAGTTTCACGATGGTCTCCGTCAACCCACGGAGGACCGAGACACCGCCGGGACCTTCCGACCGAGTTGGCTAGCCCGCGGAGGACCCTGGAGAAGCTCATCCGGTCCCAAGGCGTCCAGCCGGTGGCCGATCCCGTTGACCTCAGCGGCGATTTCGGCACGCTCGGACCGAGTGACTTTCTCGCCATCCTCCGCTCTTGGCGCGCCGAACGATGAGCGAACTGCCGGGCTATGGTCAGCGCGCGGTCCTCGTGGACACCTGTGTCGTGTGGCTCTATCTGAGGGATGACCCTGACGCCAGGTCTTACGACATCCACCTTGCCCGGAAGACGCTGTGCATTTCGTTCGTCACGCTCGGCGAGCTGCACCGATGGGCCACCGCCTTCAGGTTCGCTCCGTCCCATCAACTGAGGCTCGATACGGCTTTGCGCCGCTACGTGCTCCTGCCGGCTGACCGTAGCCTGGCGCGGGCATGGGCCGAAACGCTGGGCGAGGCCAACGGACGCGGTCTTCCGATCAGCCACGACGCGGCGTGGATTGCCGCCACAGCTCGGCACTACAACCTGCCGCTGATCACCCACGACCCCGACGCCTACCGAGGCGTGTCGGGGATCTCGGTTATCTCGGAGCTCCGCACCACTTCGGCTGGGCGCTGAGATTGCGCTCACGTTCACAAACCAGTGGTAGGTCCCGCAACGCATACTGCGGTGTGTTTCTGGCGCTGGTGTGATCGTGCTGAGCGTCGCCGAAACAAATCGAACTTTTTTTCACAAACTACTTGCGCGTCCCAACTTGATGTGATATGATTTCAAGTAGAAACGTTTCGTTGTCCGTCCCAATGGTGCGAGCCGGCAACGTATCGAGAGCGACCGGCCGCGGGGGGTTACCCAGGCATGGCGACGCGAACCAGAGAGGGCATCAAAGCCGCAGCCGTCGAGGCTAAGGACTTCGACAGGCTCCTCCACGCAATCAGGCGGCATGGGTACGACGTAAAGGGCCCAGTCCTCCGGGACGGCGCGATCGTCTACGACGATCTAGGGTCCGCCGACGAGATGCCCATCGGCTGGATTGACGCCCCGGAGCCAGCGCGGTACAGGCTCAAACGCCGCGACGACCGCAGCCTGTTTGGCTATACCGTGGGCCCGACCCCGTGGAAGAACCTCCTGCACCCGCCGCGAACTCGGCTCTGGCACGCCGAACGAGAGCAGGGCGGATTTCAGATTCGGACCGAAACTGAGCAAGCGGCGCCGCTCGCCCTAGTGGGAGTCAGGGCGTGCGACCTTGCGGCGTTAAGCTTGCTCGATCAAGTACTACTTGCCGGACCCTATGCCGACCCCGTGTACGCCGCTCGACGCAGCAGGGCGCTGATTGTGGCGGTCAACTGCACGCGAGCGGCAGCGACATGCTTCTGCGCGGCTATGGGTACGGGACCGTCCGTCGGCCAGGGAGCCGACCTGGTGATCACGGAACTGCTCCAATCGCGCGAGGATCGCCTCATCGTCGCCGTCCATACGGAACGTGGAGCCGAGATCATGGCCGATGTGGCAAGCGCCGAGGCCTCGGACGGTGACAGGGCGCAAGTCAAGACGATCATGGAGCGCACGAGGCGTGAGGCCGGCCCGAATCGAGTCGACATGAAAGGGCTGCGCGAACTGCTGCTCAACAGCCTGGACTCGGTGTGCTGGGAGGACGCCGGAGCCAGGTGCCTGACGTGCGGCAACTGCACCAACGTTTGTCCGACCTGCTTCTGCACTTCGGTGCAAGACTCGACGGACGTCCAGGGCGCGCGGGCCGAAAGGACGCGCCTGTCGGACTCCTGTTTCACGATGGCCTACTCGTATGCCACGGGCGGCAGCGTTCGTTATACGCCGGCTGCGCGCTATCGCCAGTGGCTGATGCACAAGTTCGCAACATGGACAGACCAGTTCGGAAGTCCGGGCTGCGTTGGCTGCGGGAGATGCCTGACGTGGTGCCCAGTGGGCATAGACGTCACGGAGGTGATCGGCCGCATTCGTCGCAGCAGTCAAGGCCGCAAGGAGGTCAGTGATGCAAACGGTGCCGGCTAGTCTAGCGGAGCACATGTTTCTGGCGGGCCTCGAGCCCAAGCATGTGGATGTCATCACGTCATGCGCAACACCTGTTCACTTTCCGGCTGATCGGCTGATCATCAGCGAGGGAGACGAAGCCCATCGGTTCTTCTTGATCACGGAAGGCAAGGTGGCGCTCGAAGCGTTCCATCTGGAACGTGGCGCCATCGTCATTCAGACCCTGGGACCGGGAGACGTTCTGGGGTGGTCGTGGCTGGTTCCTCCGTACCGCTGGCGTCTCGACGCTCGCGCCATCGAAGAGACGCATGCATTCGCCCTGGACGGAAGTATGCTGCGGGCCAAGTGTGAGGAGGACCCTGTCCTGGGCTTCGAGCTGCTGAAGCGGTTCGCGGCCGTCGTAGAACAGCGCCTGAGCGCAACCAGACTGCAGCTGCTCGATGTCTACAGCAGAAGCTATTAGTCCATCACCGGCGGGTCTGGCGCGACCTGCCGGAGTGAGGCGTGACGGGCACCGCACGACGTTTCCGGACCCGATGTTGCCGCATCGTTACCGAGTGAGCCGCATCAGGCAGGAAACCTCCGATACCTTCACCCTGGAGCTGCGACCCGAGGACAAGGGGATCGGCAACACGTTCAAGCCCGGGCAGTTCAACATGCTGTACCTGTTCGGCATCGGCGAGGTGCCGATCTCCATCTGCGGCGACCCGTGCCGCGACGGTCCATTGCTCCACACGACGCGCGAGGTCGGCATCGTCACGCGAGCGATGCGCAAGCTCCATCCCGGCGACACCATCGGCGTCCGGGGGCCGTTCGGGACGGCCTGGCCGGTCGAGGAGGCCTTCGGCAATGACGTTGTTCTCGTCGCCGGAGGGATTGGCCTGGCGCCCCTGAGATCGGCGCTCTACCACCTGCTGGCCCATCGCGACCACTACGGAAAGATCGTGCTGCTGTATGGCACACGAAGCCCTGAGGACATTCTCTATCGGGCCGAGCTCGAGAAGTGGCGGTCGCAGCTGGATCTGGACGTCCACGTGACGGTTGACCGTGCCACCGGGCACTGGCGGGGCAACGTCGGAGTGGTGACGACGCTCATCAGTCGCGCACCGTTCGACCCTCAACGCACGACGGCGATGATCTGCGGGCCTGAGGTCATGATGCGCTTCGCCGTGATGCACCTTGCCGAGCGTGGAGTCCGGAGCGAGCAGACGTTCCTGTCCATGGAGCGCAACATGCAGTGCGCGGTCGGGCTCTGCGGACATTGCCAGTGCGGCCCGAAGCTGGTGTGCAAGGACGGACCCGTGTTCCGGCATTCCGATATCGAGCCGTACTTCGGCAAGCGTGAGCTATAGGTGGGGTGAAGCATGAAGATGGATGGTGAGCGCCGCCCTCGTCTGGCCGTTTGGAAGTTCGCGTCATGCGACGGCTGCCAACTCAGCCTGCTCGATTGCGAGAACGAACTGCTTGATGTGGCGGGCGAGGTCGAGATTGCCTACTTCCCGGAGGCATCGAGTGCATACGGAAAGGGTCCGTACGACATATCGCTCGTTGAGGGCTCAATCAGCACGCCGCACGATGCCGAGCGCATTCACCGGGTTCGTCGGGCGTCGAGGGTGCTGATTGCCATCGGCGCGTGCGCTACCGCTGGAGGCATTCAGTCGCTCCGCAACTTCCGCGACGCTCGCCAGGTCAGCAAGGCAGTCTACGCCCAGCCGCAATACCTGGAGACGCTTACCAAGTCAACGCCGGTTGCAGACCATGTTTTCGTTGACTACGAGCTCCGCGGTTGTCCGATCAACAAGATGCAGCTCCTTGAGGTTCTGGTCAGCCTGCTGCATCGCGGCGAGCCCCGTCTGCCGACGTACAGTGTCTGCATGGAGTGCAAGCGAAAGGGCGCCGTGTGCGTCATGGTTGCCGAAGGAGCGGTCTGCATGGGACCGGTTACGCAGGCCGGCTGTGGAGCGCTCTGCCCAACGCACGGTCGTGGCTGCTACGGCTGCTTCGGCCCGAAGGAGACGCCGAACTGCGCAGCGTTGGGGAACTGGTGGAAGTCGAACGGGATTCCCGAGGCTGAGATCGTCCGCGCGTTTCGCACATTCAACGCATATGCGGAGCCATTCCGAAGGGAAGGTGAAGCCCATGAGCAGCCGAACCGTCAAGGTTGACCTACTCGCCAGGGTAGAGGGCGAAGGCGGCATTCAGCTCCGTCTCAAGGACGGTTCGGTGTCGGACGTGAAGTTCCGCATATTCGAGCCGCCGCGCTTCTTCGAGGCGATACTGGTTGGGCGGGACTACCGTGAGGCGCCGGACATCACCGCCAGGATATGCGGCATCTGCCCGGTGGCTTACCAGATGAGCTCGGTCCATGCCCTTGAGCGGCTTGCCGGAGTGACGGTCCCCGATGGCATCCGCTCGTTGCGACGCCTGCTCTATTGCGGCGAGTGGATCGAGAGCCACGCGCTGCATGTGTTCATGCTCCATGCGCCGGACTTCCTGGGTTACGACGACGCGCTCGGCATGGCCAGAGATCACCGATCGGTTGTCGAGCGCGCGCTGCAGCTCAAGAAGGTTGGCAACGACCTCGTGACGCTAATCGGCGGGAGGGAGATCCACCCGATCAACGTGCGGGTCGGCGGCTTCTACCGGACACTCAGGAAACAGGCGGTCCGCGCGATGATCGAGCCGCTCAAGGCTGCGCTGGAAATCGCGACGGCCGGCGTTCGGTGGGCCGCGGGCTTGCCCTATCCTGCCTTCGAGCGGCCAACCGAGTACGTGGCCCTGCGCAACGGGCGTGAATACCCGATGAACGAGGGACACATAGCGTCGACCGAAGGGCTCGACATAGACTGTTCCGAGTTTGAGGAGCACTTCACTGAGGACCACGTTGCCCGTTCAACGGCGCTGCATAGCACTCACAACGGACACGGCTCATATGCCGTCGGCCCGATCGCGCGCTTCAACCTGAATCACGACCTGCTGTCGCCGATGGCGCAGCAATGCGCGCGTGAGGTCGGGCTGGTAGCACCGGTGCTCAACCCGTTTCGCTCCATCGTGGTTCGCTGTGTCGAGATGGTTCACGCATGCGAAGAGGCGATCCAGATCGCCGAAGCCTACGAGGAGCCCATCGCGCCCGCCATACCCGTTCAGCCGAGGGCTGGAGTCGGGTGGGGATGCACGGAAGCGCCGCGGGGCATCCTGTATCACCGGTACACGCTCGATGCTTCCGGCAGCATTGTGAACTCCAACATTGTCCCGCCAACATCCCAGAACCAGAAGTCCATCGAGGCTGATCTGTGGGAACTGGCGCCTGCGTTTGCTGATGCTCCGCAGGATGTCCTTACAAAGCATTGCGAGCAAGCGGTTCGTAACTACGATCCGTGCATTTCATGCTCGACGCACGCAATACGAGTGAAGGTGGTCCGCGAGTAGATCGTCCGAGACGAAAGGGTCCGGATCGGTGAGGCGTGACGCAAGAGACAAGCTGTCGGAGGACGCGGGACCAGTTCCCGTCCAGTCTCGCCCTGCAATCCGGCGGGAGCTGAAGCTCCAGCGCGAGGCGGACGGCGCCTGGCTCGGGAAGTTCGCCGATCTGCCCGGCTGTGAGCGCATTGCATCGTGCACGCAGTGCGGTGCATGCTCGGCGGCCTGTCCGCTGTCCATCTACATGGACGTGACGCCCCGAAGGCTGATGGCGCTTGTCCGGTCCGGGTTCCGTTCGGAGGCGCTGAAGTCCCGTTCGATCTGGCTGTGCACGAGCTGCTACGCCTGTGTTGCCGCCTGCCCCCAGAAGATCAGCGTGGCTGACCTGATGTTCGCCCTCAAGCGAGAAGCGATCGAGACCCGTGTCTATCCGAAACGGTTCGCGGTGCCGGTGCTGTCCGATGAGTTCATGAACATGGTTCGCACGCGGGGAAGGAGTTCGGATTTCTGGCTTGCCGCAAGGATGACGCTCCGGTCCAGCCCTGCCGCTCTGTTCGGCATGGCTGCCATCGGCTGGCGGCTCTGGCGCGCCGGCAGACTGCGGCTGAGCATGGAGGGCATCCACCTTCTGGCTGAGTTTCAGCGGGCGTCGTTGGCGCGAAAGGACGCGGCTTAGATGACTGGCTCATCCGCTCCGGCGAACGGGACGAAGCCGAAGCAGTACTCCTACTATCCCGGTTGCGCCATCAAGGGGACCGGCATCGCCTACGAGGAGAGCCTCCTGGAGGTCTACAGGCTCCTCGGCGTAGCCTGGCAGGAGCTCACCGATTGGAGCTGCTGTGGAGCGCAGGCGTATATGACCGTTGACGCCGGACAGTCCTGCATGCTGTCGGCCCGCAATCTGCGCATCGCCTATCAGAGCGGCTCGCATGACATCGTGGCGCCCTGCAGCGCCTGTTACCTTGCGCTACGGAAGTGCAAGGACTACGTGGAACGCTACCCCAGGATGCGCGAAGTCGTCGGCGACTTCATGCCCGCGAGCGATCTCCAGGCGATCGCAAATGTACGGGTGCGCCATGCGCTGGACATGCTCTATGTTGACATCGGTCCATCGGCGTTCCGCGCGCGAGCGACCCGACCATGGCCGGGCGGCAAAGTGGCCTGCTACTACGGCTGTCAGGCAGTCAGGCCGTACAGTGAGGTTGACCGCGACGGGAACCCGATGCGCATGGACGAGCTGCTGGAGGCTGTGGGAGTCCCGGTTGCGCAGTGGCCCCTGAAGACCAAGTGCTGCGGCAGTTCACATACCGGCACGCTGCACGAAGTGGGCGTGCGCATGGGCTATCTGTTGCTCAAGGAGGCTGTGCGTCGGGGCGCAGAGGCCGTAATCACCATTTGCCCACTGTGTCAGTTCAACCTGGACGTCTACCAGAAGGACATGACTCGTTCGACGGGCGAGTCTTTCGACATACCGATCCTGTTCCTGCCGCAGGCGCTCGGATGGGCGCTGGGAGCAGACCATCGGGCGCTTGGACTGCATCGGGGCATATCGGGTGCAGAAACGCTTCGGAGGTGGTTTGCCGGCCCGCGAGAGGGAGCGTCCGATGGCTGACGCGCCCCGAATCGGAGTGTATGTCTGCCACTGCGGAGCGAACATCTCCGCAACGGTGGACGTTGCGGCTGTCGCAGCCGATGCGGAAAGCCTTCCGAACGTCGTGGCTGCCAGACACTACACGTACATGTGTTCCGATGCCGGGCTGGCGCTGGTTCAGGCGGACATACGGGAGCTGGGACTGAACCGGGTTGTGGTCGCGGCTTGCTCGCCTCACCTTCACGAGCCGACTTTTCGGCGCGCGCTGGCCTCTGCCGGTCTCAATCCGCACCTGCTGCAGATGGCGAACATCCGAGAGCAGGACGCATGGATCCACACGGATCGGGAGTCGGCAACGCGCAAAGCCTGCGATCTCGTGCGGGCAGCAGTGCATCGGGTCGCGCTCCATACGCCGCTCGATATCCGGAAGGCCGCGGTTCGACCCGATGTGCTCGTGATCGGCGGCGGCATCGCGGGCATGCACGCGGCATTGACCGTTGCCAACGCGGGGAAGCATGTTTACCTGGTGGAGCGGGAGTTCTCGATTGGCGGCCAGATGGCCCGCTACGACAAGACGTTCCCGACGCTTGACTGCTCGCTGTGCATCCAGGCCCCCAAGATGACGGCCGTCCGCACTCACGAGAACATCACCCTCTGGACCGGGTCGGAAGTGGAAGAAGTCTACGGCCATGTGGGCGATTACAGGGCTCGGATTCGGCGTCGGGCTCGGTACGTTGACGAAAACCTCTGCGTGGGTTGCCTGCAATGCGTTGATGCATGCTGCTATGACGGCGACCTGATCCCGGATGCGTTCAACATGGGACTGAGCGGGCGCAAACCGATCTATCTGCCGTTCGCGCATGCAGTTCCGACGGTTGTGGCCGTTGACCCGGGCTCGTGCCTGAACTTCACGCGCGGGGGTTGTGATCGCCCTTGCACTGATGTGTGCGGGCGAGACGCGCTGGATTTCGACCAGACGCCGTGGGTTGAGGAGATTGAGGTCGGAAGCATCGTGGTCGCCACGGGTTTCGAGCCGTTCGACGCGCGCAAGGCGACCGAATACGGCTACGGCATCTACCCGAATGTGTACACGAGCATGGAGGTCGAGCGACTGATCAACGCCTCCGGACCGACGGCCGGCGAGGTCATCCTGCGTGACGGCACCCGGCCACAAGCGATTGGCGTGATCTACTGTGTCGGTTCGCGAGACGAACGATACAACCCCTGGTGCTCTCGAGTCTGCTGCATGACGGCCCTGAAGCTCTCCCATCTGCTCTGCGAGCGGACGGGCGCAGAGGTCTACAACTTCTACATTGACATGAGGGCGGCCGGGAAAGGGCAGGAAGAGTTCTACCAGCGCGTCCTCAACGATGGCGTTCAGTTTGTCCGCGGGAAGGTTGCCGAGGTGTGCGACTGGGCACTCGATCCTTCAGAAGAAGGCAAGCTGGTCATTCGTGTTGAGGACACGATGACCGGATATGTTAGGCGGGTGCCGGTTGACATGGTCGTGCTGACGGTGGGCATGTCGCCGCGATCGGACTCCGATGAGCTTCGCCGCACGCTGAACGTCGGCTGTTCGGGCGACGGCTTCTATCGCGAGCGGCACGCGAAGCTCGCTCCGGTCGGCACGCTAACCGACGGCATCTTCATCGCGGGATGCTGCCAGGGACCCAAGGATATCTCAGACTCGGTGAGCCAGGCCGGAAGCGCCGCTGCCGAGGCCATCGCGCTGTCGGTGAAGGGCAGCTACGATCTCGACCCGATCACGGCGCGAGTCGTGGCCGAGTCGTGTTCAGGGTGCCGGGTGTGCATGCCCCTGTGCCCGTTTGGTGCAATCGGGTACGCCGAGCCCGGCGGCAAGTGCGAGATCAACGCAGCGCTCTGTACCGGCTGCGGCGCATGCGTTGCCGGGTGCCCTTCCGGAGCGATTCGCCAGGGAATGTTCGACGACGCTCAGGTGTTCGCCGAGTTGAGCGGGCTGCTGCTAGGCGCCGGGAGCGGTTCGTCCGGATCGGCGTCCGGCCGGGTTCCACCGGCGGTTAGCCTGCAACCTTCGGCTGAGGCCACGGGGAGCGCGCTGAGATGACGGCAGTGAGTTCAGCGGCGAAGCGCCAGCCGGTTCCGGAAGGCTGGACGCCCCGAATAGTGGCGTTCTTCTGTCACTGGTGTGCCTATAGCGCCGCCGATCTAGCCGGCGTGGATCGCCGAACCCACTGTTCGGACCTGCGCGTCATCAGGGTCATGTGCTCGGGGCGTGTGGACCCGCAGTTCGTCCTTGATGCGTTTGCCAAAGGAGCCGACGGTGTGCTGATCGGGGCTTGCCATCCGGGCGACTGCCACTACGTTGACGGCAACTCCAAAGCGCTGCGCCGCTTCGTGTTGCTGCGCCGCACTATTGAAGCGCTGGGAATCGAACCCGAACGGCTGAGGCTCGAGGGGATTTCGGCATCGGAGGCCGAGCGGGTTCGTGCGGTGGCGGAGGCCATGTCGGAGCGACTCCGGGCGCTCGGCCCGCTCTCCCGCCGCGCTTTCGTTTCTTCGGCAGAGACCGCATCAGATCCGAATGGTGAGGGTGCCCATGGATAGCCGGCCCGCGATCGCGATCCACTGGCTCGGCGCATGCGGCGGCTGCGAGGAGACGATCCTCGATCTCGCCGAGGAGCTGCGGTCCGTGACGGATCGGGTCAGCATTGCCTTCTGCCCGATGCTGACGGACTTCAAGATGCCAGACCTCGAGGAGAAACCGGACGGTTCCTTGTTGGCGGCCTTCATCAGCGGGTGCGTAATCACGGATGAGCACGAGGAAACGGCCAGGCTCATTCGCCGCAAGAGCCGGTCGGTGGTTGCGTTCGGCGCTTGCGCGCAACTCGGAGGCGTGCCAGGGCTTGCGAACCAGCTCGGCATGGAGCGTGTCTGTGATGTGGTG
>JBBIQU010000028.1:15927-35574 GCA_037442185.1 Chthonomonadales bacterium | reverse complement strand
GCACCGGCGACTTTGGCGGGTCGGGCGGATCTGGCGGCTTCGGCGGATCGGGCGGTTCGGGAAGCTACTCGGTGTCCATTGATCGTCCGCGATCGGGTGAATCCTTTAGCAGCGGCAGCGTTTCGTTCTCGGGCCGATCGAGCGCCGATCAGGTCAACATCCTCGTCTACGAAGGCAGTCGCGTGGTCCATCGGTCAAGTCGGCGCGTGTCCGGCGGAAGGTGGAGCGATTCGGCACGCCTTGGAGGCGGAGGCTATCGCCTGGTGGTTGAGGCCAGTCGGGGCCGGGGCAGAGACGAGGCGAGTTTCAGCGTTAGGTCGGGCGGCTTCGGCGGGAGTGGCGGTACCAACAAGCCGGGCGTCGGCGGTGGAAGCGGCGGCTTCGGAGGAAGCAGCGGATCCAAGAAGCCTGGTGACAACAGTGGCTTAGGTCGTCCGCGCCGCTAACACTGGGTCTCCGGAAGCCCGTTGAAAAACGAGCAACGCTGCCGGAAGTCGAGCATGATGCCCGTTCGGCGACGACGGTCGCCGAACGGGCTTCGGCGTCATTTCGGAGTTGAGATTGAGCCGAGGAACAGTACCACGCCCGTGGGCTTGTCGGCTATCGCGACCATGAAGGGCCGATCCACCGTCATCTTGAATGGTTCGGTGGGCAATGGCGCGCTCGTTACGCCCATGATCACCGCCGTCGCTGCCGCTGCTTCCGTTCCCTGCTCGTCCACCGACAGATACGTCTTGTGCAGCGCGTCCGAGATGAACACTCGCTCCGAAGTCGCATCAGGCGGCAGGATGCCGTTCAGGTCCGCCTTCGATGGGTCGAACGCAATCGCCATCCCCAGCGCAGACAAAGCCGCCTTCAACGAAACCGAGTAGTCGGCCTTGAACCTGGGCAGCTTCAGCTCGCCCTGCCGCGGCGTCAATGCGTCGGTCCATGCCTTCCACTGCGACGCATCGAGCTTTGCAACGCAATCGCCGAGGCTCTTTCCCTCTCGTGGCAGCAGGATGTACATCCCTATGTACCTGCCTTGGTACGGCAGGCGGACCATCTGGAACTGATCGTTCTCGAGGTACTCGAATCTCGCCGAACGGGCCATCATCGGGACGGTGACCGTCTTGCCCTCGCCGGTCGTGAAGGCAGCATCCTTGGTCGCGCCCGCGGGGAACTCGTCGGTCCAGCCGGCCTTGAAATAGACCGCGTTGGTCAGCACCATGATGGCTTCGCGTATGGCCTCGGCGCTCACAATCTGAGCAATCTTCTCTTTGGTGTGCGCCTTGACCCATCCGTTGATCTTCTCTGCAGCCTCGGGAAGCTGGAAGTTCACCGTCATCGGCTCGGCCAGGAAGCTGTCCTTGCATCTCTGCATGAAGCCGGCGTCGTAGGTGACGCCTTCTTTGGCCCAGACCGCGTTGGCGATATGCAGGTCAACGTCCGGATCGGGGTTTGCGAGGAGGGCAAGCAACTCGCCGTTGGCTTTGTTGACTTCATCCAGCGTCATGGCGCCGTACCCGAGGGCCTTGGCCATTGCCGCCTTCGTGTCTCCTCGAGCGCCGTTGTAGGCCATGCCCAGGGCAAGCTGGATGCTCGTCGGCGACATGAAGACGTTTTCGGGCTTGGTGGCCAGCTCCTTGTAGAGCCGAATACCGAAGTCGTTGACGGCGGTAACCAGCTTTGGCTCCACCTTGAGGGTGGCGGAGCGCGGTCCCCGTTTGTCCACTGTTTCGTCTCCTCCCCCGCACCCGGCAACGATGGCCGGCAGCGCGACCGACAGGAACAAGATGAGCTTGCCGCGGACGTTCATGGTAACGACCTCCGTTCAGGCGTCAAGCCTGCCACGAGGATTATATCGCCGGCAATGGGCTGCGTCAAATCGAATCCTGGGGCGTCATCAGTGCTGCGGCGAGCCAGCCGCCCATGCCGTAACGGATCTTATGCACACGGAAGCCGCAACGCTTGGCGATCTCAATCGTGGGGCGGTTCAGATGACAGCCTCCGGAGATCGCCCTCCATGTGGGCGTGAGGCGATCCTGAAGCAAAGCTACGGCAGGCCGCTCGACCCTGATGTGTTCCAACATGCGGAGCTCGCCTCCGGGACGCAGAACGCGCCGGATCTCAGCCAGAGCCTGCTCCGGCTCGGGGACGCTGCAAAGCGCCAGTGAGATGACAACCGTATCGAATGATGCCCTCTCGAACGGCAGGCGCATTCCGTCGGCGGCCACGGTGTCAACGCGGAAGGGCGACTTCGCCGAGCGCCTGAGTGATCGGCCGAGCATGCCGGCGCTGGGGTCCGTGAGGATCACCCTCTCGACCAGCGCGTAGTGGGCGAGCGTGCAGCCCGTGCCGCCTCCGATCTCCAGGACGCATCCGCGCGCGTCACCGAACACGTCGCGTCGCCAGCGCCCGAGCACTGCGCTTTCGAACGGGGCCATCACGAGGTCATAGATAGCGGGATTGCGCATGGATCGCGTGGTCCTGGAGAGGCTAGCGGGCACTCAACAAGCTGAAGGATACCCGCCGTACAGCCCGTACCTTCCCCATGCCAAGACCTGAGGGCGCGGAACGCCAAGTGCGCCTCCGTGCACGCTGATCGTGAGCGACGGGATTGCATCCTGCAGCCCGCGAACGATCAAGCGCAATGCTGCAGGTACACTAGTGGGAACATCGGCCCCGAACGGGCCGAATTACCCTTGGGGTCGGTCCTGCGTGCGTACTGGTTGCCCGAGATGGGACAGGTAACCTCAAGGGAAGCGGCGCGAGGACAACCGTGTATGCCTGACGCTTTCAGCAAGGCGCAACGTGAGCGGACACGCTCTATCCACCCTGTCAATCCTCTGCGACTGCTGCTGTTCGGCCCTCCGATCGCCACGGAGCAGGCCGAGACGACGCGGCTGCGCAAGATTGTCGCACTTCCGGTATTCGCCTCCGATGCCATCTCATCGTCGGCCTACGCGACCCAGGAGATCCTCCTGGTTCTCGGCGCAGCCGGGCTATGGGCCATCAACGCGCAGCTGTACTCAGCGCTGCCCGTAGGGATCACACTGTCCATTGTTGCGCTGCTGTCCGTTGTCGTCGCATCCTACTGGCAGACCATCTACGCGTATCCTTCGGGAGGCGGCTCGTATGTGGTCAGCAAAGAGAACCTCGGCGGCTTCCCGGGACTTATGGCAGGCGCCGCGCTTCTGATTGACTATGTCCTCACCGTCGCCGTCTCAATCGCATCGGGCGTTCAGAACATCATCCATACTCCCGCGTTGGCTGCACTTTCCCATCGGAGCGTCGAAGTCGGCATTGTACTGATCGTTATCCTCTGTTACGCGAACCTGCGCGGATTGAGGGAGACCGGCGCGGTCTTCGCCATCCCGACGTACTTCTTCGTGACTATGGCCGGGACGATGATACTCCTTGGCCTGTTCGGTCCGTCATTCGGCTACGAACTCCACACCCAGTACGTCAATCGCGACCTGCCGGACCAGGCATATGCGCCCGCAACCAACCTCGCCGGACTGGCGCTGGTCGCTCTGATCCTGAAGGCTTTCGCAAGCGGATGTGCAGCCATGACAGGAACAGAGGCGATCGCAAACTGCGTGCCGGAGTTCAGGAAGCCTGCATCGCCGAACGCAGCCAAGACCCTGCTGATGATGGCCGTTATCCTCTCGAGCCTGTTCATTGGGATCACGCTGCTTGCAGTCGAAGTGGGTGTAGTTTATGGCCACCATGGCCGATACACGTCTCCATCGGTGATAGACCAGCTGTCCGGCACGGTGTTCGGGCGCGGTTCTGTGCCCTATTACCTGATGCAGATAGCGACCATGACCCTCTTGGTGTTCGCTGCCAATACCAGCTTCGCCGGGTTCCCGCGTCTGGCGGCCATACTGTCTCGTGACAAGTACCTTCCGCGGCAGCTCTCGAACCAGGGCGACAAGCTGGTCTTCTCGAACGGCATTGTGCTGCTTGCGCTTTTCGCCATCGTCCTGATCGTGGCATTTCACGGCAGCGTCGACCGGCTCATTCCGCTTTACGCCGTCGGCGTATTCACGGCCTTCACCCTGTCGCAGACCGGCATGGTGCGCCACTGGCGCACCGAACGCGGCCCGAGGTGGGCCCTGAAGGCGACCATCAACGGCTTTGGGGCGCTCTGCACAGCCATCGTCTTGATCATCATCGCTTTCGAGAAGTTCCGGGACGGAGCGTGGATTGTCGTCTTTGTGATTACAGGACTCGTACTGATCTTCCGTGCAATCAGCCGGCACTACGAGTTCGTGCGAAGCAGACTGACGATCCTGTCGGGGCCCCCGGTCCGACGGAAGTTCGAAGGACCGGAACCTCCGTCACGACTGAGCCCCGACCAGAAACCCAACACCGTTCTGGTCTTGCTGCCAAGTCTGCATCGGGGCATTTTCCCGGCGCTCGAGTATGCGCGCGGGATCAGCTGGGACTGCCGCGCTATCCACATCGAGATTGATCCCAATGAAGTGCCGCGGCTTGTGCGCGAGTGGGAAGAGCACGTCGGTGAAGAGATACCTCTGGTCATCCTGCCCTCACCGTATCGGTCGTTTATCGGACCGTTGATGGCGTACCTCGACGAAGTCCAGAAGGAGCGGGAGGACCACATGGTCACGGTCGTGCTACCCGAGTTTGTCTCGACGAAATGGTGGCACGGGCTGCTCCACAACGCCAACGGACTGCTTGTCAAGCTCTATCTGGGTCAGCGCCCGGGCGTCGTGATCGTCAACGTCCGATACTTCCTCTCCGAACAGACGGAACCGACCACCCCTGCGCCGCCTGCGCCTTCCGCGGCATAGGCCCGGCTTTCGGCATCCGTGCAGTCCGCGCAGGCGGACTTCGCGCCGTTCGGAGACGCGGTTTGAACCGCCGGACGCCTTGGTGGCCGTTCTGAAGCGTGGTAACAGCCGCCGGACCACGCCGCGCTCGCATCGCCTTGGAGGACTGAACCCCATATGCAGCTAACCATGTTGAGTGCATGGAGCAGCCGGGCGAAGGGGTGCGCGAGAATGGACATGAGCCGCAAGGAGTTTATTGGAATGGCCGCTGCGGTCGCGGGAGGAATGGCTTCGGATCGGCCGGACGTAACCGACACGTCGGATGTGTCCCGTCGGTCAGATCCGCCGCCCGTGGACACCGGCGAGCCCTATGAGTTGCTCGGGCGTCGTCTCGTCTTCACCAACTGGTTCTTCGTCAGGCCCGGCAGTTTCGGGTGGTACGACGGCCAGGGGCGCAATGTCATGGTGGCCGGTTCCGAGGGGCCGTTCGGCGCCATCATGCGACGCACAGACCATCCGTACGGCGTGCGTATCCGGACGGAACCGGCTCAGCGTCGCGGGCCTGTCGTCGTGCCGGATCGGCCGTGGGAGAAAGGCGGACGCGGCCTCGCGTTCGGCTGTGTTCTGATGGATGGCGGCAGATTCCGGGCATGGGGCGCGTGTCCAGCAGGTCCGTGCCTCTGGGAGAGCGTTGACGGCGTCACGTGGTCGCGTCCCGGGCTCGGGATCAAGGAGCACGAGGGCAGGGGCGACACGAACCTGCTGGATACCTCGGTCGGCGCGGTGTTCGTGGATACTTCAGCCGCGGCGGACGAGCGATACAAGTCGGTGACCCTCGGAACCGTGAGCGCCGAGGAACACGCGGCGTTTCGGACAAAGCACCCCGGGCGGTGGCAGACACGCGCCTATCGCAAGGATGTTGGCCACGTCTACGCCCTGCGCGGCCATGCGAGTCCCGACGGCGTCCGGTGGCGCACTTTGCCTGAGCCTCTGAGCCTTGAGCACAGCGATACGCAGATCGTCGCCTACCGTGATACGCGCCTCGGCAAGTACGTCATCTACACGCGGAGCTACATGATCGGCCCGCGGTCGCCGCGCGCTCAGGGAGAGAACATCGTATGGTGGGGAGGCGATGCGGGCGGACCGGGGCGACGCTCCATTGGCCGCATCGAAAGCGCCGACTTCTCTGCGTTTCCGGTCAGCGACGTGATCATGATCCCCGGGGCCGACCTGCGGCCCGACGATGTGCTCTATACGAACTGTCGGACCTGCATCCCGGGCGCTGCCGAGCACCACCTCATGTTTCCGGCGATCTGGCATACGTACGACGACACTACCACCACCGTAGTGGCATCCAGCCACGACGGACGGGTCTGGCAGTTCGTTCCGGGATCGCCCGTACTCGAGACCGCTCCGTTCGGCGCATGGGATGGGGGTTGCCATTTCGCCCAGCCCGATCTCGTTGAGCTGCCCATCGGCGACTTCGCCCTGCCCTATACCGGCTATGATGTCCCTCACAAGTATCCGAGAGGGCAGTTCAACTTCGCCCCGGGGCTCGCAGTGTGGCCGAAGGGGCGCATCGTCGCTCTCGAAGCCGAGCAGGCCGGGGAGTTCGCGACCGTGGGCATCATGCCGCCGACTCGGCGCGTTCAGGTAAATGCGGTGACCAAGCGTGGCGGCTCGTTGCTTATGGAAGCCGCCGACATGTCCGGCAGGCCCATTCCGGGACGGGCGTTCGCGGATGCGATCCCGATCATCGGCGACCGATTCCGCCATACCGTGGCGTGGAAGGATGGCGATACGCTGCCCACCGACGCCGGCGTCATTCTGCGCTTCCGGATGGACCAGGTGAAGCTGTACGGCCTCGACTTCGTCTGATCCATCCGGCTGAGCTGTCGTTAGAAGGTCGTGGTCAGTTCCTGCGTCTCACCGGTCTCGGACGCGCGATAGCCGGCCTCGATGATCTCGATCACGTGGCGTGCATGTTCGGCTGTGGCGACGGACGGTATGCCGTCACGGGCCCAGTCCACGAGCTGCATGATGTCCTCGAAGACGTGCGCCTCTTCCATGTCACGGTGCGGCCCGACGACATGAGGCAGCAAGACGTTGTCACCGTGGCCTGAGGCGTCTGCGATCTCCCTGCCGGGATACTGGATCGGCTGACCGTTCATCATGCTTCCCTGGATCGTTCCGGCGGCGCCGAAGTATGTCGGCGACCCGAACTGAGTCAGGGTGCCTGCGAAGGTGCCATGGACGAAAGCGAAGACCTGCTCGCCGAAGTCCAGGAGCAGCGTTGTGTTGTCATCGGCGTCACAGGGATAGGTCTCGCCCCGGAAGGCTCGTTCCTTGATCGCGACACCGGAGAAGCCGGTCACACGCTTGGCCGGACCCAGAACGCCCGTGAGGGCATGCAGCCCATAGACCGTCATGTCGTACATCGGTCCGCCGCCCGGCTTGCGCCAGTACCACGCAGGATTGACATTGGATAGCGCATCGTCGCCCTGGCGCACCGCCTCGTGTTCGTGATATGCCCCGAAGGCTGCCCCTGTGGCTGCCCACGATAGCCGGCCGATGGCGCCCTCGAGGATGAGCTTCCGGATCTGCTGGTTGACGGGCCGAAGCATCTGCCCCGGGGACGCCACGATCTTGACGTTGCGCTGGGCGGCCTCTTCGATGAGGTGAGTAGCCTCGGTGACCGTCGTGGTCATGGTCTTGTTGAAATGGACATGCTTGTCCGCCCGGATCGCCGCCAGCCCCTGTTCGTAGTGGACGCCAATGGGAGAGCCGATCGTGACGGCGTCCACGCTCTCGTCCGCCAAGAGGTCCTCGTAGCGCTCATACGCTCTGAGCACATCGAAGCGTTCGGCGGCAGCCTGAGCGCGGCCCGGCGCAGGGTCGCAGACCGCCGCAAGGAACAGCCTGTCCTGCACGTCGCCAAGACAAAGATGCTGGAGGGCGCCGCGGATACCGATGCTCCCGGCTCCCACAACGCCGATGCCCAGTCGCCGCTTCATCGTTCAGGCTCCCATCTGGGTGATGCGGCCGCCCGTCACAGGGAGATATGCGCCGGTGACGTAGCCCGCAAGGTCGCTGATGAAGAAGACACAGGCGTTGCCGATCTCGTCGGCGGAACCGTGCCGCTGCAAAGGAAGGCTCTTGCCGAAGTTGATCGAGCCGTCGGATGCGGTGTCCACCTTCTCGTCGGCCATCCAGCCCGGCGCCACCATGTTGACCGTGATGCCGAACGGACCCAGCTCGCATGCCATGCTTCGGGAGATGCCAACCATGGCGCCCTTGCCCGCCATGTATGGAGCCCAGCCCGCCGGTGCCATGTTCCAGAGTTCCGTAACGATGTTGACAATGCGGCCGCCGCCCTGCTTCTTCATGTGCGGAAGCGCCGCCCGGACCGTGTTGAGAACGGCGCGACAGCCGAAATCGAACATGTTGGTGTAGTCGTCAATGGGCGAGTCTGCGACGGTGCCGGGCTGGCTTCCGGCAATGGCGTTGTTGACGACGCCATCCAGCCGCCCGAAATGGCCCACGATGGCCGAGACCATGTTGGTGACTTCCGTTGCGTTGCGGACGTCGGCGCAGTAAGGTGCGGCATTCCCCAGCTCATTGGCCAGCGCCTCGGCCCTTGCCGCACTGGACGTATAGTTGATGGCCACCGTGGCGCCATGCCGGGCGAGCGTGCGGCTGATGCACGCTCCGATGCCGCGCGCGCCGCCTGTTACAAGAACCACCTTGCCGTCGAGAAGCATTGGTCTGCGCCTCCTGAAGGGGTTATGCAATCCCACGGTTCGGTGCTGTTGGTCCGGTGTCCTGCCCCCCGTGGCGCTTCGTGGGCGCGTCGTTTGCTATTGAAGCCTACGACTTGGGTTAAGTCGCGACAATATGTCTGTTCGAACGCTTGGCGGACGCCCAGATCACAGGGCGGCTTCACTTTGGACGAGTGCGTCCCTTGCCCATCATCGGAACATGGTCGCCGGCGGTGCGCGTGTCGTAGTTAAACAGGATGAAGCCCTGTGCGCCCTCCTCGCGGGCAATGAGCGACTGCTCGATGGTCTGAACGACATCGAGGCCAGGCGCCGACGCGCCGATCCCGGGGATCAGCGGAATGCGTCCCTTGACTTCGTCGCGCTGGACCTGCACCCGGGTTCTGAACTCGCGGTTGGACGCCGTGTAGTCCATGGGACAGATGAAGTCGAGGTATCCTTCGCGAACCCACCGTCCCCAATCCTGGCCGATCTCCTCTCGGCATGCGGGCCAGTTCGGGAACACGGCCGCCGATACCTTGATGCCCGGCCTGACCCGGCGCGCCTCTTCGGCGACAGCCTTGACCAATCGGGTGATGTTGCGCCGTCTGAACTCCTGATAGTCAGCATAGAGCGGTCCGCCGCGCAGCACGTCACGCGGCCATTCGCGAATACCGATGAACTGCTTATCGGACCGCAGCATCTGGGAAGAGGCGAATCGCTCGCGGCAACCGTCGCAGTAGCACTTGGAACTGTCGGGGTAGCGAATATAGTCGAAATGGATGCCATCCACGGCGTACTTCCGTGCGATCTCAACCATGCTGTCGCGCTCCAGCTCGAAGTTGGCTGGATGAGACGGGCAGAGCCATCGTTCCTCAGAGCCGTTGCTCGTTCGCTGGAGGCGACCTTCCGATCGCATTCGCGCCACGAAATCCTCCGGAGCGGTACTCAGGTTCCAGTTGACCTTCCAAACGTGGATCTGGAGACCGTGCGTGCGGCAAGCTTTGAGGCACGCCTCGATCTGGTCTCCTTCCTTCTTCGCCCGATCCGTAACCGGCAGCAGGTCGCTGGGATAGTCGGCGGAGCCTCCCCATAGCATGTTGGGCACGACGGCGGTGAATCCGTTGCGCTTGAGATTGGCGACGGCCTCATCCCATGTCATGCCGTCAACACCATAGGCAGAGTGGCACCAGACGGCCCGGAACTCGTCCGGCTGTGGCTGCTGAGCGAGGGCGAATGCTTCCGTCAGGAGGCGACGGATTGCTGCGGCCGGCGCCAGAACCTCATGATAGCGGCGTTCCTTCATGGCGGTCTGCGCTCGAGCACGCTCGCTTCGGGCCGCCACAATGCACTTGCGAACGGCGGCTGTCCGTCCTATCGCGGCGGCGGCTTCCAGGATGCCCCGCTCCGTCTCGGCGTGGGAGTGCCAACGGCTGCCGATCGCTCCTGAGTTTGCCAGGGCGTCCTCGGCCATCTTCGGCCAAAGCTCGGGATCGAAATGCCCCAGAATCGCTCTCAGCATTTGGAGCTTCGCAGGTCGGTCATCGTCGAGGACGACGTGCGATACGAAGGCTCCCGTGTCGCTGAGGACCACCGCAGGAATGCCTGTTGGCTTGCCTTGAGCGTCCTCCCAGTCCGCAACGACGCGCGCGTTCCTCGCCGCAGGCCGGACGCGCATGACGTTCCAGGATGCTTGCTTGGCCACCTCGGGCAGACCGGCAGGACCTCTGGGACGGAATCTCATGGCTGCGAACTGACCTGGGCGCTCCTGCTTCGTATACGTGGCGTCGGCGAGTCCGAGCAATGCGGCCAGCCGATCGGGCAGGCCGTAGCACGCAACGATGCGGCCGTTGCGGCGCACAAACTTCTCAAGGGCGTCAGCCTCGGCATCGGTGATTCTCGGGTTATTGGGCAGCACCGCGATGCGCTTGCCGTCGAGGACGCCCTGTTCGATGTCGGCATCATCCACAGTTCCCGCATCTACGCCAGCTTCGCGAAGCATGGACGCCATACGATCCGCCCAGAGCTCGCCTTCATCTCCGACTCGGCTATTGCGGACAACCACAATGGAGGCGGCTTCTGCCACCATCCCGCCGACGAATACAGAAGCCTGTGTTTCACGCCCCTTCCAGAGCGCCAGGCGGATGCCCTTGACGTGTCCCCAGCCCTCCGGCGAACCTTCAGGGATGAAGCCACCTCGATCGAGCGTCACTCGCTGCCACCCGTCGTCCGGCACGTCGAAGCTCTGTCCGTACCATCCTCCGCCGGCGTTGAAGTAGAGCGTGCAGTGGCCGATCGCTGACGGATCGCCGGTAAGTTTGGCCCAGAACACGATGCGCGAGTGGCGCGACAGATCGAGCGAGACGGCGCGATCCCAGCATGCGCGCTCCTCCAGAGCCTTCATGTCGCACTCGAAAAGCAGGGCAGCGCCTCCGTCTGGGTTCCGTTCGGTGGACGGTTGTGCAGTGGACGATCCGTATGCCGGAATCCAGGCCGCGGCCGCAGCCTTCGCGTCCGGATTGGAGGCGCTTTCAATGATGAGCCGATCGGACGAAACAGCCAATCCGCTCGCCAATGCAGCTGCAGTGAGAAGCCAGTTGACCATGGTGGTTTTCCTCCTGGACTGATGCCGGCCGTGCCGCAGCCGCCGGGCAGATTCTAGCACCGGATACGCGGATATGCCGATCACCGGTCAGGTTCGGCCCGCACCGGGAATGGGATATCATACATGGGGAGGCGGAGGCATGTCCATAGACGACGCCCCAATACGTGAGTTCCCTGACCGAGGCACGATCTGGCTGTTGGAGTCGCCGTCGAACCTGCGCGACCTTGCCGCCAGACTCGATTTCGACCGCGCGGAGCGGATCAACCGTTCCTTCGTGCCGGATGACCTCCACGAAAGGGAAGCTGATCTGCTGTTCCGAGTGCCGTTTCGGTCAGGCGCTTCGGAAGTCTGGGTCTACGTGCTCGTCGAGCACCAATCGAAGCCTGACCGGATGATGGGTCTTCGCGTACTCGCGTATATGGTACAGATATGGGAGATGGAGCGCCGTCGCTGGGACGATGAGCGGCGCCCGGCCGGTTCGAGGCGACTGTCGCCCGTCATACCGGTAGTGTTCCATACGGGGCGCCGCCGGTGGACCCGCATGCCCGATGTCGCATCGGCAATGGTCTCGCCGGCTGAGTTGCGCCGCTTCGTTCCCGACTTTGACGCGCTGTTCTTGTCGCTCGATGGGCTAACGCCCGAGGACCTGTCCAGCTCGGCACTTGGGGCTGTGCTGAAGGTGGTTCAGGCATCCGATCGCAGCGTCGAGGAACTCGAAGGCGTGCTTGCCGAAGCGGTCCGCGCGCTCGATGCGCTGCCGGCGCAAGCTCGTGCCGAATCGATGCGGGCTATCCATTACCTTGTTCTGTTCATTCGACACACTCGGGACCCGGAAGAACGGGCAGTGTTGTACGATGTGGTTTCATCAGCGACGAGCGCATCACGGAGAGAGGAGCTAACCAGAATGAAACTGACGGACGCACAGGTCCTGATCGCTCAAGGCCGTCGCGAAGGAAGGAAAGAAGGACGGCAGGAGGGACGGCAGGAAGGTAGGACAGAGGGGCGCAAAGAGGCATACTCCGCCTTGCTCGCTACGCTGATCGAGCGGCGCTTCGGTCCTCTTGACGATGATCAGCGGGCCGCCGTGGCATCGCTGACGGACGAGAAGGCAGTCGAGATGGGCTTGAGGCTCCTTGAGGCCAAGTCACTTGCCGACCTCGGACTTTGATCGCGGCTGAGCGCCAGCCGCGACAGCGCGACACGACACATCGTCTACCGAAATGTCTAGCGCTCGCCCCGCATTGCCCCAGCCGTTCAACGCGACGTAGATCTTCCACTTGCCGGACCGTGGCGCCACGAGGGTGAACGCGTACTGCCGCCACTCGGCCGTCGGCTCAAGGGTGACATCAATCGGTCCGTACCACGTGTCGGATGCCTCATCGTAAACGCCGAAGTTTGCGAGAGCCTGAGCTCCGGTCCCGTCGAAGTTGTCCCACCGGATACGGCAGCTGACCCGATAGCGGAGTCCCCGAACCAAACGGACGAACTGCCAGACCTGAGCCGAGTTCAGACCAGACGCTTTGGCAGCCATGCTCATGCGCACCACGCGGTTGTCGCTGTCGTCGCCGGCCGAGTGGCGGATGCCCGAACCGCCCAAGCTCGAGAACGACCACGGCTCCTGAACGGTAGGCCCATGCTGGCCGGAGAACCCGGTGTCGGCGGCCAGCTCACCGACACGGTAGTGTCTCGGGACCCTGAGGGGCACCCACGAGACCGAGAGGTCATCCATGATGACGACAGTCGAGGATGGACGCTGATTGGGCAAGAGCGAAACATACAGAAAGACCCGGTCGTCCGGTTCCGAGGCGCAGAAGGTGAACGTCAGATGCTTCCACCTGTTGTCGAACAGCCAGACGTCCCGACCGGCGAACGTGCCTGTTCCGTCACGGTTCCGCGCCCAGAATGAAACGATGGCCGACCTGTGTCCCGACGTCCGGTCGGCTCCGCGCGGCGCACGAGGCGGTCCATCCGGCCACCGGACCCAAACGCCGGCCGTGTATGCCCGTCCGGACACGATCGGCACGCGCTGTCCCACGGTAACATACTCGAAGCCGACCGTGTAAGCGGGGATAGCCAAACGGATGAACTGAGACCCGGACCGCGCCATCGTGGCATCGCGAACGCATTCCACCTGAAGACGGTCCAGCGCCTGAGCGCGACCGACGCGATGCGCCTCCCAGCCTCCGGGAAGAATGCCCTCCTCAAGGGGTCCTGGCCGCATGCGTTCCACGCCCCCATCGGCGACGCCTTGCGTTGGAGCCGTCAGCCGGCACGCCATCGAAACGGACGCCATCGCTTCGAGCGCGGCAACGGCGCACCATACGGACCATATTCTTGACGAAACGGTGATGATGTTCGTGGCCTCCGGGGGATTGTGCCCGCCTAATCTTCGGTGCGGAAGTTCACGGGTCCTGTGCTGTCGAAGGAAGGAGAATCGCGGCATGCCGTGGAACCCGGATGGGAATCTCATTACCGAGTAGGAGCTTGCCATGCCAGTCCCTGCGGTTGCCGAAGCGCTCGCCCCCTTGAGAGCGGCAGCTGATCGTTGCCTAAACGCGTTCCCAAGCCAGACGTGGACCCGTCTGTCCGGCCCGGGACCCGATACACTCACACAGGATGGAGCGGGAGGATTCCACGGCCTGACGCTCGAGCCGGGCCGCGACCTTGTGCTGTCGTGCCGCCTTACCGTCCCCGATTCAACCGAAGGCGTCAAGCTGCCGGGCGACGAGCTGGTCGCCACTGTGTTCAGCCTGTACCCGATGGAGCTTACGCTCGACGGGAAGCCGGTCTACGACGCGGGCGGAGTGCCGGTGGCAGCCGGACCGTGCATGTTCACGGTAATCCAACGACTGAAATCGGGGGACAACGGCGAGCTTCGACTTACCATCAAGGTCCCGAACAACCAGACCACGACGTGGTTTCAACTCAAGTTCACCACGCCGCGCCTGCGGGAACGGTTCGAAGCGCTGGACGTAGCTTGGGCTCAGCTCGCCATGGCAGAGGCGCTGGCGTTCACTCCCGAAGAACGAACCAGGCTAGCCGCAGCGGCGGACCTCGTGCCCGAGAAGCTTCCTTCGTCCATGTCCAAGCTGCGGTCCATCCTCAGCAAGGTGGCCGACGAACTCATGCCTCTGGATGCGCGGGCCAAGGCGACCACGGTGCATTGCGTTGGACACAGCCACATCGACATGAACTGGCTCTGGACATGGCCCGATACAGTCGAAGTGATCAAGCGTGACTTCCGGAGCGTCCTCAGCTTGATGGAGGAGTTCCCCGAGCTGACCTTCTCTCATAGCCAGCCTGCCACCTACGAGGTGATCCGGCAGGAAGAGCCGGAGTTGTTCCAGCAGGTCCTCCAGCGCATCCGCGAAGGGCGCTGGGAGCCGCTCACCATGACGTGGGTCGAAGGCGATGTGAACATGGCATCCGGCGAAGCCCATGCGCGACAGCTGCTCGAGGGCGTCGGATATACGCGCGAGGTTCTCGGGGCAACGCCCACGACCTTCCACGCCCCCGACACATTCGGCCATGCCGGCAATCTGCCCCAACTTGCCGTATCGGCTGGGGCCAAGCGATACTATCACCATCGCGCGAACCCCGGAGGCGCAGACCAGTGGCCCGCCTACTGGTGGGAGGGACAGGACGGATCACGCCTGCTCGCGATCTCGACCCCCAGCTACAACGGCGAGATATACGCTCGCGATCTTGCCTCCGCCGCCATCAAGGCAATCAAGAACGGCCATGGCTGCGCGCTCCACTTCCATGGCATCGGCGATCACGGCGGAGGACCGTCGCGGCAGAATCTGTTGGCGCTGAGGCGTTTCCAGTCCACGCCGCTCCTACCTACCGCCGAATGCAGCACAACCGCCGCATATACGCGTCAGCTGCTCGACAGCGGAACAACGTTGCCCATCCACTCGGGCGAGTCAACGACCATCTTCGAGGGCTGTTACACCACCCACGCCGACACGAAGCTCTATAACCGGCGTGGGGAGAACCTGCTCTGCACGGCCGACGCGCTGCTCGCCATGGCCGAAATGGAAGAACCCGACAGCATCCGGGAAGCCTGGCGCAAGGTCCTCTTCAACCAGTTCCACGACATTTTCGACGGCTCGGCAATCCACGAAGTCTACGAGAAGAACAAGGCGGACTTCATGGAGGTTGAACAGGTCGCCAAGGCTACCATCAGCGAAGCGCTCGACTACCTGACGGCAGGCATGGAGGGCAGCGTGGCCGTCGTCAATCCAACCGGAGCCTACGTCAAGGATTGGGTCGTCGTTCCGGAGGTCAAGGGCAAAGGCCCCAAGCTGGTCGTGGATGGCGTTGGGCGGAGCGTCCCGGCTCAGGACACCGAACAGGGACTGGGATTCATCGCCCAGGTGCCGCCTTTCGGCGTACTTCGCCATGCGCTAGAGCCTATGGACCCCGGGCTTGAGGATCCGTCCATGATCACGCATGCCTTTGCGCCGACCGATGGGCGCACTGCCGACACAGATGAAGCCAGGGAAGCCGCACCCTATCTCCGGGTCGAGACCAATTTCTACGTTGCGTACATCCGCAAGGACTGCGGCGTGATAGTCGGATTGAGAGACAAGCGCGTCAATCGAGAGCTGGTCGCCTTCGGAATGCGGAAGCCGAGCGACTACATGGACACGGCTCGCCCGGAGCTGGGTCTGAACGTCTTCCAGATCACCGACGAACGGCCACACGCGATGACCGCCTGGGAGGTGCATGAGGTCCACCAGGAGCAGAGCCTAATCTCGGGTGCGTCAACGCGCATCTTGGAGGACGGAGGCGTTCGCTGTGTCCTCGAAGTGACGCACCATTTCCGCAAGTCCGCAATTGTAGAGAAGATCATCTTCTACCGCGATCTGCCGCGCATTGACTTCGAGGCGGACATCGAGTGGAACGAGGTCGGCACTCCGGCAGACGGTGTCCCGGGTCTGAAGGTGGCATTCACCGCCAACCTGCCTGAATGCGAGGCGTGGTTCGAGACGCCGTTCGCGGCCGTCAAACGGAACTCGAACGGTCAGGAAGTTCCGGCGCTACGCTGGGCCGATGTCGGCGGCCCGAGATACGGCATAGCGGTCCTGAACGACTCAAAGTACGGCTACGATGCCCTCGGGTGCCGATTGCGCCTCACGCTTCTCCGCAGCGCGTACGATCCCGACGCAATCTCAGACACCGGTCGCCATTCGGTGCGGTTCGCGCTGTTGCCCCACCCGGGAGATTGGCGTGACGCCGGCGTTCCGGCTGCGGCTCTGGCGTACAATCAGCCGCTTCTCACGCGATTCGTATCCACCGAACCTGACGACGACTTCATCGCCGACGTCATCGCTCCGCTGCTCTTGAACAATCCCCAGACTGCGCTCGTCTCGGCGATCAAGCCCGCGGCGGGCCGCAATGATCTCATCGTGCTCCGGGTATACGAGACCGGCGGCCGTCACGTCCACAATGCCCAGCTGCATCAGTTGCGCCTCAAGGGAGCGTGGCTCGCCAATGTGCTCGAAGAGCCAATCGCACCTGTGCCGGTTACCGATGGCGTTATCAGCGTGTCGTTGCGCCCGTGGGAGGTTCGCACTTACCTCATCGAGACAGACCCGTCAGATGACGACGACTGGGAGGCGTCTACCGTGTGGAGTTTCGGTGGTGGGTAGGCGTACCGGCAGGATGGAAGGCGGACCGCGATGGATCCAGTGAAGATCGCCCTGATCGGCGCCGGCAGTCGGTCATTCGGTCCATCGTCAATCCGTGATGTCCTGCTTAGCGATACGCTCGCCGAGGCGGGTGTCCATCTCGTCCTTGTGGACAAACTCGAGGACCGGCTTCAGGAGGCGCTCGGATACGCCCGACGCGTATCCGAGCGCCTCAACAGGCATGCCGTGATTGAGGCGACCACCGATCTCGATCGCGCACTCGACGGCGCCGCCTTCGTGGTCAAGGCCATCGAGGTGGACCGATTCCTCTACTGGACCCAGGACTTCCATATCCCACGCCACTACGGTTTCCGGCAGGTATTCGGCGAGAACGGCGGCCCCGGGTCCCTCTTCCACGCCTTGCGCAACATGGGACCGACCGTTGAGATCGCCCGAACCATGGAGCGGCGATGCCCGGAAGCGCTTCTCCTGAGCTTCACCAATCCCGAACACAAGCTGTGCGAAGCGGTCAGCCGATGCACAACCATCAAGGCGCTCGGACTATGCCACGGCTACTTCATGGGACTGCGCCAGATCGCCGCGATTCTGGGCCTTCCGGAGGATCAGCTTGATGCTCGAGCATGCGGCATCAACCACTTCACCTGGTTTCAGGAGATACGCGACAGGCGAACCGGCGAGGACCTGTATCCTCGTTTGCGGGACGCCGAGGCCGAGGGAGATTGGCTCAGCGATTGGCACGAGATCGGTCTCGCTCGCATCCTGTTTCGGCGTTACGGACTATGGCCGTCTCCGGCCGCCAACCACTACGGCGAGTACATCGGCTGGGCCGATGAGTTCGTGGCGAGCGAGCTTCAGTACTTCTACGATCCGGCCGACGGCCACCCGTGGGAAACGGGCCAGATACCCGAGTTCGTCTATTCGCTGAGCGGAGACCAGACTACTCGGCCATGGAAGAAGCCTGAACCATGCGATTACCGATCTGACGATGCGCCGCTCAAGGCGTCCGGTGAGCTTGCCGTGCCGATCATGGAGGCGGTGGCATGCGGGAGGGACCGTTGGGTTGAGGCCGTCAACATGCCGAACCGAGGGGCCATACCGAACCTGCCCGATGACATGGTGGTCGAGGTGCCCGCGACGGCGGACCGCAGCGGAGTCCATGCCGAACAGATGCAGCCCTTGCCCGAAGCGATCGCGGCCATACTGCGTCTGCAAGGCTCCATCAACAAGCTGCTGGTCGAGGCCTTTCAGGAGCGGTCAAGAGACAAGCTGTTGCAGGCGATCCTTCTGGAACCCACGGTCAACAGCTATCGCAACGCGGTGGCCATGATGAACGATCTGCTGAGACTGCAGGCGGACATACTGCCCTTCTAGACAGGAGGCACCTCCATGCCCAAGCGCACAACCGATACCGGCGATCCGTCGGTCCGTGCGGCCACGTTGGTCGAAGCTCTGCCGTACCTCCGCTCGTTCTACGGCAAGACGATCGTCATCAAGTACGGCGGCAACGCAATGACGAACGACGATCTCAAGACTCAGGTGATGCAGGACATTGCCCTGCTCCACTACGTCGGCATTCGTCCGATCCTCGTCCACGGAGGCGGACCGGAGATTACCGGGCTGATGAAGCGGCTGGGCCACGAGCCGCAGTTCGTCGGTGGGCTCAGGGTGACCGATGAAGCCACAATGGAGATCGTCGAGATGGCGCTTGCCGGCAAGACGAACAAGGGCATCGTGGCGCTGCTGAACCGTCATGGCGCGCGAGCTGTCGGACTGAGCGGCAAGGACGCAGACCTCCTGGTGGCGCGGAAGCTCGTGTCACCGAAAGGGGACCTCGGCTATGTGGGCGATGTCACGCGGGTGAACGGCGATGTGGTTCGATTGTTGGCCGACAGCGGCTATGTGCCGGTCATATGCTCGGTAGCCGTCGGCGACGATGGCTGTTCCTTCAATGTGAACGCCGATCATGCAGCGGGCGCAATTGCTGTTGCGCTCGGAGCGGCGAAGCTAATCGTGTTGACCGATGTCGAAGGCGTTCGTGCCGATCCCGACGATCCTGCAACGCTCCTTTCGGAGATGGACATCGGTCAGGCGCGCGCCATGCTCGCCTCTCGGGCAGCCGACAAAGGAATGATCCCCAAACTGGAGGCATGCATCACTGCCATTGAAGGAGGCGTCGAACGCGCCCATCTCATTGACGGTCGTGTGCCCCATGCCCTGCTGATCGAGGTGTTCACCGATACGGGCATCGGGACCATGATTCGCCGCTGACCCCAAGGTTGCCAGCCTGCATCGCGCCTGGTCCGTGGCGGGCCATCAGTCCCATTCCATCACTTGCGGTGTCGCTCTACGAAAGCGTGACGGGCCGGCCGGTTCGGATGCTCTCCTTGATCGCAACGGTAACCGCGACGGAACGGGCAGCGTCCTCGCCGGTTACGAGCGGCTCCTTACCCGACCGCACGCACGATACGAAGTGCGCGAGTTCGGCGTCGAAGCAGTCGTCCACCGGTATGCTCTCCGTTACGATCCGGTCTGGGGCGGCGCGCAAAGCCAGCCACCATTCGGTCGAGGCATCGAAGCGTCCGCCAAACCGGGCCTCGCCGTGGTCGCACGCGAAGAAGAAATGCTCGTCCGCAAAGCCCCATTCGCTGGCCTGGCCAAGCCCGAGAGCGGCGATGGAGCCGTTGGCGAACTGCAGACTGACAGCCGCCACATCGGGCTGTGGGCCTCGGTCGGCGTTAAACAGCGTCCCGCCGACCGCCATCACCGTCCGAACTTCGCCCATGAGGTAACGAAGCGTGTCCACCGCATGGATGGAGTTCTCCTGAAGCGGCCCGCCGCCGTCCTGCTCGTCC
>JBBIQU010000028.1:10601-15908 GCA_037442185.1 Chthonomonadales bacterium | reverse complement strand
GTCCATGGGCACCCGGCCCAGGGCGTACTTCACCAGCGCCCACCGGATTGGGCCGAGCTCGCTCTTCGACAGCTCCTTCAGGCGCGTTACGAGCGGATGGAAGCGCTTCTTCTGGGCCACCATGAGCCGAACCTTCGATGCCCGGCATACGACAGCCATGGCAACGCAATCATCCACGTTCGGCGCCATGGGCTTCTCGCACAGAACGTGGATGCCGAGTTGCGCAGCCATCTCAGTCAGTTGCCGGTGCGATGCCGGCGGCGTACATATGCTGATGGCGTCAAGCCGCTCGGCCTCGAAGAGCTCGCTTGCCGAGGCATACGGGCGAACGCCGAACTCGTCGGCACATGCGGCCAGGCGACCGGGGTCTGTGTCGGCGATGCCGGCAACCTCAACGCCGTCCATTCGGGTCAGGCTCATCAGGTGTCGTCTGCCTATTCCAAGACCCACCACCCCGATTCGAACACGCTCATCCATGCTTATGCCTCCGTGCAGCCGGTGACAATGCCGGCGCGTTGCGCGTAGATTCGCCCGTGAGCGCGCGTGTCCCTGCCGTGGTAAGCTGCTTCCGGGCGAACCTGTCTGCTCTCTCGCACCCGCGGAGATAACGGCGCGCTCGACGCGCATCTTCGGACTTTGAGGTGAAAGATGAAAGCGAATCGGAAGCTGTCTCGACGCGACCTGATGTCGCGGGCTGCGGCCGTAGCGATGCCGGCCATCGTTCCTGCCGAGGCGCTCGGGCGTCCGGGCAGGCAGGGCGCCAATGACCGCATTCGCATTGGCGTTATCGGCACAGGGGGCATGGGGCAGCACCATGTCGCTCCGGATACGGCAGCAATCTGCGATGTTGACGATGCGCACCTGGCGAACGCGCGCCGGCGCATTACCCAGGGCGAGCCGTTCGTCACCAAGGAGTTTCGCCGGCTCCTGGAGCGGAAGGACATAGACGCCGTCATCATCGCGACACCCGATCACTGGCACGCTCTCATGACGGTGATGGCCTGTCAGGCCGGCAAGCACGTGATGAGCGAAAAACCCACGGCGAAGACCATTGCCGAGGGCAGGGCCATGGTGAACGCGGCACGCAAGTACAAGCGTGTGGTTCAGATCCACGCTCAGGGCCGTTCGAACCCCAACGCCCATGCTGCGTGCCAGTTCGTGCGGAACGGAGGCATCGGACGGATCCGCCGAGTGGATGTCTGGCATCCGGTGAACTTCTCGACGGACTCGTGGGGCGAACCGCAAGCCGTACCCGGAGGTCTCGACTGGGACATGTGGCTCGGGCCACTGCGTGAGATGCCTTACCATCCCCAGCGATGCCACTTCAACTTCCGCTGGCTGATGGACTCGGGCGGCGGGTTCATCCGTGATCGCGGCAACCATGCCTTGAGCATTGTGTCGTGGCTCACCAACAACGACGGGTACCGAGGCAAGGTCACCTGCGAAGCGACGGGCCAACCGCACCTCACAGGGTTCTATGATGTTCCATCAACCATGCAGGTGACCTGGCAGTTCAGAAACCCCGACTGGACGCTCACTTGGAGCCAGCCGGGCAAGCCGAACCCGCGTATGCCCGGCGAATGGGGCGCGACCTACACGGGCGACAAAGACGATCTTGTGGTACTCGGCGGGGACGGCGGGTGCGACACTGAAGCCAAGGCGAAGGAGTTCAAGGTCCCATCCGGCGGAGTCGAGATCTACCGGAGTCCGGGACATCGCGAGAACTGGCTGGAGTGCATCCGGACCGGCAAGCGGCCTGTGATGGACGTCGAGATCGGACACCATGTCGTGACGCTGTGCATCCTCGGCAACATCGCCTGGCGGTTGGGCCGCAAGGTCACGTTCGATTTCGCTCGCGAACGGTTCATCGGCGATGAGGAGGCCGACCGCATGATCAGCGAGCCGTACCGCGCCCCCTGGACACTGAGCGTATGAGAGGATATTCCGCTATGACCTCGCGCATTCAAGCCCTTCTTGCCCAACAACCTACGGCCGCGACCCTGCTGGCAGATCTCAGGAGCGGTGACATCGCCATTCGGACCCGTGCGGTCGAACAGGCAGTGCTGATTGGCACGCCATTGATAGTTCCGCTTGGCGATCTCATGGGAGGGCCGGATCCGGCAGCGGCTCGCGCCGCTCAGGAGGCCTTGCGACGCGTGGCGCACCATGCCGCGCGCCCGAAGTCCGGGGCCGAGAGGCGCACGGCCGCCAAGGAGCTCCTGAAGCTCACATCACCCGGCTTCGGACAACCGGCACGCGATGAGGCTCTGTATCTCCTTGGACTGATCGGCGATGCCGCCCACATTCCGGCGTTACGCAACCTGCTGACGGATGCAGCCGTTCGTGTCTCGGCGCAAATGGCCCTCGATCGTATTGCAGGCGAAGGCCGGAAACCACGGGCCCGAAGGCGTCCGTAGCATGGACTGAGTGCTCGTGCGCTTGGTGCGAGTGCGCGACGATCACTCAACTATGACGGCGAGGTTGGCGGCGAGGAAGCGTCGGCGACATCAGCGACCACGAGCTTCCGCCGAGGACCGCGCCCCGCAACCCGGCCAGGGCATAGAGCGCGCGAAGTCAGACTGGAGAAGGGCCGAGGGACTCAGACGACTGCGAGCGCTCCCTACGGCGGCTTCGGAGAGAGCCGTCGCGGCAACGACCGCGGCAACAGGTGGCTCAAAGTCGTCGCAGGAGCGGTTTCAGACCTCCAGACTCAGCCTCTTCTCGTTCTCGGCCACGACTTCGGGGGTCAGGATGTCCTCAACCACCTGACGCGCCGTCAGCGCTTCCTTCGTCATCGCGCCGCTCTCGCCAAGGGTAACGAGCGCCGGACGATCAGGCTTGTTGAAGCCGGCTGTCGCCAACAACGCATTGCAGAGGCAGAGCCGCCCGACCGTCTCGGCGAGATCGCCTCCGAGCGAAACGTACTGGTCCTCCGGCATGGCCGGACAAACGTAGACCTCGCGTTCGGTCCCGTCTTCCTGTATCAGCGTCCGTGACGTGAGCAGATAGCCGAGATCGCACCCCCGCTTCTGCTGATCTCGCACTGCCTGATCGCCCAGCGTGCCTTCCAGCGGAACGTACTTGAACGGGAAGCCCGTCGGCGATAGTCGGGCATCGGTCAGCACACGCAGAGCGCCTTCGCGGCTTGCTTCGATGGTGCGCTTCATGAGGTCGTCCCTCAGACCCGACTCGGCGGACAACGCGAATCGCGAGCCCACCTGGATGCCATGGGCGCCCCTGCTCTGCCAGTACAATAGGTCTTTACGCGAGCCGCCGTGCTCGAACGCGCCTGCAATATACACCGGCACCCCGAGCGCCAGGACCTTATCGAAATAGGAGTTGATGTCGTCAGCCTCGCCGAACTCCGACTTGTCGCGAGGTTGGGCGTTGTGACCGCCTGCGGCGTGGTTCTCCAACACGAATGCATCCGGACGCGATCCCTCGGCTCGCTTGTCCCACGTATCGAGCAGCCGCTTGCAGAAGGCGAAGTTGGACAGGATCGGGAGCAGCTTGGGCATGGGCTTGTCGCCCAGCACACGCTCGGGTTCGTCTTCCTCGATCTGCAGGTGAACATGCGTGCTTGTTCCCGTCAACGGTTCATAGTCTATGTTCTCGCCCTGACGCATGCGCCTGACGATCTCGGGCAGCTCCATAGGCACGCCGGCGCCGCACAGGAACGCGTCAACGCCGGCAATGAGCGCCCCATAGATGCTCGGGAGGACGGTCAGGGCACATTTCCACATCACATTGATGCCCACCATGCCCTTGTGTCCGCGTTTGGCGCGCATCACTTCGATGTAAGCGCTGATGACGCTCAAGCGCTTGGCAAGGGCGCCCTTCACCGCGTCGGGAACGTCAATCGGGATGGCGCGCGTATGCCGCTTGCCCCCCGGGGCGTAGGATAGCAGGTCCTCGACATAACGGGCGAACGGGAATGTCTTCGCCAACTCGATGGTGTCATCGTCGCCGGCCCGCACCTGCTGGGGCACAATGTGACGTAGGCCGACGGATGAGACGACGCCCAGCGCACCGAGGCGCGATGTGGCGTTGGCGAGGCGAGCGCATGAGATATGGGCGCCCATGCCTGCCTGTATCAGTTCGGGCATGGCGCCCGCGGCAAGGCTCAAACTGTGTACCTCTCTTCAGCGCCGCTTGGGCGGCGCACAGCGCGGATCATGCGCCGCGCCTGCATGCGTGCTGGACTTCACGGCCAAACCGGATACGATAGATGCGAGGCGCGGCCAACGACTATCCATACGAGTCAATGCCGCAGTCTATCCCACAGAGTGTAGCAGTTTCGGGCGACGATCGGCACATGGGCGCATCCCTGAACCGGTCGGCCGCTCAGAACGTTAAGACAGGAGGGCTGACAATGCGCGCGGCTACAGCTCTAGCCACGGTTACCACGCTGATGGCGTTGGGCACGTCGAATGCCCCCGACGATGACCTTGTCCTGGCCTCAAACGGCTGCGCGGCAAGGCTCGACGCCCGAACAGGAGCCATCGTGAGGGTCTCCGCCAAGCCGTCGGGCGATGCCATCTTCAGAGGCGGGCCGTCCGGCCTGTGGCAGGCACGGCTGCGCGACGGCACGGTGCTTCGATCCAACTCGACCGGGGCTGACGGCACGCAGGCCGTCCGGGTCGTTCGCCTTAGTCCGAGCGAAGCAAGGCTGACATACGCCAGTCCGGACATCAGGGTCGAAGTGCATGCCGCCGTTCGCAACGCCTCGCTCGACCTGTCCGCCACGGCTATGCCGCTCCGCGCCGACCTCGTCGCGTTCGAGCTGCCCTCGCGCCTGATGTTCGATCCTTCTCGAGTCCGCCGTTTCATATGCCCGTCCGACGGCAACCAGTCGGTGGGGGTCGCGTTCGAGCGCGGTTTCTTCATGCGGCAGAGCGACGAGCGGCCATCCGGTTGGGAGCCGCGCGTGGTCGGCCCGGGCGCATATGGACGGTTGTTCGGGACCCCGCTGGTCCAGCGGCCGGACCTGGATCCTCCGGTGACCTTGAGCGTCACTCCGTCAGGCCGGGAATGGCTGGCGGACGCAGCCGATCGCGTTGGCGGCGCACAGGCGGTGGTGAACCGCCCGCCGGGCACGTCGCCCGATCTCATGACGCTCGTCGGATCACCGAACGGCCCATGGCTGTCGGCTCTGTCGCTCGGCGACGGCAGGGCGTGGCGCATCGGCGGCAGCGTCGGCGCGTCCGAGGCGCCCCTTGTGAAGGTCTGCATTCAGCACATTGCGCGACGACTGCTTGCCCAAGCCGAGGGGAAGCGCAGGCGCATTGGCGTCCTGAGCATCGAGAG
>JBBIQU010000028.1:0-10574 GCA_037442185.1 Chthonomonadales bacterium | reverse complement strand
GGGAGGTTGGAGTGCGGTCGGCAGCCGGGAGTGGGTTCGAGCGCTGGAGGGCGCGGGCGAAGTGATGCCGATCGTATCCCGCAGCATGTTGGCCGACGAGCTGCGTTCCGGACGGTGCGTTGCGATTCTGAACCCCTACGGCGAGTGGTGTCCCACACTCCCGAACGCCGACATGCCCCAGACCGCAGAAGCGATCGCCCGGTACGTGCGTACCGGCGGCAACTGGATCGAGACCGGTGGCTACCCGTTCTTCTACGCGCTCGAGCCGGTGCGACACTACCGATACGGCGGGCGCTACCCGGCCATGTTCGCCGACTTCATGCATATCGATTCGGAGACCGGATCGGCCTCCGTATATCGCGTCCAGCCTCTCAATGCGGTGCCTTGGTCAGGTGCGACGGATCCATCACGCATCTTCGTGCCCGGCGAGCTTGGCTGCGGCTCCGATGATGGCGGAGCCTATCTGGACCGGTCGTACGCCCCGCTTGTTCCGGCCGGAAGCACGTGGAGGTCCCCGATCACGCGCATCGCGCTCGGCGTAACAGCGGAGCGTTCGATCGAACAATACTGCATCGCGAACGGGATCGTGCGCAGGCTTGCCGCCAAGCTGAGGCCGCCCGTGCTGGATCGTCTCAAACGCTCGGCGCTGCTCTACTGCGGCGGCGATGCGCCGGCGATCTTCAGGTGCCTCCCATCGCTGCCGCGCCCGACACTGCTGCATTCGGCCGACTACCTCCGCGGCGGGTTCGACAAAGAGTATCCGGACCATCTTCCGCCACGGGCATCCTTTGGCACCATGGATGACCTCAGGCGCATCGGCGACCGGTGCCGCGATCTTGGATTGCTCTGGATGCCGTACACCAATCCGACCTGGTGGTGCGACAACCCGCGCGGCCCGACGTTTCTGCAAGCCGGTGAGCAGCCCTTGCTGCGCGGCTTGGACGGTAAGCCCATACACGAGCGATACGGACCGAACGACGGATGGACCGTCACGTTCTGGCATCCTGCAGTCAGGCGCGCCAACCGCGAGACGGTGCGGCAGTTCACGCGCGACGTGCCGGCGGACATCCTCTTTCAGGATCAGTGCGGCGCGCGGACATGGCAGTACGACACCAACCCTGCGTCGCCGGCAGGCCACGCGTACATCGAGGGACTGCTCTCGATGGTTGCCGAAGACGCACGCAGCGTCCCTCTGTCCACAGAAAGCGGATGGGATCGTGTGGCGCAATATGAAGCGCAGCTGTGCGGGATGACCTGGTCCCTTGTGCCGACCGAACATGCGCCCGAATGGCGCCGTCTCATGCGCGACACGATCCCGCCGGACCTCTGGACCGTGTACCCGCTTGCTCAGCGCATTGCGCATGACAAGGCTGCCATGACGCATCACGACCTGGGCCAGTTCGTGACAAACGATGAGGTGTTGGCATGGACGCTCGCGTTGGGATTCGGTCTGAGCTATCGCGCACATGCCGATGCCCTGAGGCCCGACTCGCCTCAGATGGAGTGGCTCCGGTGGCTCGACCGGGTCCAGAAGGCGATCTGCGCCCGCTACGTCGGCGGAGGGGTACGATCGTTTCGCCATCTGAGGCCCGATTCCGCCGGAAGCGTGCGCGACGACGGCGTGATCGAGGCAACATACGGGTCCGTAAGCATCGCGGCGAACCTCGGTCCGTCTCGCCGTACGGTTCGGGGCCGGCTGCTCGCGCCGCACGGTTTCGTGGCGATTGCGCCCGGAGCCACCGCCGCGCGACTGAGCGCCATCGGCTCGGAGCGCTTCGATGACCGTCCATGCGCGTTCGTCGCAGTCCTGCGGGGATCGGGTCGAGCCGCAGATGTGTGGTTCTACGGCCCCTCCGGGCGCACGGTTGCCTGCGAGCTTCCCGTCAAGGTCACCGCTTCAGCCGGCGTTCGACTGGCGTTGGGCGCCGCGCACCGGGTGCGGATCGTTGACGGGGTGGTCTCTATTGAGTTGCCGTCCGATTCCAAGCCGGGTGATCGGTTGATCCATGTCGTCGTCGAGTGGTGATTGGAGCCTTGCGTTGCGCCGAGCGCGCGCACGCCGTTGTATGGGCGAGTCAACCGCACGACCAGCGTAACAACGATCAGGCAATCGTACCGCTGCGGTTGGCTCGCCCTCGTTGCAGCCAACGGTCCGATACCATCGTCATACTGGCCATGTCATCGTAGAGGGCGGTTTCTCAGGAGCGATGGGAGGGCGTACCGGCCGGACCAAGCGTGATGTCAGGTGATCGGTAGATGGCCGGTCCGGCTGATACGCCCCTACGGACGCACACCCGCCGTTGTAGGGGCGAGTCAGCCGCACGACCCGCGTCTCGACGAGCCGGCAATCGTGCCGGTGCGGTTGGCTCGCCCCACGAGGTCGCTCGCGATGACGTCTATCCATAACGGTTGGTAGACACCAACATCACCATGTCTGAGACGACGTCCGTGACACGGGAAGGCATCCGTGCGGCCGGCGGCGAACAGAGCATAGGATGCGCGGCGCTCGGGAGGCTCCACCCTCGGCGCTTCCGCCGTGATCGCGCCCCGGAAAGGAACACACACATGCGACTGAAGCGTTATGCGGGCAACCCGATCATCGAACCGATCCCCGGAAGCGACTGGGAGGGGCTTGTGACATGCAACCCGGGCGCATGGTATGAACCCGAACAGGACATCGTGTACCTTCTCTACCGGGCGGCCGGAAACGACCCCGCACATCGGATCCACTTCGGACTCGCCGTGAGCCGCGATGGCCTTCGGTTCGAGCGCTATTCTTCCGCTCCCGTCCTGTCGCCGAGCGAAGACAACTGGGACGCAGGCTGCGTCGAAGACGCGCGCATCGTGAAGATGGGCGGATGGTATTTCGTCACCTATGCTTCGCGACCGTTTCCGCCGGGTCAGTACTGGAAGCCCGAGAACGCCGGACCATGGAAGCCCGCCGACCCGGCGCCCGAGTTCCCCTGGATACTCCGCGAGAACGCCACATCTACCGGCCTCGCCATGACCCGGGACTTCTGTTCGTGGATCAGGGCAGGCCGCATGACGAACCCCACGGTGGACGATCGCGATGTCATCCTGTTCCCCGAGAAGATCGGGGGACGGTTCGCCATGCTTCACCGGCCCATGAACTGGGTCGGCCCTGCCTACGGCACCGAGCATCCTGCAATGTGGATTTCGTTCTCCGATGACCTTCTCCATTGGCCCGAGAGCAAGCTCCTCGCAACTGCCGAACTGGCCTGGGAGAACCAGAAGATCGGCGGCAACACGCCGCCTCTCCGCACCGAGGCCGGCTGGCTGATCATCTATCATGCCGTCGGGGCCGACAGCCACTATCGGCTCGGGGCCATGCTTCTCGACCTTGACGATCCGAGCCGGGTGATCGCGCGCGGGCGCGATTGGATCATGCAGCCCGAGATGTGGTACGAGCTTGAGGGCTACTACAACGGTTGCGTCTTCCCATGCGGCAACGTCGTGATCGGGGACACGCTGTACGTCTACTACGGAGGCGCGGACAAGTACGTCGGCGTCGCGACGTGCCGCCTCGGCGAGCTTCTCGATTATCTGCTGGAGTGCGGCGATCCAACCGGATAGGGGGAGATGGACAAGCGCCGTCGCAGGCGGGACCGCGCCGGATGTCCTACCCGAGCCGCCAACGGACCGAAACCGTATGAGCCGAACGATCTCGTGCGTCACCTTCAACATCCGCAACGGTCGCGCGTGCGATGGGACGAACTCGTGGCCGTTCCGGCGACGATGGGTGCCCGAGTACATCCGCAGTTTCGACGCGGATATTGTCGGACTGCAGGAGGCGTACCACAACCAGGCGCTTGCGGTGGAACGGGCGCTGGCTGAGTATAGGCGTGTCGGAGTCGGTCGCGACAACGGCAGGGCAAAGGGTGAGCATTGCCCGATCTACATACGGTCCGGCCCCCTCAAAGTCCTGCGGCACGGGACGTTCTGGCTCTCCGACACCCCCGACGCGCCCGGATCACGCACGTGGGGCAACACCCTGCCGCGCATATGCACGTGGGCGATTCTGGCAGGGCACGACTTTCCGGGCCGGGCCATTGCCACCGTGTGCAACCTCCACCTGGACCACGCAAGCTCGCATGCGCGCATGATGAGCGCGCGGCTGATCCTCGAGAGAGTCGCGGAGTGGCGCAAGGCAGGTCCCGTCATCGTGATGGGGGACTTCAATGCCACCGATACCGATCCGGTCATCGCCATGCTCCTTGAGGGTTCCACCGGCCTGCGCGACGCCTACAGGATCATGCATCCTCACGAAACGTCGGTCGGCACGTTTCACGGTTGGGAGGGCGGCAAGGACGGAGTCCGGATTGACTACATCCTGACAACGCCGGACGTTACGGTTCTGGATGCCGCGATCCTGCGCGACAGGGTCGCTGGTCGCCTGCCGTCGGATCACTGGCCGGCCTGGGCGCTGCTCCAACTCGAAGCTCAGGCCCGTGAAGGATAGCCCGGACCCCCCGACGTATCGGACACCGGAACGTCGCCCACATGGAGTGAGTGTCATGGCCTACATCGCGTGTTGCCCACGGCCCCCGTTCGGCATACGGCGTGCCGTCTGGCGCCTGCTGCCATTGGCTATTGCCGCCGTCGCCTCTGCCGAGCCATCGTTGCTGCGCAATGGAGGCTTCGAACGTGAACAGGGATGGACGGTCGGCCAGTACGCCTTCATAGACGCAACGGGTCAGCGGAGCGGAACCCGCTGCCTGCGCGCCGAAGGGGATCGCGGAGCCGCCGCCGAGCAGACGGTCTGGTCCGTGCGTGCTGGAGGCACATACACGGTGTCCGGATGGATGCGGACCGATCGCGTTGCGCCCCAGAGCGGTGGCTTCGCTTTCATGGCGCTGTACGAGCATGATGCATCCGGCCGGATCGTTAGATTCACCGACTTCGCCAAGGTTACAGGCACCACGGGCTGGCACGAGCATCGGCACACCGTCCAACTGACTCCCGCCACCGAGTACGTAGTCGTCAAGGCCGGAATCCATAGCGCACTCGGGACCGCGTGGTTCGACGATATGAGTCTGGCTGATGGCCCCATCGCGAAGCCGTGGCAAGAACCGCCTGCTCTGCCGGCGCGCGAGACGACGTACCGCGTCGCGATCTTCGACGAGCCCGGAATGCCCATCATCGGCGCTCGCACACCTGCCGCGACGATCCTGCGGGCGTGCGCAGAGGCGAACATGCCCGCGCAGAGGCTTTCGGCTTTGGACATTGCGTCCGGCGGGCTGGATCCGGCACGCTTCGATCTGCTCGTCGTTCCGACAGGCGCATCGTTCCCCGTCGAGTGCCGCAAAGCCCTGATAGGCTTCTTGATGGCCGGCGGCGACCTGCTGTGTTCGGGCGGATATGCGTTTGACCATCTGATGGTACGCGGCAACGGCTGGGAGCCCTATCGCACGTTCCTGGACCGCAAGACAGCAGGGGAACGGAAGGCGCTGATCTCCAACGGCGATTTCGAACGCGGGTCCGACGGGTGGCAGGCAGATGGTATCGCTTGCAGCTTGGACGAACAGGTTAGGGCTTCGGGAAAGCGCTCTGCCCGTGTGCACATCGAGCAGCTCGGCGGCGGCCAGAGGTGGAGCCGACAGCTGGAGGTCGAGCCGGGGCGAACCTACCTGATCGGAGCCAAAGCGAAGTGCGACAATGTGCACGGGTCGCATTACGCATTCCTGGCGGTGTATCAATACGGCGATGACGACAAGCTGCTGGAGTTCAAGGACTTCGTCCAGATGACCGGCACGCAGGATTGGACACGCCATGAGAGCCGGATCGTCATACACCCGGCCGCCAAACGCGTGCTCTTCCATGCCGGGTTATACCTCGCCGCCGGAACGCTATGGTTCGACGATGTGACCTGCGCGCCGCTGCCCGTCGAGGAGCGGATCAACGCGCACTTCGGCGAGCCCATGGACGGCTTGGTGATCACGCCTGCACAGCTAACCCTATTCAGCCCCGATCAGCCGCTGCAAGCGGAGCGCGGCGTTGGGGTCTGGCCCGGATGGTCGAAGGTCGGCGTGTCAGGACCGCTCCAGGGCTACGATGCGACGGCCCAGTTGCGCCAGAGCGCTCGTTGGCAGCCACTCGTCGAGGGACGGGATCGTCTTGGGCGCATCACGGGGGCGGTTGGGTCGCTCGTGACGTTCGGATCGGGGCCGTTCACCGGCTCGCGGTGGGCGTTGTTCGGCGTTACGAACCGGGACGTCTTCTCGGGGACTGCCGGGTTCGACCTCCTGAAGCGCACGCTTCGCCTGTTCGCTCAGGAGGTGGCGGCGCGCACGCTGACCACCGACTTCGCCATGTACGATCCCGGCGAGACCGTACGGATCACATTGGGACTGCACTCGCCGAGAGCGGCCTTGCACGTTCAGAGTCCGGTTCGAGTCAGGCTGACACTCGATGCGCCGGGAACGTCGCCAACACCCATCAATGCATCGAGCCGCGAGCTGAGCCGAGGCCGGCGGCTGCCCGACTCGCTCGGCTTCGAGTGGAAGGTGCCGGTCGGCGCGCCGGACTTCGTGCGAGTTCGCGCGACCCTCACCGACCGATCCGGCCAGGTGATTGACACCATCGAGACCGGATTCTGTACGCGAAGCCCGAAGGTCGTTGCGGCCGGTGTCCGGATCAGTTTCCGCGACAATGCCTTCGACCTGCAACGGCCCGGCAAGCCCCCGACCCGGACGACGCTCTTCGGCACCGACACCTACGGCAACATGTTCCTGTCTCCGTCGTGCAGTCCGTTGACTTGGTACCGCGACATGAAGGCCATGCGCGACCACGGCCTGCACATGTTCGAGAACCTTCAGTACCCGCCGAAGGACTGGAAGTACACCGAGGCAGAGTGGCGCAAGATGGACGCTATGATCCAGCTTGCTCAACGATTCGGTCTGCCGTATATGGCCGGTCTGCTCATCGGGGTTGATGTGGCCGTTGACGATGCCACGCTCAATGCCCAGGCCGACATGTGCCGGAGCTTTGCCGAGCGGTACAGGCGTGTGCCCGGGCTCATCTACTACCTCAACGGCGACTTCCGGCTGGAGATGAAAGACGACCCTGATCTCCGCCGATTGTGGAACGACATGCTGCGCCGCCGATACGGGACAGATGAGGCGCTGCGCGCGGCGTGGGACGACGAAGCCGTGCCTCAACCGCTGGGGGACATCCCGGTGGCCGAGTTCGCCTCGACGAAGCCCTTCAGCGAGCGCGCCGGAGACACAAGGCTCTTCCAAGCTCTGCTTGTGGAGCGGTGGGTATCGGCTCTGACCAGGGCCATCAGGGACGTTGACAAGGAGCACCCCATCACCGGCGAGTACTACCAGCGGCCCTATTCGGGCATTGACCTCCGGCTCACGATTGACGGTATGGATGCGGCGAACATCGGCTACTTCGGTCCGCCACGAGCCGACATCGCCCAGCTTCTGGCGACAATCAAGTGGAACGACATGCGCCGATCGGGGCAGACGGTGAACCTGGGCGAGTTCGGTGTCAAGACGCACGACGCCTGGGCGCAGGAGCGGGACCCGTTCGGCTACCACATCGGGCGCCCCGAGGAGGAGCAGCGGAGACAGCTATGGTGGATCGTGCATGCCGCCCTTGCCTATGACGTGACCAAGATACAGAACTGGTGCTGGGCCGACGATCCTGACAGCGTATTTCCGTGGGGCGTGGCCTACAACAACCCGCTGCGGCCGAAGCCCGCTCTGCGCCTGTGGAGGAACCTTCGGTTCGTGTCGGAACTCATGCCACATGCCTACGAGCCGGCGCCGACTGTGTTCATCATGCCCGATTCATGGCGTTTGGGAGCGCCCGAACCGGCGGCATGGAAAGGCATCGCCTCAGCGCTCGAGTGCCTGCTGGCCACGAACGTTCGGTTCGACGTGGTCAACGAGGCCGCCCTTGCAGGTCTGAAGCCGTCGCCGGCGCTGGTCGTCGCGCCGTTCGCGGCCCGCATGTCCGAGGATGCACAGCGCGCGGCGCTGCGCCTTGCGGAGACGGGAGCGACCGTCTACGTGTCGGCGCCGCCGGAGATCGGACCGTTAGCAGCGGCATGTGCAACCGCTCTGCAGTCAACAGACAATCTGCAGCGCGCCGCCATAGGCAGAGGGCAGCTTGTTATCTCGCGTGAGGCGTGGGAGACCTTTGCCGGCCATGATGTGTTCGTGCTGCATCCCGAAGTTACCGCCGACCCGCAACGCAATCGCTATCTCGATCTGGTCAAGCGGGCAGGGCAGGGGCCCGATGCTCTCGTCGAGGCCGAGGCCGGCGTATGGCGCGCCACGACCCGCACGGCGGGCGGGCGCACGCTCATCGCCTTGTTCGCCCGATCCGATCTGAAACGACCCGTTCCGGTGACCGTCCGCGCGTCGGGCCATACGGTCCAATGGAGCGCTGCGGGCAGCTGGCCGTGCCTCGTGATCCTAGACGCGAATGGTGGCGTTCTCGGCGCAACGGGCAGCGGGATGTTGCGGGTTGATGGGCGCGACGTTGGGGGCGGCAGCGGGCCCTGGCTGATGGCATCGCAGGACGGGAAGCCGCTGGAAGCATCGGAGCGAATGGTCGTTTCAATGACGAACGGCGGTCTCCTAAGCGTCCGAGGCTCGATGGATGTTAACGAAGCGTCGGTTGTGGAGATGGACGGTTCAGCCCTCAGGCGCATCGGTGCCGCGGAGGCCGTCGCAACGCAAGGAGGGTGGAGCGTGCGCCTCGGGGCCAACGATGTCGTGCTGATCACTGCTCGCCTTGACACGCGTCGGGTCCGCCGATATACTCCGATGGGCAGATGACTATGGAGCGACGCGAGACGCCGTGAATAGAGCCGCCTTTCAGAGGCTGTCGCGTCTGCGGGTGCGCGAAGCACAGGCTCTGTTGAGAGCAAGGTGCTACGCAGGAGCGTACTACCTATCAGGTTACGCTGTCGAGTGCGCTCTTAAGGCGTGTATTGCCAAGCTCGTCAGGCGCTATGACTTTCCAGACAAGAGGCTCACCGAACAGGCATGCCAGCACGATCTCGGCAACCTCATGCGAGCGGCGGGTTTGGCTGCCCAGCTGGACAAAGATCTGCGGGCATCAGTTCATCTGAAGAGCAGTTGGGCGACTGTAAAGGACTGGTCCGAGAAGGTTCGATACGATGCGTCCATAACGCGCGAAATGGCACACGACATGGTTGACGCCTGTGTACGCTCGGATGGGATTCTCGCCTGGATACGGGCACGATGGTAGCGACAACACTAACCGAAGATATGATCCACAGCGGACGCCGGCTGGTCGAGAAGCTCGACGCGGCAGGCTTGTCACCGGCATCGGCAGCCTGGGTCTATGACACAGACCGAGAGGCGTGGAAGCTGGTTATCTCCGACGACCGAGTACGAACCGATGGGCCTACGGCCGCCTATGGCCGCCTGTGGGAGGCGTTGCGCGAAGAGGCCGATGATCTTGCCGGTGTCCCCGTTGATGCTGTCATACTCAGTCCGCCAGATACCGGTACGCTTGGCCTGCTCAGGTCAGCGATCCGGGCGGAAGGACCAGTTGCCTCTCGCAGGCTCACGGGCAATGTCATCAACGGCCAGTTCATTGAAGACGCCTACATTTACCGGCTGAACTGACCGGCAGCGCGTATGACGTGACCGATCGAGCGGAGTTCGTCACCTGCATTCGCTCCGAGCAGGATGTCTTCCTCGCTCGCGTGCTCATCGAGAGCCTGCGCGAGTTTGGCGGACCTTTGAGCGATTGCCCGTTAACAGTCTATGCTACGCGTCCGGAGACGGAGGCAGGCGAGGCGCTGACCGGACCGGGCGTGGAAGTGATGCCTCTGGGCGTTCCCGAGCACGTGAGACGATGGCCCTACGGCGACAAGGTGGCGGCTTGCGCCCACGCGGAGGCGACCGCCGGACCAGGCTTCAGCGCCCTTGTGTGGCTTGACCTCGAGTGCTTGATCGTCCAGCCTCCCGTCCAGTTCGCACTTGGCGATGCGCACGATGTGGCCGTGCGCCCTGTCCACATCCGAAATGTCGGGTTGGCGCCCGATGAGCCGCTTGACGGCTTCTGGCAGGGCATCTACAAGGCTGTCGGGCTCCAGGATGCCCCGTTCACCGTGGAGACGTTCATCGCGCGCGAGCGCCTCCGGGCCTACTTCAACTCACACGGCCTGTCAGTGGACCCCCGTCTGGGACTGTGGGGGCGATGGCTTGATACATACAGTGCGCTGATTGCCGACTCGTCCTTCGTTGAGGGTGCCTGCGCCGACGCCCGGCACAGTGTGTTCCTATTCCAGGCGGTCTTCAGCGCGATCGTTGCCGCGTGTGTGCCCGAGGAGCGTATCTCCATATTGCCGCCGACGTACAACTACCCCTACAATCTCCACATGCGGGTGCCCGCTGACCGCCGGGCGCAGGCTCTGAACGATCTCGTGTGCTTCACCTTCGAGGATCGCGACATTCGGCCCGACCGAGTGCATGATATTGAGGTCCGCGAGCCGCTTCGATCATGGCTGGCCGACCGGTTTACGGATGCCGGATAATATCGGGCACAACCACTGCATGAACGGG
>JBBIQU010000027.1:28881-36044 GCA_037442185.1 Chthonomonadales bacterium | reverse complement strand
GATGTCCTCGCGACCGCATCCGGATACCCTCCGGCGATGGCCTTGAGTAAGATGCCCTCGAAGCCGGCGCGCGGTGCGGAGTCGGGCGCGACAGGCTCGAACGTGTCATGCCCCAGAGCGTCAACAACATTGACACTCGAGCCCGCGATCTCCGCTTGGCTGAGGGGCCAGAGGCGCAAGACCTCCATACGTCCTGCCAATGACTCGGACACCTTGGGCAGCAGGAGTACCTGAGCAGAGCCGGTGAGCACAAACCGTCCGGGCGCTCGGTCGGCATCCACCACCATCTTAATCGCTGGAAGCAACTCCGGGACGTGCTGGACCTCGTCAAGTACGATCGGCGACCGCTTCCGGCGCACCAGAGAAGCCACGAACCCGACCGGGTCGTGACTCGCCGATGCGAGGGTGACAGGATCGTCAAAGCTCCGGTACAGGCCCATGTCCCGGACGAGCGTGGTCTTCCCGGTCTGGCGCGCGCCGACGAGCATGACGACTGGCGTATCCTCCAGCGCTTCCGTGATCCTCTTCGCCAATAATCTCCTGTACATGGGTATATTCTACCCACTACGTGGTGATTCTTGACGCCACCTGGCCGGATGGGGGTTATCGTTCCAGAGTTACCTTCAGCAGCTGCAGCCAGTAGCGCTGGCTGTCCACGTAGGTGACGTAGACGACCTTGCCGTTCTGTTCGGCCAGTTCGGGATGTTCCTTGCCGGCATAGCAAAAGGCCTTCTCGAAGGCCCGGTGCGGGGCGCCGATTTCGGCGATCTGCCGATAGGGTCCCCAAGGGGAGTCAGCAAGGCTGAGGCGGATGCGGTCTGATATGCCGATGGAGTGGACGGCGAGGTAACCGCCGAGATAGCGGTTGAAGGCAATCGAGAGCTCGCTCGGGAATTCGGTCAGCCCCTCGATGTCGGCAGCCTTCGACGGGTCGGCGCTCCATTGAGGCGATGCGGGAGTCCCGCTGAAGTACTCGTAGGCGCTGGATCGGACGATGCTCTCGGGAGAAACGCGTGCCATCTTGCCGATCTTGCGGCCGTCGCGCTCCTGAACGCCGACGATGTACAGGTGACGCGGTCGGGCCTCCGGATCGCGAACCACTGCCGCCCCGTAGACGGCGTTTCCATCGGCATGGGGCCACCATAGCTCGTCGCCACCATCGGACTTCAGCCGTTCGAACCGGATCTCGTCCGGCTTCGTCGCATCTGCAACAGCCAGGCCGTGACCCTCCAGCCGGAAGTCAAACGGGCCTCCTCCGCCGGTGGTCCGGATGCGCGCCCAATAGAGGTACGCCCTCCGGGACTTCACATCGTACCAGCCGCCCGCGGGCCACAGGCGCGTCTCATTACCCTCGCCGGGCAGGTTGGGGATGACCTGCCGCGCGAGACCCGTCTGCGGATCGGAGATGAAGCGGTACCGCGTTAGGCCCGATGCGGTTCGAGCCGACGTGATGAGGGCTGCGTTGCTCAGTCCGCCGACGTAGCGCTTGGCGGGGTCCGTCGGATGAAGAAGGAACACATCGCCGAAAAGCCAGAGGGTTTCCTTGCCGATCGGCAGAGAATAACCCGCGTCAACGCCGCTGACCCCCGCCTGGTTGTCGGTGAACAGCAGACCGGCGTTCTCGACCCTCGCCACGCGAGGCAAAGCGCCCAGCGCCAACATGCCGGTAAGAGCCGAGCACATACCCGCTGTTGCCGCCTCCAATCGGCGCTTCATCGCACAAGCGCCTTCCACGGCCAGACGCCGATCATGAGCGCCACAATGAGCGCTGCCATGATGGCGTACGACGCGAGGTCATCAATGGCGGCTGGGACCATCTCCGGCAGCAAGCGCCGCCAGAGCGGCTTGCGTCGAACTCCCGCATGCCGGGGCTCCGACACTCTTGGTCCTCAGAGGCTCGGCCCGTCTGCCACGAGCTTCGCACGAATGGCCGGAAGCTCCGTTGGACCGAAGCTCACATTCACACGCGATTGAAGAACCAGCTCATCGCCGTCAAGCCTGAGTCGGAATGTCCGCTCGAACGGCGTCTCGTAGTAACAGACCTTGACGACGCACGTGTTCGCGTCTTCCCAGGCTGCGCTGCCGGCGACCGGAGCCGAAGGCCTCGCGTCCAGAGTCGTCTTTCCGCGCAGCCATCCTCCTATGCCGAACTCGATCTGATGCCGCCCTTTTTGGTCCCAGATGATGAGCGCGCCGCGCCCTGCCGTGAACCTGATGCTGACGGTCTCGATGCCGGCCTCGTTCGTTTCGCACCTGTATTCCTTGCCCGACACCGCACGTGCATGCGGGGACGTTGGGGCACCCGAAGGACATGCGACCTCAAGGCGGGAGACCCGAGACCGGAGACGGGCTTCATTGTCGGAGTCGTCGGATGACTTCTCGGCGGAAGCGTCACCCTTTTCGTCGCGCATGGCGGGAAGCAAGTGTGACCAAACGGCGTTCAGCACCGCCTGCATGTCGGAGACCCCTGATGTGATTGCGACCACAGCATCCTGGTCAGGCATGACGATGCAGAACTGGCCGAAAGCGCCGTCGCCACGATAGGCGTTGTGGCGACATCGCCAGAACTGGAAACCGTACCCCTGAGCCCAATCGCTCTGCGGGTCCGTTCCGTTGGACACCTGCTTCGATGTGGCTTGCACAACCCATTTTTCGGGCACAACGCGCTTGCCCTGCCACACTCCGCGCTGAAGGTAGAGCTGCCCGAACTTGGCAATGTCCTCGATCCGAACGCTCAGTCCCCAGCCTCCGGTGTTGATGCCCTTGGGGCATGTGTCCCACGTCATTGCCGTCGTGCCGAGAGGACCGAACAGGCGCGGCTTCAGGTAGTCGAGGAGGCGTTGACCAGTCACCTTCTGGATGATGGCCGAGAGCATGTAGGTGGCGCCGCTGTTGTAGACGAATGGGCTTCCCGGCTCGTGCTCCACCGGCAGCGACAGGAACGTTCGAACCCAGTCGGTCTCGGTGGACCGCGTAGTGCGTCCGATTGTGTCCTCGGCATGTCCCGTCGTCATCGTCAGCAGGTGACGAACGCGCATGGCGGCTAGGTTCGGCGACGGGTTCGGAGGAGCCTGTTCGGGGAAGAACGACACCACCGGCGCGTCGAGCGTCAGCAGACCCTCTTCGATGGCCATGCCGAGCGCGGTTGCAGTAAAGCCCTTGCTGAGCGAGAACAGCATGTGCGGATAGCGCGCGCCATATGGTCGCCATGATCCTTCCGCCGCCACCTTGCCGTGCCGCAGTATCATGAAGCTGTGCATGCTGCCGGCTGCCTCGGCGGCTCGGAGGAACGCAAGCACGCCGGTCGGGTCCAGACCAACCTCGGTCGGGAGACATCGCGGCAAACGCCGACTGGGCCGAGGCGGCCGTCCCTCGCTGCGGTCCGCCGTCAAACTCGATGCGAACATCATTGCTGCCGCCATGATGGCCTGCCTCCTGCCAACCGTGATTCGGTCTCCCATGTCACTCCCGGCTCACCGCAGTGTCAAGTCCTGTCGCTTTCAACCATCCGTCTGCTCCGAGAGGTACGCGTCCACGGACAGGCACTCGAAGCCTCGATGCGTTCTGCGGCTGGCCAGCGCCATGAGCAGAGCCCGGGCCGTGTCCAGCGATGTCAAACACGGTATGCCACGCTCCACGCTGGCGCGCCTGATCTGTTTGCCCTCCAGCTCGACCTGCTTGTCGGTTGAGAGCGTGTTGATCAACAGGTCCACCTCGCCGCTACGGATCAGGTCCACCAGGTTCGGATCGCCGCCCCGGATCTTGCCGACAGGGATCGCCTCGATCCCTCTTGATGCGAGGAACCGCGCCGTACCCTCTGTCGCATAGACCTTGTAGCCGAGGGCGACGAATCCCGTGATCAGCGGAGCCGCCTCGGACTTGTCATGATCGGCGATGGTCGCCACCAGAGTTCCGCTCAGCGGCACGTCCACCCCGCTGGCGATCATGGCCTTGTAGAGGGCGCCGCTGTAGTCCCGCTCGATTCCCATGATCTCGCCGGTTGACTTCATCTCCGGACCCAGCCCGACATCCACTCCGACAAGCTTCGGAAAACTGAACACGGGGGCCTTGACGGCGATGAGCGGCGCGTCCCGATAGAGCCCGCTCTCGTAGCCCTGCTCGCGGAGGGTCCTGCCGATCATCACGTTCGTTGCCACCTGCGCCATCGGGATGCCCGTGATCTTGGACAGGTAGGGCACGGTCCGGCTGGCGCGTGGGTTGACCTCGAGGACCTGCGCGACCCCGTCGGCCACAACGAACTGGATGTTCATCATCCCGCGCACTTCAAGTCTGCGCGACAGGTCCGTGGCGACACGCACGATCTGGTCAATGACGTGGGCGTCGAGGGACTGCGGAGGATAGACGGCCATGGAGTCGCCGGAGTGGACGCCCGCGCGCTCGATGTGCTCCATGATCCCGGGCAACAGGCAATCCACGCCATCGCTGATGACGTCCACCTCGACTTCCTTGCCGAGGACGTACTTGTCTATGAGGATCGAGGCGCGCGGCGATTCCTTGAGCGCGCGCGGCATGTAGGCTCGGAGTTCGTCCCGACTGTAGATGATCTCCATGGCCCTGCCGCCGAGGACGAACGAAGGTCGCACAAGGACCGGATAGCCGATCTCGGCAGCAACTGCTTCGGCAGCCGCAGCGCCCAGAACTGCGCGTCCGGCGGGCTTCGGAACGTTCAGCTCCCTCAGCACCTGCTCGAACTGGTCCCGATCTTCGGCGAGGTCAATCGAATCCACCGAACTGCCAAGGATGCGGACCCCGGCTTCGTGCAAGGGACGCGCGAGGTTGATGGCTGTCTGACCCCCGAACTGCACGATCACGCCTTCAGGGCGTTCGCGGTCGAGGATGTTCAGCACGTCTTCGACGGTCAGAGGCTCGAAGTACAGCCGATCGGATGTATCGAAATCGGTGCTGACCGTCTCAGGGTTGTTATTGATGATCAGAGCTTCGTAGCCCGCCTCACGCAAGGCCCACACGCAATGAACGGAGCAGTAGTCGAACTCGATCCCCTGCCCGATCCTGATGGGTCCCGACCCGATCACTGCGATCTTGGGCTTCGCGTCTGTTTTGTCGCCTATCACCTGTTGCCTCTAGCTCCTCGCCTCTTTGACAGCCCGCACCTGCGTCATCACCGCCATGCCAAATCGCGTCGAGTTATCGGCCGCGAGGCGGGTGAGCTGTGCGACGATCGCATCAATCTCCTCATTCGTTGTGAGACCCGCCGCGACGAGTTTGTCCCGCGCCTCGACGAGCGTCCATTCCGGCAGACGCTTGGCCTCGCCCTCCCGAAGGACGGGCTGAGCGATGGAAACATCGCAGCGCGCGAACCCGGCCTGCATCACCATGTTGGTCAGACGCAGCCCGATGAGCGGATCGGCACCGGAAAGCCGCACCCCGGCCCGGTACAAATCGAAACACCGTTCGTAGGCAGCGGACCTGGGCGAGCAATAGGGTCCCTCGAAATCGCCGTCCTCAACGACGAGGGTTCCGCCGGGGCGCAGCAGCGCGGCCATCTCGGCCAGAGCCGCCTCAGGATCGCTCAGGTGCATCAACAGGAACCGGGCATACACAAGATCGAACGAGGCACGTTCGAGGCCGGTGGCATCTGCAGGGGCGGCGACGAACCTGACGTTCGTGATGCCCTGATCGGATGCCCGCCGCGCTGCCACACGCACCTGTTTGGCGCTGATGTCCACGCCGACCACCTCGCCATCAGGAGCGACATTGCGAGCCATCCAGCAACTGACCACGCCGATACCGCACCCGATTTCGGCCACGCGCATTCCGGGGCAGATGCCGGCGCGAAAGAGCAGTTTTTCTGTGTCCGGGCCATGGACCGAATGCACCACCTCGAGCCGATGCTCGGCCTCATCCCCGGTTGCCAGTACGTAGCTTGCTTCCATTCCTGCCGTCATATGCACATCCCTTGGACGATCCCCGGCTCGGACCTATCCCGGCGCCCCATCCACGCACAGGCGACTGCGGAAGGAACCGGGCCGGGATATGTCACGGTCTCAGCCGCCGGTCTCGGCGACGTTAGCTTGGTGCGTCCCTTCGTCCTCCGAATCGTAGCACGAGTAGAAGTAAGGCGTAGCCGCTTCGAACTCTGCTGCACAAGTATCCACTATCTTGTAGACCGGCACGATACCGAAAGCACGGCGAAGGTTCCGCACAACGCTCTCGGCCAAGCCTGAAAGGTCCGCGATCTGCCGGTCCGAGAAGCCGAGCCGCTTTGCCTCTTTGAGCAGACCGACTTCAGGCGCGTCACGATCCAGCGTGTCGGCGAGGGCGGCGATCCGCTTTCCCGCAAGCTTCAGGGCGGTCTCGTGCCGCACCAGTCGTTGCAGCTTCTTGAGAAACCAAGGGTCAACATGGGATAGTCCCTGGACTTCGCTGACCTCCATCCCGCGTCTGAAGGCCTCGGCAATCATGAAAAGGCGCTGGTCCGTGGGATGCATGATCGCGTCTTCGATCTGCACATCCGACAGGGTATTGATATCCGGGATGAACAGACCATAGGCGCCGATCTCGAGGCTCCGCACCGCCTTCATCAAAGCCGGCTCGAACGCCCGGTCAATGGACATGACTTCCCCGGTGGCTTTCATCTGGGTCGTGATGCGCCGCTCGGCGAGCGCGAACTTATCGAAGGGCCAGCGCGGTATCTTCACCACACAGTAATCGAGTGCGGGCTCGAAGCAGGCCAGCGTCCTCTTCGTGACAGCGTTCTCGATCTCATCCAGGTGCATTCCGATGGCGATCTTGGCCGCAACCCTCGCGATTGGGTAGCCGGTTGCCTTGGATGCCAGCGCCGATGAACGCGATACGCGGGGGTTCACCTCGATCACGTAGTACTGAAAGCTGTGGGGATCCAGCGCAAGCTGGACGTTGCAGCCGCCCTCGATGCCCAGGCTTCGGATGATGTTCAGCGACGCAGACCGGAGCATCTGGTACTCCTTGTCCGAAAGGGTCTGCGACGGCGCGACCACGATGGAGTCCCCGGTATGAACTCCCATCGGGTCGAAGTTCTCCATGTTGCACACCGTGATGCACGTGTTCTTGGCATCGCGCATCACCTCGTACTCGATTTCCTTCCATCCGAGCAGGCACCGTTCTACCATGATCTGATGCCGCATAGAGGCCTTCAGGCCGCG
>JBBIQU010000027.1:16195-28869 GCA_037442185.1 Chthonomonadales bacterium | reverse complement strand
CGGTCGCCGATCTCGATGAGTTCTTCGGGCGTGTGGGCGATGCCGCCTCCCGTGCCTCCCAGAGTGTAAGCCGGCCGAACGATCAGCGGCCAGATTCCTTTGCGGACAATGTCGTGGAGCGCGGCGCTGTCTTCGATGATCCAGCTGTCGGGCACCGGCTCACCGATCCGGCCCATCAACGAACGGAACTCCTCCCGGTCCTCGGCCATGCGTATGGATTGGAGCGGAGTCCCGAGCAAGCGCACCGAAAACCGATCGAGAACGCCCGCCTCCGCCAACTGAGTGGCCAGGTTGAGACCGGTCTGGCCGCCGAGCGTCGGAAGCAGTCCATCGGGACGTTCACGCTCGATAACGCGCGTGGCGAACTCAACGTTGAGCGGCTCGATGTAGACCTTATCGGCCATCTCGAGATCGGTCATGATCGTTGCCGGATTCGAGTTGATGAGGACGACCTCGATGCCCTCCTCCCGAAGGGATCGGCATGCTTGCGTCCCCGCATAGTCGAACTCGGCCGCCTGACCGATAATGATCGGCCCGGACCCTATGACCATTACTTTCTTTATGGAAGCGTCTCTAGGCATGGTTCACTGAAAGTCCTTGGCGATGCGTGTGGGCGCTCGGAGCATTGGAGCTGAACGTATGGACGTCTCCTTCGCGGATCGGATAGACACCGATATCCCACCGAAGCACGCGACGCAGCAGGAGCCGTCGCTCGGGGGCCACAAGCTCGGGGTAGCGCTCGATCCAGTAGGCTTCCTTCCATCGTCCGTCGAGGATCGCGACGTAGCCGCGCCGACCGCCGAATCGCTCCACCGGCCGATCCCCATTGCACAGGCCCGGGATCACGTTGATGGCCATCAGCCTGTTATCCAGGCAGAGGCCGGGCGCAACGTCGCCGATCAGCACACTATCGGCTGGAAGGGTGCGACCCAGGTGCGTGGACATCTCGAACTGCGTGTGCCTCAGCGTGCGTAACCAATCGGCCAGCCATGCGCCGTTGACAATGGCCCATGCCAGCGGAACGGCCGCGCCCAGCGTTGCGGCTGCGCGCCCGACACTGGGGCGCCAGAGCAATGCGCCCAGTCCCATCACCGCCGGCACGCCGCCCAGCACGGCAGCGGTAGTCGCCGGATCCAGAACTCCGCCGCGATGGACGACGGAACCGACGGCATGGAAGGCCAGAAAGCCGACGAGCAGACCCCGGGCCCAACGGGCCGTCGGATCGTCGGCGCCAAGCACAGAGATCACTGCGTGAAGACGGTCATAGGCCAGTCCGGCGATTGCGGCAAGGGCAGGATACGTCGAGATGTAGTAACGGGTCGGCGAGTAGGCCGATGCCGAGATGGCAAGCCATCCGAACACCAGCCAGGCCGTAAGGTACGCCGTTGCTTCTCGTTGCAGCGCTCCGTCGGTCGGCATACCGCTTCCCTGCGCGGGAGCTGCATCGGGCTGTTGTTCGGTCCGGGAGCCCCGCACCCTTTGCACAAGCAAGCCGCCGAGGAATGCCAGCGCCAGGCCGAACGCCACCGGCGTGTGCCGGAACAAGTAGGGGCTGATGCCACGATGGTCGCCGAAAGCGCCGCGAAAGAGGCAGTTCCAGAGGTGCCGAGGCGACTTGGGCTGCACCTGGTGAACGCGATAGTAGCGCCCAACGCGGCCGATCTCCGCGCGGTTTGGCGCCCACCAGAGGACAAGCCACAGGAGAACCGCCGCTGCCATTCCTCCGGCAACCGCAAGGTGGCCGCCCCGACCGGCCTTGCCGACCAGCCCGGCCACAAAGGGCGCCGGGATCAAGTATGCGCAGATGCTCCGGTTCAGGACGGTCGCGCCCAGCGTCAGTCCCGCCAGCGCCAACAGCGCAATGCCCCTCGCAGAGCCCGGCCGGGCGCCGCTGCGCGCAGCAACGTACAGCCGGAAGGCCAGAACCGCGCCGAAAGAGGCGAATGGATCCATCAGAGCCATGCGGCTGAACAGCAAGTTCGTATGATCCAGACCCAGGACGACAGCGGCGGCGTTTGCCGACCTCAATCCGTAGACACGCCTCATGCCGTCCCAGAGCAAACCGATCGCCGCGAGGCTGAACACAACACTCACCATGCGCGCCGGCACGGAGCCCACCCCCACAGTCGAGAACACGAGCACCTGAATCTGGTGCAGGAGCGGAGCCAGGAGCATGTTATTGAACTCGTCGGTCACCGCGCGGCCGAAGAGCGCGACATTGCGCGCATTGTGGATGTAGAACCCCTCGTCGGTGAGCAGTCCGGCCGACCAATCCAAGCGCGGGTACGGATCCGACCTGAGGGCATACAGTCGCAGGCCGACGATCAAGGTCAGTGCGATCGCGCCTGCGCAGAGCGATGCGATAGGGCGGCTGTGCCGATCAGACGCGCGCGCCTCAGCCATTCTCAAGCTCCGCGCGCTTGCGGTTGGGACCCCTCGGACCTTCGCGGAATAGCACGCGAAAGTACCGGCCCACCAGCAAGTTCCGCTTGAGAGGACCCCATGAGCGGCTGTCGTCGCTGTCGTCCGGGTTGTCGCCAATGACGAACAGCTCATCGCCTTTCAGCCTGAGAGGAGAGACCGACGCAAAGGGATAGTGCCAGAAGAACAGGTTGGGATGCCCGGGATAGATGCTCTCTGGGATAGGAGCGCCGTTGATGAAGACGCGCCCTTCCCCCACCCACACCGTTTCGCCCGGCAACCCGACCACTCGCTTGATCCAGACTTCGCCTCTGCCGATGGCAGGTCGCCGGGGGGCAGGACCATCCACCATCAGCGCGTCTTCGGGCGGAATGAACGTCACAATATCGCCCCGATTGGGCATGCGTCCGCCGGCGTAGGCGAGCCATGCCCTCATAGTGAGAATGTGGTCGCCGGGGTGGAGCGTGGGGACCATCGATTCCGACGGTATGTAGTTCGTTGTGAAGGCCCAGGCCAGAAAGGCCAGCAAGATAAGGAACGGGAGAATGATCCGCAGCCGCCGGATGTGCCTCTTGTCGCGCGGCGAGACATCGGAAACCGCGGCTTGCCCGGCATCTCCGGCCGGATCAGGCTGAACGACAGACCACGTCATCTCACAGCGTCCTTTTCCATCAGCTCCACGAACTGATCGAAGAAGTATGAGCTGTCGTGGGGTCCCGGCGACGCTTCCGGGTGATACTGGATGGAGAAGACGGGCAGCTCACGATGGCGCAGACCCTCAACCGTGCCGTCGTTCAAGTTAATATGGGCAACCTCCATGCCGTCGCGCAGGCCGTCGGGATCAACGGCGAAGCCATGGTTCTGAGAAGTGATATAGACGCGACCCGTCTGCAAGTCGCGCGCCGGATGGTTGCTTCCTCTGTGGCCGAACTTCAGCTTGAAACACCGGCTGCCGAAGGCGTGACCCAGCATCTGGTTGCCAAGGCAGACCCCCATCATTGGAACACGCTCGGCCAGCTTGCGCACTGTGGGCACGATGTACCCGAGCAGGGCCGGATCTCCGGGACCCGGTGAGAGCATGACGCCGTCGGGCCGACGCTCGAGGATTTCGTCGGCGGACGCATGGCACGGCCAGACCGTGGTTGCGCAGCCGCGCCGGGCCAGCGACCGCATGATGTTGAACTTGACGCCCATATCGAGCAGGGCTACATGGAACCGGGCCGTGTCGTAGCTCTTGTCGGGCGGCCACTCGTAGGGCGCATCGGTTGTAACTCGGCGCACAAAGTCCACCCCCGAATACGATGGACTGGCCGCAAGGCGAGCCAGCGCGGCCTCCGGCGTTTCGTCGGTGGAGATCGCGCCCATCATCACGCCTCGCGTGCGAAGCCGGCGCGTCAGCGCTCGTGTATCTATGCCCTGAACCGCGACAACGCCGTGTTCCTTCAGAAACTCGTCCAGAGTGGACTTCGATCGCCAGTTGGAAGGCTCCTCCGAGGCCGCTCGGACGATCAGCCCCTCAACCTGAACGCGACGCGACTCGAAATCCTCGGGGGTGACGCCGTAGTTGCCGATCAGAGGGTAGGTCAGGGTTACGATCTGTCCGGCATAACTCGGGTCCGACAGAATCTCCTGATAGCCCGTCATGCCCGTGTTGAAAACGACCTCGCCGTATGTGCGCCCGGGCTTGCCAAGCGCTCGCCCCGGGAACACCGTTCCGTCTTCTAGAACCAGGAACGCGTTCATTGCAGCTTGTCTGCTCCATGGATGACGTGGCCCCCGCAGACGGTGGCCACAACCTCCGACGCGCCCGAGCCGTCGGGCAGATCGGTCAGTATGGCGAAGTCGGCGCGCATGCCGACAGCAAGAGCGCCGGTTTCCGACTCGTCATGGACAGCGTAGGCTGCGCCTTCGGTGTATGCCCCGAGCGCCTCGGCAACGCCAACGCACTCGGACGCTCCCAGCACGGTTCCAGACGGCGTTCGCCGGACCATGGCTGCTCGCACACCGTCGAGCGGCGCGCCCGGCACGACAGGGCAATCCGAACTGAACGCCACAGGGACGCCGGCCCGGAGCATCCGAGCTACCGGGTTCAGCGAGGAGGCGCGCTCAGGACCGAGACCCAGCACGTAGGCGTCACCTAACCGCGCGATGAACTCCGGCTGCATTACGGCGACAATGCCGGCGCGTCGGATGCGGGCGATCAGGTCATCGTCAAGCAGCATGCAGTGTTCGATGCGATGCCGACGCACCGCGCGTCCGTCGGACGTCCCGCGTTGTGCGAGTGTCTCGCCTGCAACGTCCAAGCCCTCGACCGCATCCACGATGATCTCCACGGCACGGTCGCCGATGGCATGGACCGCCATCTGCCAGCCTTGGCGGTGCCCGGCGTGCACGTAGGCTCGCAACTCGTCGGGCTCATGGAGTAGCATGCCCGTCGTGCCGGTGTCAATGAAGGGCTCTCTCAATGCGGCTGTTCGGGTTGTCAGCGCTCCATCGGCGTACAGCTTCAGAGGGCCAAGGCGGACGGTACCGACTGCATCGGCCGGCACCTTGTTCAGGCCCCAGTCGCGCTCAAGAGTCTCCCGATTCGGCACAGCGTCGGGCGAGCCGAACTCGGCGGCCTCAGGGCTGACCGTCATGCGGAGCGCTGTGCCCTGTTCCACCGCGTCCCGATATGCTCCGATCTCCGATTCGTCGTTGTCTACCCCCATGTCCGAAGCCGACGTGACGCCGACTCTGGCCAGGGCCGAGGCGGCGCGGCGGATTGCATCCGCCATCTGCGAGCGGGTCGGCATCGGTACTACGTTGGTAATCAGAGACATAGCGCTCTCGAGGAACAGTCCGGTAGGATTGCCGTCGGCGTCGCGAACGATCTCGCCTCCCGATGGATCCTGCGTACCCGGACCAACGCCTGCGAGCGCCATCGCGCGTGAGTTGGCAAGGAGAGCGTGTCCGCTCGCATGGTACACGATCAGCGGCCTGTCGGGCGCCGCTCGATCCAGTTCCGCCAGTGGAACATGTGCCGCATCGGGAAAGGCGTTCTGGTTGTAGCCCGCCCCGCGCACCCAGGCCGAGTCCGGGTTCGCCTGCGCCCACCTCCGCAGCGCCTCCACGAATGAGCCGGCGTCGCGCACTCCCGCATCAGGCCTCAGGTTCGCCGATGTCAGCTTCAGCCCGTAGCCCAGGATGTGCATGTGGCAGTCGTTGAAGCCGGGGATCAGCAGCATCCCACGTACGTTCACCTTCTTGACGTTGGCCCCGACGGCCGAGATCATCTCGTCACTCGGACCCACGGCGAGGATCCTGCGACGGGCTACGGCAACCGCCATCGGCTCCGGCGCACCGCCGAACGCTAAACGGGCGCCGTGGAAGAGGACATCCGGGTCAAACGTGGACAACGCGTCCTCCCAGAATCGTCATTACGGGCTTGCCCTGAAGCTCCCAGCCGGCGAATGGCGTGTTGCGGGACTTCGAACGGAACGATGCGGGGTCCACGGTCCATCTGGCGTTCAGGTCAAATATCGCCACGTCGGCGCGCGCGCCCGGTTTCAGAGTGCCGACGGGAAGTCGGAGCGCCTCTGCGGGGGCGTGCGTCATACAGCGTATGGCGTCGCTGAGCGACAGCGCCCCTGAACCCACCAGATGCGTGTAGATGAGGCCGAATGCGGTCTCAAGTCCCAGAATGCCGAAGGGAGCCTTGTCGAACTCCCGTTCTTTCTCGTACCCTGCATGGGGAGCATGATCGGTGGCTATGACATCAATGGTTCCGTCGGCCAGCGCCGCCCTGAGGGCCGCCCTATCCTCGGCGGTTCGGAGCGGAGGGTTCATCTTCGCGTTTGTGTTGAACCCCTCGCATGCTTCGTCAGTCAGCGTCAGGTAATGCGGGCCGGTCTCCCCGGTAACAGGTGCGCCGACTTCCTTGGCCCACCTCAGGAGTTGCGCCGTTGTGCCCGTGGAGATATGCAGCAGGTGCAGTCGGCATCCGGTTAGCCGCGAAAGCAGGATGTTTCGAGCGGCTCCGATATCCTCCGACACGCGGGGGATCCCCGGCACGCCGAGCGTGGTCGCGACGACTCCTTCGTTCATCGCTCCGCCCACGGTCAGACTCTGATCCTCGTTGTGGGTCATCAGCGTCAGGCCGAACTGCGCGCAGTACTCCATGCCCCTGCGCATGGTCTCGGAGCTCTGCACCGGGAACGCATCGTCGGAAATGGCGCATGCGCCGGCCGCCTTAAGATCGGCAATGTCCGCGAGCCGGTCGCCGGCCATGGCGCGAGTTAACGATGCGATCGGGAACACGCGCGCAAAGCCCACGTCCTCCGCTCGCTCAATGATCTGCCGCACAACCGCAGGGCTGTCAATGGCGGGGTCGGTGTTGGGCATGCAGCACACCGAGGTGAAACCACCGGCAGCGGCGGCTCGCGTGCCCGATTCGATGTCCTCTTTGTATTCAAAGCCGGGCTCGCGCAGGTGAACGTGGATGTCCACAAGCCCCGGCGTTACCAGTAGGCCGGACGCATCAACAATCTCGCATTCGGGAACGCCGGCATGGCTGGATTCCGGAGCGTTGGCCGCGTGTTCGGTGGGCGCAATGGCTTCGACAACGCCGTCCACGATAATGAGATCCGCTACCCGGTCAATCCCCTGTGACGGATCGAGGATGCGTCCGCCGCGCACGATCAGATTCACGCCGTTTCTCCACGACCGCCGGCGTCCGAGCCCGGCTCAATGAGCAAGTACAGGCACGCCATGCGAACCGCGACGCCGTTCTTGACCTGGTCTTCGATCGCCACAGAGCCCGGCACGTGTCCGTCGGCAACGTCGGCCGATATCTCAATCCCGCGGTTCATGGGACCCGGGTGCATCACGAGCGCATCCGGCTTGGCCCACGCAAGAGCCCTCGGCGAAACGCCCCAGACGCCGGCATACTCGCGCATGCTCGGCAAGAGCCCCTTCTCCATTCGCTCGGTCTGCAGGCGCAGGACCATGACAACGTCGGCGTCCGCTAGCCCTTCCCTCAGGTCCGTCGTCACCGTCACGGGCAAGGACCGGGCATCGGCAGGTATGAGCGTCGCCGGTCCGCACCATCGCACCGTTGCGCCGAGCTTGGTCAGACACCACACGTTCGAACGCGCAACGCGGCTATGAGCGAGATCGCCAACGATGGCCACCGTCAGTCCCGACAGGTCGAAGGCGACCGGCCGGGCATCGGATGGCGAGCATCGGCCTTTGGCCTCAGCGATCGTGAGCGCATCCAGCAGCCCCTGCGTCGGATGCTCGTGCCGCCCGTCCCCGGCATTGATCACCGGGATTTCGGCAAACCGCGCGGCTTGATGCGCGGCGCCCGAGGAGCTGTGTCGGATAACAATGCAGTCGGCCGTGACGCTCTGCAATGTGCGCAGGGTGTCTTTCAGCGACTCGCCCTTCGAGACCGATGACTGGGCTACCGAGATGTTCACGGCGTCGGCGCTCATGTACTTGGCGGCAAGCTCGAACGAAGTCCGTGTCCTCGTGGACGCCTCATAGAACAGGGTGACCACAGCTCGACCGCGCAGCGTCGGCACCTTCTTGACGGAGCGGTCGAGAATCTCGCGCATGTTGGAGGCCGTCGCGAGGATGTTCCGAATATGGCGGACGTCCAGCTCGCGAAGGCTGAGCAGGTCAGTCATGCCCGTCATGCTTGACCTCCCATGACGCTCTCGTCACCCTTTGGGACGGGCTTGGCCGCCGGCGGCGCGCCGGCGGCGGCTGCGCTCTGTTCGGGGCTTGACGAAATGACAACGCAGTCGTCTCCGTCAAGCTCATGCAGGCGGACGCTCACGTGTTCGGCCCGTGCCGTCGGAATGTTCTTGCCGACGAAGTCCGGACGAATGGGCAGCTCCCTGTGACCTCGGTCGAGCAGGACGGCTAACTGCACCGACGCCGGCCTGCCGAGGTCCATGAGGGCGTCTATCGCGGCCCGCACAGTGCGTCCAGTGAAGAGGACCTCATCAACCAGGACGATGTGCCGCCCGGTGATGTCGTAGGGAATGTCTGTGGGCCGGACGGGAGGTCGGCGCGCAGGATAGTCGTCGCGGTAAAGGCCAACATCCACCGAGCCGACCGGTGGTCTGATGCCTTCGATCTCGTGGATGAGCTTGGCCAAACGGGCTGCGAGGGGAGCGCCGCGCATCAGAATCCCAACAAGACCGACTTGCTCGGCGCCCCGGTTGCGCTCCACGATTTCGTGGGCGATCCGGGTCATGGCGCGCCGTATCTCGTCGGCATCCATCACCTTGCGGCCTGCCACAGCGACCCTCCGTTGCAATAACGCGCCTCCCCGTGGGTGCGGACCCGCCGGGAAGGCGCGCGATGTTCCCTGATGGAACTTCGGCATCCTGCGGAGCCCTTTGACCGCCTCTCTGGGCGCACTTAAAAGGGATGTCTTGCTGGCGCTGAACGGATGAAGTCTACTCCAACCGCTCGATCCCTGTCAATGTGCCTTGCGCCGCGCCGGACCTGTCTGCTATGATGGATTTCAACGCAAGACCCCGCCTTTCCGCCCGGAATCGCGGGCGCCGCACCGGAGGATAGCCATGTCAAGTCTCGCCGCGCTCGAGTGCGCGCCGGCGGTTGTTCCGCCTCTCGATCCGACGTTTCGTCCCGCCCCGCTGATCAATAGGACGTTGCGTAGGATGGCCGGCCAGGCAGGTGCAGTTCCTCTGCGGCTGGCGCTGGAACGCAGCGATGGGTCTGTCTCGACATATGAGACCGTCGTGCTGCCTGAGAGTCATCAGGCCGCCGATCTCAACCTCCCGTACGTGGAACGCATCGTCAAGTTCCTGCTGTGGCAGAGGGGCGGATGCGTTCTTCACGTCGGAGGTCCGCGCGACATTGCCGAGCATCTCCGGACCGTCTATTCGCCCCAGGGCGCGAGGGCATTCGACTACGATTTCATGAGCTCGGTCTACGAGAGGCCATTCACTATCGTCGCCACGAGCGCCGATCGCGTGCCGGATTCCCACGAAACGTCTTCGCCGCTCGGCCGTCGCCTTGACGGATGCCGCGTCGGGTTCGATTTGGGAGCCAGCGACCGCAAATCGAGCGCCGTCATAGACGGCCGTCCGGTGTTCAGCATTGAGGTTCCCTGGGACCCGCGCAACCAGTCCGATCCTCAGTACCATTACGACGGCATCATGCATTCCATCAAGGTTGCGGCCGAGCACATGCCCAGACTCGATGCGGTGGGTGGCAGCGCCGCAGGCGTATACATCGCCAACCGCGTGCGTGTCGCGTCGCTGTTTCGCGGCGTGCCTCGGGACGTGTTCGACAGGCGCGTGGCGGGCATGTTCATCGAGATCGGCAAAGAGCTGGGAGTTCCGCTCGAAGTCATTAATGACGGCGAGGTCACGGCGCTCGCCGGCTCAATGTCACTCGAGGACAATCCGGTGCTGGGAATCGCGATGGGTTCGAGCGAGGCGGCCGGGTACGTCACGCCCGACGGGAACATTACGGCATGGCTGAACGAGCTGGCGTTTGCGCCGGTGGATTACCGCGAGGCCGCGCCGGCCGATGAGTGGTCGGGCGATATCGGATGCGGCGTTCAGTACTTCTCGCAACAGGGCGCCATCCGCATTGCCGAAGCGGCCGGTATGCGCTTCGAGGCCGGCCTCGGACTGCCCGAGAAGCTGGAAGCGCTGCAGATGCGCATGCGCGACGGCGACGCGACGGCGCGCGGCGTGTACGAATCGATCGGCGCGTGTCTGGGGTACGCCGTGGCGCACTACGCCGACTTCTATGATCTCAAGCACGTGCTGGTTCTGGGGCGCGTGACGACAGGCGTCGGCGGCGATGTGATCGTGGAGACTGCTCAGCGCGTGCTTCAGCTCGACTTCCCCGAGCTGGCACCGCGCTTGCACCTGGCCCTTCCTGACGAAAAGGCGCGTCGCGTGGGCCAGTCCATCGCCGCGGCCAGCCTGCCGGCTATCGTCAGGTGAGCCATCGGGGCTGATGCCGGCCGGCGAAAGGAGGACATCCGAGTGATAGCGCTTGCGAAACCCACCGCTGAGATCTACGTTCCGGATGGTTCGGACTGCGACCATGCGCTTCGGCGCACGACGCACTTGGCCGTCGGAGCCCATCAGGATGACCTGGAGATCATGGCGTCGGAGGGCATTCTGAAATGCTTCGGACGCACCGATGCCTGGTTCACGGGTGTCGTCGCGACCAACGGCGCGGGCAGCCCTCGCGACGGCCTGTACGGGAACTACACCGACGAGCAGATGCAGGCGGTCCGACGTGTCGAGCAGAAGAAGGCCGCATTCGTCGGGGAGTATTCCGCCGTCGCATTCCTTGACCATACCAGTTCGGAAGTCAAGGACCCTGCCTATGCCGCTGCCGTTTCCGACATCGCCGGGATCATCGAGGCGGCCGGCCCCGACGTGGTCTATACGCACAACTTGGCCGACAAACACCCGACCCATGTCGCCGTCGCCCTTCGCACCATTGCGGCTATACGTTCACTGCCCCGCGCGAAGCGCCCATCGAGACTGCTTGGCTGCGAAGTCTGGCGCGGGCTCGATTGGATGTGCGACGCCGACAAGGTGGTTTTCCGGCTTGATGAGCACGAAAACATCGCCACGTCACTGGTCGGGGTGTTCGATTCGCAGATCGCCGGCGGCAAGCGCTATGACCTTGCCACCATGGGGCGCCGAAGAGCGAACGCCACTTACCTCGACAGCCATGCGACCGATACGGCCGACCTTGTGAACTTCGGCATGGACTTGACGCCGCTCGTGAACGACGATACGTTGTCGCCGGAGGGCCTGGTGACCGCGCACATCGAGCGGTTCGCTCAGGAAGTGCGAAGCGCGCTGTCGAAGCTGGCGTGAGCGCGCGCCGTCGTTGCACCTGAATCTGGACGTTGCCGAAGCCATGCGCGCTGCGTCCTTCAACGCCTGGAGGCCTGACTGATGCCACGATCCAGCGATGCCGCCCTGTTGCGGGCATCCCATATCGCGTCTTGCTTCGTGATCCCGGAGCCTGCAGAGGCGCGCGACTTTCCCGACAAGGGCAACATGAGCCACGAGATGTACCTTGTCGTTGCGGGACCCGAAGGAGATCAGCGCGAGTACCTGCTGCAACGCATGAACAACGACGTGTTCACCGATCCGCACAGGGTCGTTGCGGCGATGCAGGCATGCACGGCCGCTCAACTGGAGTACATGGAGCGGCACCCCCTGCCCGAAGGCGTCAGATGGGACACCCTCACGCTGGTCCCTGCCGACCACGGCGGACCCATCCTCGAGATCGCTGACGCATCCAGCATAAGTTTCTGGCGCATGATGGTGCGCATAGCCGGATGCACGTCCTACAAGAGTTTGAACCAGATACGGTCACGGGCCAAGCGATTGGCGCTGGCCGAACAGGCAGGCCGAGGACTGGCCCTGTTTGGCGACTTGACTTCCGGGATAGATGTCGCCGACCTCACAAGCCCGTTGCCGGGATACAGAGACACCCGCGTCTACTACGCACAGCTCGACTCCGTGTTGAACGGATCCAGGACCCTCAGCGACGCCTCGCCATACTTGCCGGAGGAGCCGGTCGTTCGGGATACGACACAGTTTCACTTCCTCGTCCATCTCGGCGACCGGGAGTACCGCGCGAGGCTCAACGACCCTGAGCTGCAGCCCTGCATTGACCTGACCCTCGAGAGCCGCGAGCTTGCTTTCGCCCTCCTCAGAGCGATGGAACGCGGGAAGATTCGGCGCGTGGCCATCCATGGCGACACGAAGCTCGACAACTTCCTCTTTGATGCCGAGACCGGAGCCGTGCGAGCGCTGGTGGACCTCGATACCATCATGCCCCACACTTGGCTGGCAGACTGGGGTGATATGGCGCGATCCCTCGTCAACGTCGTGGGTGAAAAGGCGACCGATCTGAGCCGTGTCCGCGTGGACACGGATGTCTTCGAGGCCCTCGCGCGAGGGTTCCTGACGACGGCCCGTGAGGTAACCGAACCCGAGATCGAGCTCATGGTGGACGCCGTCCAGATTCTGGCGCTCGAGTTGGGCGTTAGGTTCCTCGCAGATTACATTCGAGGGGACAGCTACTTCCAGCCGGCGCCCGGCGATCCGCCCGACATCAACAAGACACGCGCAATGGTGCAGCTGACCCTCTATCGCGAGCTCACCCGCAGAGCGCCCGCCATGCGCCGGTGCATTGCCGCATGCAGGGGTCACGCGCCCTCGGACTGAAATACCGACCGCCGTCCG
>JBBIQU010000027.1:0-16173 GCA_037442185.1 Chthonomonadales bacterium | reverse complement strand
AGCCCTCGACCGCACTTGGCACTCCTGCATCGTCATCCCCGTGTTATGCGGGAGGTGGTCAGGTTGGGGGCAATGACACGGAACGCTGCAACGGCGCCGGCGCGACCATGCAGAACCTGAGCATGAGGCCGACCATCAGGCAAGCGCCGTAGATGATCAGCATCGGCACGATGCCCGTGTCGTTTGCGAGGAACGCGGCCACCGCCGTCGGGACCGAAGCCGAATGCCATTGCTGCCATCCGGGATAGGCGACGGCAACCTCGTTGAGGTCCCGCCGACAGCCCGCCCACGCCGCCACGCAAAGCGCAATGAAGCCAGATACGGAAAAGAGCCCAGGCGCGCTGAGAACCGAGGCTAGCGCAAGATCAGCCTTCCGACGGGCAATGGCGAGTGCCGCTTCGGCACCAGAGCGCGTGGCTGCGCCTACGGCGGCGCCGAGGTGAGAAGCCCCGGAACCGGCAATCGCGCGGTCAACCATGGCGAACGCCACCGCGACGGCGATGCCGGCGACGAAGCACGCGACGGCAACCCCGAGGCTCGGACGCCCCGATCTGCGTGGCCACAGGCACAGGAGGAATCCGGTCGAGGCTGTGACGACCCCGCCCGCGTTCGCTCCCACGGACCCGAGGCCAAGCGAAGAGATGACCGCCAGTCCAAGAACGGCCGCACCGGTTCGGCAGACGCCGAACATGCAGGCAATGCCCAGGGACGCCGCAACTGTGAAGCCCATGTATTCGTTGCCGATCCCGTAGAAACGAGTTCCGGCGCCGCCCGCGGCAGCAAGGACGGAGCTCTTGTGCAAGTGCTGGCCGGTCACAGCATCGGCAATGACCGACAGGACAGTCAGGAGCATAATGGCGCCAACGTAATGGATGGGCAGCTTGCCTCGCAACCTGCGAATGAGCCCTTCGACGATCGCCCACACGACAAAGCATGCTATGCCGATTGCGATCGCATACTGCACTGGCGCAAGCGGCTGGGGAGACGCGAGCGCGACCGGCCCTGAAACCAGGAAAGCGAGCGGGAGCGGCATGAGCATTCGGCATCCGACGGCCACGACGGGCACGACCGCTGGGCGCCGCGCGATACCCCACATTCCGATTGCGAGGACGAGTCCCGCGAGCGCGCCGTAGAATGTAAGGACAGTGACCATTCCGGCTGCGTTGGTTGCGGCAACGCGATCGAATGACCTCACCAGCGTGATCGGGTCCGCAGCACGGACCGCCACGACGGCATGGCCGGGAAGCGAGGGGTCCGGCACACTGCCGGTCCACTCCAAGAGCGACGGCGCGACGTCGGCGTATGATATGAGACCCGGCGTTCGAGTGGTTGGCGACGTGAGCGCTGCCTGCTTCCCGTTCGGCTCCCAGACGAGCGTCAGCGTCGGCCGCGCAAGATACGATCTCACCTGGTCGGGCGACGGCACATATGAGAGCAGCCAGATGCGGCAGCGCAGCCCCATCCATTTTCGCAGCGCATCGTTGATCTCTGCTCGGTTGTGCCCGACTTGCACGATCGTTACGCCGGAGCGGGCGTCTGCGGAGGTGTCGCCGATACCGTCGAGCCCAACGGCCATGAGCGATCCCAGCCTGTTGGACCTTGGCGTGCCTTCTCGCCATTCCGTAACGTCCACGCTGATCCGCGAGTTCGTGCGGACCCGCGCGCCGATCAAGCGCTCGGCGTATCCGCGCCGTGTCAGGGAGCCGATTCCGATGTGGACAAACACATCCGTACCAAGCTCAGGCTTGGTTGCATGTCCCGTTCGCCGCCTGAGCGCTGCAAACGGACTGCCGCGTTCGACGGTCTCGGTGGGCAGGTATGCGTCGGCGTCGGTGTCAGTTCCCTGGGCCGGCGATCCTGTGGCCAGGCTCAGCATGGCGCTATACGGGGAGCGAGCCATGGCCGGCGGCATCGCCATCAGTCCGACGGCGCCTTGGTTAGCCATCTCGCGCAGGGCGGGAAGCTCAGGATAGGTCAGCGCATCGGCATGCAGGCCTTCGCAGAGGATCACTGCCGTGGGCAGGACTTTGCCGAACGCGGGAACATCAGCACGCCCAACCAGGCAGCCAACCGCGATCAGGATGTGCGCCGGCCCGGCGAGGCTGCGCCGGAACCTATCCGCGGCTGAACGAGACACCCTCCTCACCCCGGACGCCGGGTCAGCATCTGCCGGATGTGTTCGCGCACCGAGTCGGACACGTGTTGGCCCGCAACCATACGGGCGAGTTCTTCGATACGCTCCGCTTCGTTCAGTTGGGCTATGCCGACGACGGTTCGCCCGGCGTCCTCTTCCTTCTTGATCGCGTACTGCGCATGGGCGCACAGGGCGATCTGCGCAAGGTGAGTGATGCAGATGACCTGGGCTGATAGGGCCAGCGACCGCAGTTTCTCGCCGACCACGCCTGCAGTGCGCCCCCCAATGCCGACATCCACTTCGTCGAAGACCATGATCGGCACCGGCGAACGACTGGACATGGCGCTCTTGATCGCAAGCATCACGCGGGATATCTCGCCGCCCGACGCGATGCGCGCGAGCGGTCTTAGAGGCTCACCTGGGTTCGCGGACAGCATGAACTCGATCGAATCCAGTCCCGTTCCGGACGGTTGCCCCCGAGTGAGCTCCACTTTGAACTCGGCCTTGTCCATGGCAAGCTGCCGCAGCTCCGCCAGCACGGTCGGCTCGAACCGCCCCACTGCCTCGCGCCGCGAACGGGACAGGGCCTCAGCTGCGCTGTCGTACTCGGCCTGGACCTTCGCAAGCTCGACGCCAAGCGCTTCCGCACGCTCCTCCCCGTGCTCAAGCTCGGCCAGTCTGAGTTCTGCGCGGTCAGCATAGGCCAGCACTTCGCCGATGGTCGCGCCGTACTTGCGCTTCAGGTCCGAAATGGCGCTCAGCCGGTCCTGCAGCCCATCAAGACGCGCCGGGTCGGCGTCGAGGTCGGCCAGATACTCCGCCAGGCTGCGATGGGATTCCTCGACGTCATATCGAGCGGACGACAGCGTTTCGGCGATTGGGGCTAGGCCTTCATCAAGGCCTGCCGCAGTCTCCAGCGCTCGCGTTGCCGATGCCAGGCCGTCGGCGACTGAAGTTGGGCCGTCTCCCCCGAGCGCCGCAACGACGGCCGTCACCCCGTTCCGCAGTCGTTCGGCGTTGCGAAGCCGCCGGAGCTCATCCACAAGCCGCTCTTCCTCTTCGGGATCGAGGTTCGCGTCGCGGATTTCGGTGATCTCATACCGGAGGAGGTCGGCCTGTCGAGCCCGTTCGCGGGTGTCTGTGTTCAGGTTGGCGATCTCAGCCTGAAGTTTGCTCAGAGTCTGCCAGAGTTCGAATACGCGCTCCTGTAGATCCGCGTGCTCCGGTCCGGCCCACGCATCGAGAAACGCCATGTGCTTCCGGGGGTCCAGCAGCGTCTGATGCTCGTGCTGGCCATGGATGTCCACGAGCATCTCGCCGATCTCGCGAAGCTGGCTCACCGTGGCCGGACGACCGGAAACACGCGCGACGGTCTTGCCGGTATCGGCGATTTCGCGCGTGAGCGCCAACTCGCCGTCCGGAGCCTCATAGCCCAGTTCCCGGACACGCTCGGTCAACGCCGGATGGTCCGAAATGTCGAACAGGGCGTCAACGACGCCGCGAGTGGAACCGGCGCGGACCAGATCGGCTCCGGCGCGTCCTCCAAGAACGGCAGCGAGCGCTCCCACAATGACGGACTTGCCGGCTCCGGTCTCGCCGGTCAAGACGCTGAACCCGGGGCCGAACTCAACGTCCAGGGATCTAATGATCGCCAGATCGCGAATGGCCAGCGCTTGCAGCATTGGGCGGGCTCCGACGATCTCCTACGGCCAGAACGCGTACGTGGGCATATCGAGAGTGATGCCGACGAGGGTCCACATGCTTCCGATAACGCACTCGCCCAGGATGATGCCAAGGAACAGAGGCAGCCAGTGCCGATAGGCCTTCAGCCCTCCGTACCGAAGCAGCAGGAGCTTGATGATCCATGCCACCATGAGCGGAAGCCATAGAAGCGACAGGGACCACGAACTGGATACGGCATAACCGACAGGATGGAAAGGAAACCACCCGAGCCGCAGGCGCATGGTATTCAGCACGAGCGTGACGAGGAAACCGACGCCGATGGCGACCTGGGTGTTGAACTGCTGCTGCGGTGCCGATGGCGATCGGATCCATCCGGCCATCCGGTCCCAGGGCTCCCGACCGAAGATCAGGTTCACATTCGGCGGCGCGATCTTCTCGGCAGCCCCGACCCTGTAGTTCTGATCGAGCATCGCCCAGAACGCGCACAACGCGCCGTAGGCCAGCGCGAAGACCATGGCCCAGAAGAGCGGCCTGTACCGACCCTCGACCCGCTCGGCGATCTTGAACGCTTCGAGCTGGATGGGCATCGGGTGCGAGCGGTACGCTCGGTTAAACCCGTAAAACATCGAGAACATGGCGAGGTCGGCGCGCGCGATCTGGTTGCTCTGTCGAACCGCCGGAATGATGCTGTCCGGACCGGCCATGTGCAGGTCATGCGCCGGAGGCCCAAGCTCGGCCCGCATGCGCGTAATCGCGATGGCGAGGATGAAGTAGATCGTAAAGAACGCGGCGATCATGGTGGGGCTCATGCCGCACGCCCGGCAGAAGAAGTACACGGCGGCCGAGCCGGCAACAAGGCCCAGCACCGCTGCCCTGTACGGTAGCGGCTCGTCCTTGTCTTTGAGATCGGCCTTGCGCGACCACATTCCGCGCCATATGCGCACGAAGTGCCCGCGACTCACAAAGAGCGCGAACACGGCAAGCCCCACATAGGCCCCGAATGACTGCGCCTCCACGTAAGGGAAACCGGGGATGTCAGCATAGCCGAATGCGGCTGTGGCAATCCTTTCGGCGCGCCATACCCATGCGAAGAACCAGACCGAGAACAGCAGGTCCACAGGCAGAAGCATACCGAGGGCCACACCGAAGGGATAGATCGCAATCGGCGTCCAGCCCATCGCGTTCCACGGCGCGGACGTGATGTACTGGTTCAGGTCCTGCATGGCGCCGAACCGCTTGAGCGGAAGCATCGGCATGGACGGATACAGGAAGGCAAGCCCGTTCCATGTCTCGAGGACGGCGGTCACGATCACTCCAGCCCAGAACAGACGGTTTCTGAAGAGTTCCGTGCGCTCGCTTACCATCTCCAGCGGGAGGGCGACCAGCGGATACGACAGGCGCTCGCTCTCGGTCCACTGCCTGCGGAGCAGCGTGTTGATGCAGAGCATCATGAACCCCAAGACCGTCAGGAGCCCTGTCCAATACAGAACGGGCGTCAGCCACGCGTAGAAGTTCCGAGCAACGTAGAACGAGCTGGTGCCCTCGTAGAAGCCCTTCAGGACCTGCTGGTCGTAGACCGACAGCCATTTCGGTATGTGAGGGATGATATCGGTCGTCCATGCGTTTTCGGGTCGGGCGTAGAAGTGCGCGTGCGCCAGGATCGGCGTCAGCACCTCGATCATGTCGTGGCCTGCGATTGCCGAGCCCAGGGCCAGCATGATGTAGGCGGTCAGCAGCTCCGGAGGAGTTAGCGCCAGACGCTTGGACACGCGGCGAACCACGGAGTTCAGCGCCAGCAGCACGGCAAGCAGGAACACCACGTTGAAAAACAAGGAGATCGTGGTGGGGTGCCCTGCATACCGGATGACCTCCATTCGGGTCACCCAGAACGCGTTCAGCGGCATCAACACGAGGGCGACGAGGACCGATCTGGGAGTGACCATGCGGACGCGCGGGCGCTCGGAGGGTTGGCCTGTCGGAGCAGGGCGGGTCTTGTCAGAGTGCAATGTGCAGTGCCTTAAGGAAGTATGGGAGACATCGGCTAATGGGACACATGGTTGGTTGCTGGTTCGGCTGCCCGCCGGTTGATTCCTGCTTGCCCGAAGACAAGGACGCATGGCTAATCACCAGTCAGGCGCCGATACGCGACCATCGGCGCTTCCGGCATGGCGCGTCGCTCACGCCGTCTCAGCCAACGAGCCTCCGAAGAGGCAGTGCGACTGCGTATGCTACACTGCCCAATCGAAGTGCCGCACACAGCCGCCCATGCGCACCGCGGAAATGCGTCCGGCACCCAGTACGTATACCTTATGAGGAAAGGAGTTCGCGCCTCCTCCGTGTTTGCCAGGCTCCGCGAGGATATCAGGACCGCCATGCTGCGCGATCCGGCGGCTCGGAACACCTGGACCGTCCTAACGTATCCGGGCATCCATGCTCTTGTGTTACACCGGATTGCGCATGCACTGTGGAACCTCGGGTGGCCGAGCGAAGTCTGGAAACTGCTGGCCAGGATGATCTCGCACTTCTCACGGCTGGTAACAGGCATCGAAATCCATCCTGGAGCGACGATCGGACGAAGATTGTTCATTGACCATGGTCTGGGAGTGGTGATCGGCGAGACGGCAGTCATCGGCGACGACGTACTGATGTTTCATCAGGTGACCCTGGGCGGCACGAGCGCAGAGCCAGTCAAACGCCATCCCACAATAGGCAACCACGTAATGATAGGCATGGGAGCGAAAATCATCGGAGCAATCACCATCGGGGACCACTGCAAGGTAGGAGCCAATGCCGTCGTTAACCGTGATGTGCCGCCGAACTGCACAGTTGTGGGCGTGCCGGCCAGGATCGTCATGCGTGATGGGCTCAGGGTGGACAATGACGTGCCGGCTATGGACAACGTGACGAACCGGGTGGATCCTCAGGACGAAGTGATACGTGAGATGCGTCAACGACTGGAACTGCTGGAGCAGCACATAGAGAAGCTTGGTCGTCAGCTTGCCGATCATGCCGACGGCTCGCAAGCCGATCACACGGGGAGGCGGCAGTGAATCGGCGGCTCGTTGCTGCCATCGTCGTTTGCGTGTGGGCGGTGGCGGGCGCGATATCGGCAGCCGGCGCTCGGCTGGATCGCGGCGGCGACACCCTGCCCGATTGGGTCGCCATCCATGGCCGCACCTATGCCGGCAAGAGCGCCGACGAGTTGGCGGAGTCGCTCGAGACCGTGGCTGCCGGACGGCTCGCAGAGCGCGTCATACTGATCGTCACGCTACCCGAGGGGCGGCGGCGCATGTGGCAGCCCACGCTCAAGATGCTGGGCGAGCGGGTTGACATATCGGCCACAGTCAAGGCCGCGTTCGATGCTGCGCGTTCCGAGGGTGTCTGGGGCCGGTTGACGCGGCGCTTTGTTCACAGGGATCCAGTCGCCGTCGGCCTTGTCGTGCGCCTCGATGACGCCGCGCTTACGCGCTACCTCAAGTACATCGTCAGCCCGACAATCACGCGTCCCGGCAAGCCGGCGCGCATGGTCCTGGTCTCCGGCAAGCCCAGCATCATACAGGATCGGCCGGGTCTCGCGCTCGACATCGATGCCTCGGCAGCGGCCGTGCGCGAGCTGCTCGCAGGGCGCAAGGGCGATCGCGTTGACCTGGTCACGCGCGTCGCTCCCGCTTCCGTCACGGTCGCCGAAGCTTCCGGCATCATCGCCGAGATCGCCAGGTTCGAGACGCACTATCGTGAGCGGGGCAATCGTCGGGAGAACCTCGAGTTGGCTTGCGCCAAGATCAATGGCACGATCATCAAGCCCGGCGGGGTGTTTTCGTACAACGAGACTGTGGGTCCCAGAGTCGCCGAAGCTGGCTTCAAGATGGCGCCGGTCATTGTGCGAGGCCGCATGGAGCCGGGTATCGGCGGCGGCATCTGCCAGGTCTCGAGCACGCTCTATAATGCCGCTCTGCTTGCCGGCCTCGGGGTGGTGACACGAAGTCATCACGCCTTCCCCGTCCACTATCTGCCTGCGGGCAGAGACGCGACCGTGGCCTACGGCGCCATTGACCTCAAACTGCGCAACACCACCGATACGGCGGTTGGGGTTGTTGCCGACGGTTCCAATGGTCGCGTCGTGGTTCGACTCTTCGGCACTCCCGTGCCCGGCCGCACCATCTCCATCGAACGCACCGGCATCGGGAGTTGGCCAGCGCCTGTGAAGACTGTCTCCGATCCGTCACTTCCGATTGGCAAGACCGTCACGCTTGATCGCGGTCACTCAGGGCACCGCGTCACGGTTTGGCGGGTGATCAAACAAGATGGCAGGGTCGTTCAGCGTGAGCTGCTTTCCAGGGATGTCTACCGCGCCTTCCCGAAGGTAGTGGCTCGCGGAACGGCGTTGCCGGCTGCGCCCAGCGGATCACCTCCCGTCGCCGGGCCAACGACTTCGCCCGGGACACTCAACGGGGGGTCTCGGGAGACGCTAACGCCCTGAAGGGCGGCCCAGTCCGCCATTGACGTCGGCGCAAAGTGCGCCGACTTTTTTCTCCGTGACAGCTTGACACGGGTTTCCGACACGCCTATAATCACTGGTGTGAACCAATCCCATATGGCTTCCTGACGAAATGTCAACTCATCCCAATTGGGTCGTGAAGGGCGGCGCGACTTAAGTGGAACCTGGCTTCCGCGGATCTTATCTCCTAAGCGTGGACGACAAGGCACGCATTGTGATCCCCGTGCCGGCTCGGCAGGCCCTCGATAAGAAGGTGGTGCTCGTCTATGGCTTCGACGAATGCGTGGCGGGGATGAGCAAAGAGGGCTGGGACGCCATGTTGGAGCGTGGAGCGGCAAGGGAGCATGAGTGGCCGACGGCGTTTCGACGAATGATCGGGACTGCCGTCGAGGTGCAACGAGAAGAGTCGAACCGCATCTCGATCCCGGAGCATTTTCTGGAGTATTGCGGACTCAGGCGCAGAGATTGCGCGGTCTTCCTTGGGCTGGGGCGAAGGTTCGAGATCTGGAATCGCGACAGGCATCAGGAGTATGCCCGAAAGATGCACGTAGCGCCTCTCGCATCGGAGGTCGCCCGCGAGTTCGGGTTCACCGAGTTAATGTAATGCAGTACGAGGACAGCCACGCGACGGTTCTCGGTCCTGAGGCGGTTGCGTGGCTGAGGCGTCAGCAGATGCGGGTCATCGTTGACGCCACGGCCGGCCATGGGGGTCATGCGAGCCTGTTGGCGGACATGATGCCTCAAGACAGCCTCCTCGCTCTTGTGGATGCGCAGTCTGAGGCTCTGGCAATAGCCTTGAGCCGGGTCTCTCGGCCCGGGCTGCACGTGATTGGGATCGAAGGCAACTTCCGGCATCTGCCGGAGCTGCTTCGGCGGCATGGCATAGACGAGGTTGACGGCGTGCTGTTCGACCAAGGGCTCAGTTCCAGCGACTTGCAGGGAGACCTCGGATTCTCCTTCCGTCACGAGGCGCCTCTGGACATGCGCCGAGGAGAGGACGCTCGCGAGAGCGCAGCCGATCTGATCGCCCGCCTCGATGCCGGCGAACTGACCAAGCTGTTCCTCGAGTACGGCGAAGAGCGTTGGGCTGCAAGGATCGCGCGACGCATCGTCGAGGCCCGGCAGTCCGAGCCGATACGAACCACGTCTCAGGTGGTTCGGCTGATCGAGCAGGCCGTGCCGCGCGCGGCATGGCCCAGGAATATACACGTAGCCACAAGATGCATGATGGCGCTTCGCTATGCGGTGAACGACGACATCGGAGCCATCAAGGAAGCGATCACGGTCATCGTGCCCATGCTCTCGGTCGGCGCGCGGTGCGTATGCATCAGCTTCTGCAGCTTGGAGGATCGGGCCGTCAAGCACACGATGAGGGCGTTAGCGAACCCCTGCACGTGCCCCCCATCGCTCCCGCAGTGCGTTTGCGGGCGTCAGCCGATGCTCAAAGTGCTCACCAAACGGGGAATCAGACCGAGCGATGCCGAGATCGCAGCCAATCGCAGGTCGCGCAGCGCAGTGATGCGCGTGGCCGAACGGATATAGGAGTTCCACCCGTGGGTCCGTCCTGCCGACAGGTCGGAGCCCTGTGAACGGAGGTGACGAAGATGGCAGTTGAGGTTCAGCGCTTCAGCACACGATTCGCCGACCGACGGTACGGCCGTCATTCCCGGCAAGGCCGCACGGGCCTGCGAGGGCTCACCGCTCAGTTGGCAGCGGTTGGACGTGATGCGAGCCCGTGGATCATCACTGCAGTGGTGGTAACCTGTCCGTTCGTCATCTACGGTGTGGGGCAGGCTCGTCTTACTTCGGCATTGAACACCCGTAACCGGCTCCTCAGGCAGATACAGAACGACCGGATCGAGATCACTGGCTTGCGCGATCAGATTCGAAAGGTTCTCTCGCCGGCCCAGCTTGCGGCCTGGGCCAAGAAGCACGGAATGCAGCCCACATCAGACATTGTCCCTCTCGGGATAGACACGCCGCGGCCGCTCGTGGTGGCAAGCCACGGGACCTCCAGCGAGACAGGCAAGCCGACACCATGAACCGCGGGCGCCACGAGCGGCTTGACGACCCGGTGCAGCGCAACGGCAGGCTGCTGCTGCTCGGCGTCGGCCTGGCGGCGTGTCTCGTGGTCCGGACGGTATACCTTCAGACGGTCAAGCGGTCCGCCTATGTAAAGGAGGCAGACAAGCGGCGCGCCAAGACCCGCGTCATCCCTCCCAGACGCGGCGACATTCTCGATCGAAACGGCGTGCCCCTCGCTCTGACACGCGATGTACGACGCGTGACATATGATCCCGATCGGCTCCCAAAGGATCCGGATAGCGGCAAGCCGCTACGAACAGAGGCGGCCAAGACCGCGCGTCTGCTTGCCGGATTGCTGGGCCTCAAGACCGGAGAAGTCCTCGAGACAATGCTGTCAACGACGAACCGACGCGGGGAGTACGACCGGTCCAAGATCATCAAAGAGAACGTGACCGCCGCCGAGGCCGCGGCGCTTCGGTGGTTCTCCCTCAATCGCAACTACAAGGAACTGCTCAGGGGCGCTGTCAACGAAGTCCATTCTGAGCGGGTGTACGCAGGAGGCGACACTTCGACAGCGCTCGTCGGCATGACCATCCCGTCAACCTATGGTACCGTTGTGGGAACGAGCGGACTCGAACTGTGGGCCAACACAGCGCTGACCGGCAGCGTTGGCTGGATGCAGGCTCGCGTTGATCCCGCCGGCGTGCTCATACCAACCGCCATCGAACGCGTTGTTTCGGCCGCTGACGGCGCGAGCCTCAAACTGACCATAGACATTGACGTTCAGCGCATATGCGCAGCGGCGCTCGCCGAATGCGTTCGTGAGCACAGCCCGCTAGGAGTCACGGCAATCGTCCTGGACCCGACTACGGGCGACATCCTTGGCATGGTGAGCATGCCAACCTGTGATCCGATGGACAGGTCCAAGCTCAACAATAGCCTTGAGGCGCTGCGCAACAGGGCGCTCCTGCTCTACGAACCCGGGTCCGTGATGAAGCCGATCACGTGGTGCCTGGCCCTCAACGCAGGCCTGGTGCATGGCGACGAGGTCTTCGAGTGCCCGGGCTATCGCATGCTGGACGGCAAGAGGATCAACTGTGAAGCACACAAGTCGCGCACACCCGCACCGGGCGAAAACACGGTCCGCATGGTGATCGCCAAGTCGTGCAACACAGCAACGGTCGCTGCCGGACTAAGGCTCGGCTACAAGAGGCTGACTGACGGACTGGCCCGTTTCGGCTTATTCAACCGCACTGGCGTCCAGCTCCCCGGCGACAGGGGCGGCTGGGTCGAACCCGGCCTGCAGACGGCACGGCACATTCGCGGCTCGACCGCCCGCATCTCATTCGGACAGGCGGTGATGGTCAGTCCTCTGGCTCTGGCAGCGGCCTATGGAGCCATCGCCAACCATGGGGTGCTGATGCGGCCTCGATTGATCCAAGCCATGACCGATCCCGCCAACAGGGTGGTCCATGCGTACCCCACGCAGGTTGAAGGTCAGCCGATCAGCCCAGCCGTCGCCGACGAAATGGCATCCTACCTTCAGTCGTGCGTCCTGAAGGGCACCGGCAAACTCGCAGCCATACCCGGCTATGTCACGGGCGGAAAAACGGGAACGGCGAACAAAGTCGTAGCCAAGACCGGACGCTATGGCGCGCATATGGCCTCGTTCATCGGTTACGTTGAGGCCGGCAAGCGGCGTGTCGTCATCGCTGTCGTCACCGATGAGCCCAAGAACGGCTACCACGGCTCGGTTGCCGCGGCGCCGACCTGGAAGCGCATCGCAGAGAAGCTGATGCTTCACTGGCACATAGCGCCAAGCAAGCTCGCATTGGGGCAGGAAGTCGTCTCGGGCGAAGGGATCCAGGCGAATGACTGATCAACCATCGGTAACCCTGTTCGGCATAATGTTGGAGGCGTGTTCCGGAGGCGTCATCGGCTCCCCGTTGACCAGGGTGACGGGTGTTCAACACGACTCCAGGGAAGTCGCAAGTGGCGACCTGTTCGTCTGTCTGGTAGGCGCCAGCTTCGACGGGCATGCCTTCATAGCAGATGCCGTGACGCGCGGCGCGTCCGCCGTAATGGTGAACGAGGGGCGCGAGGGCGAAGTGCCCGAGGGAGTGCCGACGCTGGTGGTCAGGGACACACGCGAAGCCCTGCCCAAGGTCGCGGACCTCGTCTATGGTCATCCGTCCGCGGGTATGGATCTGATCGGGGTTACGGGAACAAACGGAAAGACCACGACGGTGTCCATGTGCGCGTCCATCGGCGAGGCAGCCGGCATTCCGTCGGGCAGGATCGGCACGCTCGGAGCATGGGCGCTCGGGCAGGATATGCCCGCAGCGCACACGACACCTGAGGCGGACGATCTGCAGCGGCTCCTGGCGCAGATGCGCGCCATGGGCGTCCGCCTCGTTGCCATGGAAGTCAGCAGCCACGGTCTCGCCATGCATCGGACCGACGCTACGTGCTTCCGTGGCGGCGTCTTCACCAATCTCACACAGGATCATCTGGATTTCCACGGAACGCTGGACGCATATTTCGAGACCAAGATGCGTTTGTTCCGGGAATACCCGGGCCGGTTCCGGAGGCCCTTCGTTGCGGCGGTGAATGCCGATGACCCTCGCGCCAAGGACGTTGTGAGCGCCGTAAAGGGCGAGAGCGTGACGTTCGGCATGTCCGAGAGCGCGAATGTTCGGGCACGGGACGTGCAGACTAGCCCGGGCCGGACCGAGTTCACCCTTGTTGGGCTCGGAGAACCGGTGCGGATCGAGCTGCCGATCGGCGGGGTGTTTCAGGTTCAGAATGCCCTTGGCGCCGCCACGGTCTGTCACGCCATCGGCATCACGGTGCCCGCGATCGTGGAAGGACTTCGTGGCATGAAGCCCGTGCCGGGACGCTTCGAGGCCGTGCCCACCGGGCGCGACTGGGACGTCATTGTGGACTTCGCGCACACACCGGACGGACTGGCGAGCCTGCTTGCTTCCGCCCGCGCGCTGAATCCCCGGCGCATCATCCTCGTAATGGGCTGCGGAGGCGACCGGGATGCCACAAAGCGTCCGATCATGGGGCGCATCGGCGCGGAAGGTGCGGATGTCCTGATCGTGACGAGCGACAACCCGCGGCGCGAGGATCCCGCCTCAATCGTGGCCCAGATCGTTGCGGGCACTACAGGCGGCCGCGCGGCTGTGGTATCCGAGGTGGATCGGAGAAAGGCAACGGAGTTAGCGCTCCGTCAGGCCATGCCCGGCGATCTCATTCTCATTGCCGGCAAAGGCGGAGAGACTCACATGATCGTCGGCGATGAGCGCATCCCCTACGACGACAGGTTGGTCGTCCGCGACATCTTGGAGACTCTGCCGTGATTCCTGTCGCCCTTGCGTTCGCCATGTCCCTGATCGCGGCTGTTGCCTTGGGGCAGCCGCTGCTCGAATGGCTCAGGACATCAGGTGTGCGCCAGAACGTCTCGGCGGACGCTCCCGAACGACATTCGCAGAAGCAGGGAACGCCGACCATGGGCGGCGTGATCATGCTGGCAGGCGTTGCAGTGGGCGGCGGAACGATCGGCATAGCCTATGGCGTTTCGGTGGCAGGCATATCTGTCCTGTTATTGATTGCGGCCTTCGGCGCGATTGGGGCGCTGGACGACCGCATGAGCCTGCGTCGAGGGGCCAATCTCGGCCTGCGCGCCCGTGACAAGTTCATCCTGCAGATCGTACTCGCAGCGGCCTTCGTGGCCGCCATCGCCCGGTGGGTCAGCCCAGACCACGACACCGCGGTTGGCGGCGTTCAGCTCGGGGTTTGGTACTGGCCGCTTGCGGTCGTGCTCATTGCCGGACTCTCGAACGCCACAAACCTCGCGGACGGGCTCGACGGTCTGACGGCCGGATGTTCTGCCATCTCCTTTGCGGGTATGGCCCTCATGTCGCTGACCATGGCAGGTCCGCAATCCCTTGCACTGGTTGCCGCGGCCATGGCCGGCGCATGCCTCGGGCTGCTCTGGTTCGGAGCCTATCCGGCACAGGTGTTCATGGGCGACACGGGATCTTTGGCGCTCGGAGCCGGCCTTGCGGGCGTCGCGTTGCTGGGCAAGATCGAGTTGCCTGTCTTGGTGGCCACTTTGCCGTTCTGGGCAGAGACGCTGTCGGTTATGGCGCAGGTCATGGTCTTCAAGTGGCGCAAGCGGAAGTATGGCATTGAGTACGCGAAGAGCCATCGCCTCTTCCTCCGCGCGCCGCTCCATCATCATTTCGAGGAAGCCGGCCACCCGGAGACGCGCATTGTGGCCCGCTTCTGGGTTGCAGCCGCGCTGTGCACGGCGCTGGCGCTTGCAGTACGATAAAGGGCGAAGTATCGAGCAAGAAGGACGATAGACAAGATGGTGACGACTATGCGCACTGCGCAGTTTGCAGGAAAGACCATTGCGGTCATCGGCATGGGCCGAAGCGGCTTGGCTGCCGCCGAAACGCTTCAGCGGCTCGGGGCCAACGTGATCCTGAGTGACAGCGCCGACGCCGATCGGCTCGGCAACCGGCTGAAGGTTGCCGAGGCGCTCGGCGTGACCGTGAGACCGGGCGCAGGTCCCGCCGAGGCCCTTGAGGGCGCATCCATGGTCGTCACCTCACCGGGCGTCTGGGCAACGTCGCCGGTGCTCCAGGCAGCGGTTGCGGCAGGGATACCCGTCCTGTCGGAAATCGAGATCGCTTACCGGATCGCGCGAGCGCCCATTCTGGCGGTGACCGGAACCAACGGCAAGAGCACTACGGCCGTGTGGCTGACCCGGATGCTGTGCGAGAGCGGCTTCAACGCCATCGTTGCGGGCAACATCTCCGCCGACGCGCTGAAGCGAACCCTCATCGAGGCGTGCGAGAGCGCCGAAGAAAGCGACGTGATCGTCGCAGAGATCAGCTCCTTTCAGCTCGAATGGGTCGAGCGCTTCAGGCCGAAAATCGGAATCCTCACGAACATCACGCGCGATCATCTGGACAGACACGGTTCGATGGACACCTATGCGGCCTGCAAAGCCAGGCTATTCGCGGCACAGAGGCCCGACGACTTCGCGATCTTCAATGCCGTGAATGTTCCTTCGAGAGCCATTGCCCGTAGGGTACGCTCGCGCGTCATGTGGTTCGATCGCGGCCATTGCGGTCGGCCCGACTGGGCGTGCGTTCGGGATGGGCGCCTCGTGGTCCGGCTCGACGGACAGGAGCATATGTTGGCAAGGACGGAGGAGCTTCGGGTTCCGGGCGACATGAACGTCGAGAACGCCCTGTGCGCGTCGGCTGCGGCGATGGCATATGGCGCGTGCCCCGAGGCGATCACTCGCGCCCTCGTAACGTTCGAGGGGTTGCCGCATCGCATGGAGATGGTCGCAGAGTCCGGCGGCGTCGCCTACATCAACAGCTCGATGACTACCAACGTGGACGCCGCCATTCGCGAGCTGGAGGCCGCCGGCAGGCCTGTTGTGTTGATTGCGGGAGGGTACGACAAGGGCTCGGATTTCCGGCCACTGGGAGCTGCAATCGCGCGATATGTCTCGCATCTGGTTCTGATCGGCACCGCCGGCCATCTGATTCAGGCGGCCGCCTGGGAAGCCAACTTCGGCGACTACAGCTTTGCCTCCGACATGCGCGAAGCCGTCGCCATTGCAGCCGCTCGAGCGCGACCAGGTGACGCCGTCATGCTGGCGCCTGTCGGCTCGAGCCACGATATGTTCGCGAACTTCGAGGAGCGCGGACAGTCCTTCCGAGACGCAGTCCGCGCGCTCTTGGCCGCTGAAGCGAACTGAATACCGAAGGCTGAAGGACGAAGGGCGAAGGCTGAAGGACGAAGG
>JBBIQU010000026.1:0-36768 GCA_037442185.1 Chthonomonadales bacterium | reverse complement strand
TGGCGCGACTATGCCACGGTACTGAAGCGGCACGGCGAGCCGACGCGTGTCGTCCCCGGCATTGCCGCTCCGCCCGAGTCGGTTGGCGGTTCCATCAACGTGTCCATGCAGAGCGGACGCGCCGGCATGCCGATGATGGGAGGCATGTCTATGCCCGGCGCGCCGATGATGGGAGGCATGTCTATGCCCGGCGCGCCGATGATGGGCGGTATGGGAATGCTCTCCGGACCTCCCGGCGCTCCGATGATGGGCGGCATGGCCAGCGCTGGGGGCGCAATGGGACCTCCCGGGATGCGCGGGGGCGCTTCGGGGCTCGCCATGGGAGGCGGCCGCAGCATGCCGGGCACGTCCATGGGAATGGGCATGCCCATGATGGGCGGCCGCGGCGGCATCGGCGGCAAGGATGAGGACGAAGACGACATCGGTCGTGGCGGTCCCATGCCCGGAGCAGGCGGCCCGCCCATGGGACGAATGGGAAGCATGCCCGGAGGGATGTCGGGCGGAATGACGGCTCCGCAGTACGGCATGAGCGCGCCGCCCGGCATGGGCGGCATGGCCGGCGGCATAACTCTGCCCCCAGGCGGCCTGATGGGCATGTCGGGACCCATGAGCGGCGCCGCCCCTCAGATCGGCGCGCAGTCGCAGGCGCCGGTTTCAATCCCCAGCGAAGAAGTCAAGGAGACGTGGGTTTACGTTCGCGGCAGCCACACGTTCCAGTTCCTGTTCAACAGCGACGGGCGCGTCATTCGCATCCAGTCCTTCGGCCAGAAGGGCGCAGGGGCAACCTCACGATCCGTGACCCTTGGCGACCCTCTGTCGAAGGTCTACAAGGCATACGGTTGGGCCGGAACCACAATCAAGCAAGGCGACTCGCTCACGTTGGACTACTCGCAGAAGGCGCATGTGGTGTTCGATCTGCTCGATCGGCGCGACGGCAAGGGTCCGCGAGTTGTCGGCATAACCGTTGCCCCGACTGAAGGCCGGAAATAGGCGGGCGAGGCGAGTGTTGAGGAGGAACGCTATGCGACGAGCACACTACGGGGCGATCATGGCTGCGGCCATGGCGCTCGCGATCACAGCCCACGCCGCACCGACGCCCGACAAGTCGCTGCTGGGCGTCAAGATACTGAGCGACTGGAAAGCCGTCCTTGCCAAGTTCGGCCAGCCGACGCGCGTCGAGGCCGGTCCGGTGACCGCCGCTACGGCATCGCCGATGACGAGCATGGGCGGAGCGGCGGCGTTCTCGCCGCCTTCGCTCGGAGGCATGATGGGCATGCCCGGCGGCCCGATAATGGGCGGAATGTCCGGAGCGCCGGGCGCCCCGATGATGGGCGGCATGGCGGGTCTTGGCGGACCGCCTTCGGCGCCAATGGCCGGCGGCATGTCGAGCGCAGGCGGACGCGGCCTGCCGGGTCTCGGCGGAATGGGCATGGGGCGCGGCATGACCGCACCGGGCGGCTCATCGAGCATGATGGCGCCGCCGATGATGGGCGGCGGCATGACCGCTCCCGGACGCCCCGGCATGGGCGGCATGTCGAGCGCCGGCGGCTCCTCCATGATGATGGGGAACCCCAGGATGGGCGGCGGCATGACCGCACCGCCGATGTCGGGCGCCGGTTCGCCGCGCATGGGCATGGGCGGCTCGCTCGGCGTTGGAGCCGAGATGCCCGGCATTGACATGATGGCCGGCGCTCCCGGCGGCCCCATGGGAGGCATGATGGGCGGAGCCATGGGGCGCGGCACGGTCACTTCGGGCGGAGGGACCGATGCCGGCGAGGGCGAAGTGAGCTGGGTCTACGAGAAGGGCACGACCACCCACGTTTTCCTCTTCAACAACGAGGGGCGCGTGATCCAGATCCAGTCCTTCGGCTACGCGGCGGGCGCGCGCACCGCAAACGGAATCGGCCTTGGCGACACGTCGGCCAAGATCTACCGCGTGTACGGTTTCCCCGAGGAGACGATCGTTTCGGGCAACACGCGCACCCTGGACTACAGCAAGAAGGCAAACGTGGCGTTCCAGCTCGCCGATCGTGGCGGCAAGGGCATGAAGGTGGTCGGCATCACCGTCGGCCTCGTCAAGGCTCCGGATCCGGAGAACCCTGAGAAGTAGCCGTCCGGCCGCGCGCAAGCCGCGCAGATAACATTCGCGTCTCAGGCCGAAGCCTGCGGCCGGACGCTGCACATTGAGGGAGTCGGTTCGCGCCGGCTCCCTTCCGTCATGCCGCGAACCATGGAAGCAGACAAAGAAGAGATACGCTCTCGCAGCGACATTGTGGAGATCATTGGAGCGGTGGTCCAGCTTCAGCGTCGAGGGCGCAACTGGGTCGGTCTGTGTCCGTTCCATCAGGAGAAGACACCGTCGTTCAACGTGGACCCCGTGACGCAGAGCTTCAAGTGCTTCGGCTGCGGCGTCGCCGGCGATGTGTTCACCTTCGTTCAGCGGCACGAGAACATGTCGTTCATCGAAGCCGCCGAACATCTCGCTCGTCGCGCGGGCGTGGAACTGGCACGCCGAGGGGGCGCGCCACGGAAGCCGGGCGAGCGCGAGGCGCTCTACGAAGTGAACGCCGCAGCGAACACCTACTTCCGACGGACGCTCGCCAATGCCTCAGCCGCCCAGGAGTATCTCGCGCGCCGCGGATTGCTGCCGGATACAATCGAGCGCTGGCAGATCGGCTATGCCGCCGATGCATGGGAAGGTCTCGCCTCTTACCTTCGCAGCCGGAAGTTCGACCCTTCGGTTGCCGCCGCTGCGGGGCTGCTCCATCCCCGTTCGAGCGGCGACCACTATGACACGTTCCGCAATCGGATCATGTTCCCGATCCTCGACGATCAGCAGCGGATCGTGGGCTTCGGCGGACGGGCTATGGGCGACGATCAGCCGAAGTACCTCAACACGGGCGAGACACCCATTTTCGTCAAGAGCAAACTGCTCTTCGGCCTGCCGCATGCGCGCAAGAGCATGGCCGAGCTTGGCTATGCGCTGCTCATGGAAGGCTACACCGACGTGATCTCCGCCCATCAGGCGGGTTTCACCGCCGCCGTGGCGACGCTGGGAACCTCATTGACGACCGAGCATGCCAAGCGGCTGGCCCGACTGACGCCGCGGGTCGTCATCGTCTACGATGGAGACAGCGCAGGCATCAAGGCGGCGCTCCGGGCGGCTGTCGAGATCGAGAAGGAGTCGGTGCAGGTGCGCATCGTGACGCTGCCGCCGGGCGACGATCCGGACTCCTTGATCCGCTCGGGGCGGCCTGATCGCCTGAAACGGGCGATTGACGGGGCGGTCACCCGCGTACAGTTCGAGCTGGACCAGGCACAGGCAACGGCGGACCAGACCACCGACGAAGGCCGTCAGGAACTGCTCCGGAAGATCGTGGGAATCCTTGCGACGGTGCCGACACGAGTTGAGCGCGACGCATACATCGAGCGCGTCTGGCGACTCCATCCGCTCAGCATTCACGGGCCCGCGGTCGCCAAGGAACAGCTTCATCGAGACGCCGAGCAAGCTTCGGGGCGCCGCGCCGTGACAATCGCTCCCAGAAAGACGTTCCAGCGCGGCGAGACGCGGCCGTTCCACTCGGGCGGCGGATACGACCGTGACCGATCCGGACCGCAGAGAGTCAGGCCGAATCCGGCCGCCGATGTTCCTATGGCGGTGAGGTCGAGGCTTCAGGCTTCGGAGTTTCTCTTGCTCAGAGGCCTCACATCGCCCGAACACAGGCAGACCGCACTGGGCGTCATCTCGGCCGACGATCTGCTCGACGAGACCGATCGGCGGCTGTGGAGGCTTGTCGAAAGCAACCCGGGCGCCGTCGGCGATGAGGCCGGTCTCATGGATCTGGTGCGCGCGCAAAACGACGACATGTTTTCTCAATCCGTTGCAGAAAGACTGCAGGACTCGCTTGCGGCAATGGCGAATGAACCCATTACCGACGAAGCTCTGTCGGGCGCCGCGAAGGCACTACGCGAACGGCGACTGGCGACTGTGGAAGGCGAGCTGCGGGAGATACTGAAGACCCGCGCCGTCCTGACGGAAGAGGATCGTGATCGTGTGAAACAGCTGCGTGAGATCCAGAGCCGTCTCAGGGGATCGCCATAGTCAGGCATCGTTGCCGGAGCTGATGGCTCCGGAAACCGGGCACGAGAGGGTCGCAGCATTGGACGGTGTGGCGATTGACGATGTCAAGGGTTCTGCCGAGTTTCAGCGGCTGCTGGGCAACGGCAAGGACCGGGGATATCTGACCTACGACGAGATCAACGACTCGCTGCCGGCGGAGGACGTATACGCCGACGCGATTGAAGACATCCTCCAGATGTTCGCCGACGAAGGCATTCAGGTGCTTGCCCAGCCGCGCATGGATGCCGAAATCCAGTCGGAGCCCGAGCCTCCGATGGATGCGGCCGCAAAGGACGAACATGCGACCGATGAGGAGATCGCGGCCCTGGAGGGTCTGCCCCTAGACGACTCCGTGCGCATGTGGCTTCGGGAGATCGGACGGACCCCCCTGCTTTCGATGGAGCGGGAGATTGAAGTCGCCCGACGCATCGAACAGGGAGATCCGGCTGCGAAGGAGGAGTTGACGCAGGCCAACCTGCGCCTGGTCGTCTCCATCGCCAAACGGTACACAGGCCGGGGCATGTCGTTCCCCGATCTCATCCAGGAAGGCAACATCGGCCTCATGCGGGCTGTCGAGAAGTTCGACTTCCGCAAGGGCTACAAGTTCAGCACCTATGCCACCTGGTGGATCAGGCAGGCGATAACGCGAGCCATCGCTGACCAGGGACGGACGATCCGCATACCCGTGCACATGGTTGAGACCATCAATCGGCTGATCCGCACTAGCAGCCAGCTGCTTCAGGAGCTGCGCCGCGAACCCACGATTGAGGAGATCGCGCGCGAGCTCGAAATGCCCATCGAGCGTGTCGCCGAGATCATCAGAATCGCTCCGGAACCGCTGTCGCTCGAGGCGCCCGTGGGCGACGAAGAAGACACGCATCTTGCGGACTTTGTCGAGGACCATCAGTCGGTTTCGCCGTCGGAGGCGGCCTCGCATCTCATCCTGCGCCAGCGGATCGAGGAGGCCCTGGACATGCTCACCCCGCGCGAGCGGGACGTGCTCATCATGCGCTTCGGCTTGGCCGACGGATGTTCGAGAACGCTGGAGGAAGTCGGGCGACACTTCAGAGTGACGCGCGAGCGCATCAGGCAGATCGAGGCCAAGGCGCTCAGGAAACTCAGGAACCCGAACAGGAGCCGCAAACTGCAAGACTATGTCGGTTGAAGGCGGCCGATTCGCGTGTCGGGCGCGCCATGGGCTATAACAGCCGTGTCCGCGACTTCGCCCCGCCGATAGGCAGGCGTCTCAAGACGAGTCGGATTGCGAGTCGGAGAAGGAAAGGTAAGGCGGGATATCCATGCACCCCCGTATGGGGGACGGAAAGGATGCAACAGCGTATGCGACCATCGTGGAGATTAACATCGCGACCGGCATGGTTGCTGGCGCTAGTCGCGCTCGGAGTTGCCCTTGGCGCGGCGGCGTTCAGCCTTGCTCAGGCTGGAAGCAAGGAGAAGGCAGTGGAGACGCCTGACGGCAAGCGCGCCGCAGCGGCCTATCAATCGCCACGCCTGACCCCTCCCGAGAGCGGCGTGATTGATGGAGCAACCGTGCAGAGGGATGCGCTCACGGATCAGGTCGTCCGCGTCAGGGGCCTGGTTGCCATGCCCGGAGCCAGGACGCCCGAGCAGGCAGCCGAGCGCTTCCTCAAGGCCAATGCCGCCAAGCTCGGACTGACGCCCAATCTGAGCGAACTCAGGCCCGAGCGCAGCGTGTCCAGCCTCACCGGACACCACGTGACATATACCCAGGTCCTGAACGGACATCCGGTCCTTGGAGGGCGCGTGAGCGTGCACACCAATAGGGACCTGGCGATCGTGCTCGTCAACAACGGCGCGATCAAAGTCAAGGGCGAGCTTCGTCCGTTCGTTGCAGGCAATCCGAATGGCGCGATCGGCGCGGCGCTGGAAGCGCTCAAGCCCCAGACGCCGCCGAGCGTTCCGCCTGCCGCGTCGGTGGCCGTCCTGGTCCGCGACGACCTGCCCCAGCCGGTCTGGAAGGTGAACATCGAGACGCGCAAGCCCGCGGGCTCGTGGGAGATCCTCGTCTCGATCCCGGACGGCAAGGTTGTGTCAATGGTCAACCGCGCCCGGTTCGTTGACGGCGACGGAATGGTCTTCCTCCCGAACCCGGTCCAGACATCGGGCAACGCCGGTCTGAGCGACAACAATGACGCCGACTCCGACACCCTGACCAATCAACGGGTCGCCGTCAAGCTCAAGGACCTGGATGGCACCGGCTTCCTTCAGGGGCCATTCTGCACGACCGAGCCGACCGCCCTGCAGCCGCGCGCCGAACAGCAGGACCTCAACTTCAACTACACGCGGTCGGACGACAGGTTCGAAGAGGTCATGTGCTACTACCACATTGACACCTCGCAGCGGCACATACAGAGCCTCGGTTTCACGAACGTCAACAACCGCCAGCAGGGCATGGACGTCAACGGAACAACCGAAGACAATGCGTGGTACTCGCCCTGGACAGGCATCATCACGATGGGAACGGGCGGCGTTGACGATGCCGAAGATGCCCACGTTATCTGGCACGAGTATGGCCACTCGATCCAGGACAATCAGGTGCCCGGGTTCGGCGCCAGCCACGAAGCGGGCTCCATGGGTGAGGGCTTCGGTGACTACTGGGCGCTGACGACCTTCACCGGAATCGGGCCTAAGTCGCCTGACTGGGACGTCTACGTTGCCACATGGGATGCGACGAGTTACAACCCCGGCACCCCGGCATTCCTGCGCACCGTTACTAGCACCAAGCACTATCCTGAGGACATGGTGGGCGAGGTCCACGCCGACGGCGAGATATGGTCGGCGTGTCTGTGGCAAGTCCGAGAGATCGTCGGCGCAGTGCGCTCGGACACCATGATCATCGAATCGCACTTCAGGCTCTCCCCCGATGCGTCGTTCCAGGATGGCGCGCTGGCCATCCTACAGGTGAATCAGGACCTCTACGGGGGCGCCGACGGCGAAGCCATCCTGCAGGTGTTTGTGGACCGGGGAATCCTCCTCGATCCGCGCATCACCGACCTTGCCGTAACGTCTCTGGCCGTTCGGGCCGGAGCCGATGTTACGCTGAGCGCAACCCTGACCCGAAGGATGAACGGAGCGGGCGCTGTCGGCAAGACCGTTGTGTTCGCCGTTGACGGCACCGAGGTCGGCTCCGGCGTCACCGACGCCAACGGCGTTGCCGGCGTTCCGTTCACCGTTCCCGCCGATGCTCAGCCCGGCGAGATGATCGTGACCGCCGACTTCGGTGGCGATGAGGATGCCTTCGCGGCATCCGGGCAGGCGAAGCTCTACGTGCTAGAGACGGCATCAATCTCCGGCTCCGTCACGGACTCCGGCGTCGGCATGGAAGGCGTGCCGGTGACCCTCACCGCCCTGGCGCCCACCGCGGGCAGCTCCCCGAATCTCCAGATTCCCGACGGAGACCCCGTCGGAGTCGAGACCGGCCTCGAACTGCGCAACTCCGGAACCGTCGGAGGTGTCGAGGTCAGCGTCAACATCGCCCACACATGGATTGGCGATCTGGAGGTGGCGCTTGTCCATCCGGACGGCACGTCAGTGCTTCTGCACAACATGACGGGCGGCAGCGCGGACAACATCGTCACCACCTATCCGACGCTGACGCCGCCGGCCGAGAGCCTCGGCGCGTTCATCGGCAAACCCATTGCGGGTGAGTGGAAGTTGCGTGTTGCCGACCACTACCAACTCGACACCGGTGTCATCCGGTCATGGAGCCTCACCGTCGAGCGCGAGACGCCGTTGGCGGTGGACACCATCACGGATGTGGACGGAGCCTACATGGCGACGGACCTCGAGGAAGGCACCTGGCGCGTGGCTCCCAACAATGGCCACTCGGCGTTCCTCCCCGCATATCGGGACGTAACCGTCGGACCCAGCCAGTCCGGCGTGGATTTCGCGCTCAACAGCTTCACCATCGCGGGCACCGCCTTCGTGGGAGGCGATCCGGCTCCGGACGTGCAGGTCACCCTGACCAGTCCGGAAGACCAGAATCTCAGCGCCTGGGATTACCCGGGCATCGAGATTCCCGACAACAACACGAAGGGCATCGTGGCGCCGATCGTCATTGACACGATCGGGACAATCAATGACATCAGGGTCGGCGTCAACATCACCCATCCCTACATCGCCGATCTGGAGGTCTCGCTCTACCATCCCGACGGAACGCGAATCAGACTGCACAACCGCACGGGCGGCAGCGCAGACGATATCATCACGAGCTACCCCGACCAGACCAGGCCCGCCGAAAGCCTTTCGGCTCTCGTCGGCAAGCCCATCCAGGGGACATGGCTACTGGCGGTCCGCGACCTGAACTATGTGGACGTGGGCACGCTGAACGCTTGGGGCCTCGACCTAGCCATCGCTGGATTTGCGGACCGCGTCACGATGACGGGGCCTGACGGCAGGTACTCGTTCGAGGACTGCATCGGCGGGACGCATACGCTGAAGGCCAAGAAAGACTGGATGGGCTTCGATCCGAACCCGGCAATCGTCAACGTGGGTCCCCACAAGCTGGATGTGGACTTCATGGCCCTCGGGACCAAGACCGTTCTCACCGTTCCGCCAGTCGAAGGTGAGCGCGGCGCGACGCTTGACCTGACGGCTGAGCTGAAGACCGAAGGCGGCGATCCCATTGAAGGCCGGCAGGTGGCATTCGCTCTCGACGGGACCGACCTCGGCGAAGCCACGACCGATGCGAACGGCGTCGCTGCCGTTCAGTATGCCATCGCTGCGGACGCTACGATCGGCGACATGGCCATTGCGGCGAACTTCGCAGGCGGCGATCCCTATCTGCCTTCGTCCGCCAACGGAGTTCTGACAGTCAAGGGACCGCAGGTGCTCATCTACGGTCCGGACAGGTCGGGGGTGGTCGGCTCAACGGTGGACCTCCGCGCCTTCCTGTACACGCAGGTCGGCAAGGTCCCGATCGAGGGTAAGACCATCTCGTTCGCCGTGTCCGGGACCCATGTAGGTGATGCCGTCACATCCGCCACGGGTCGCGCATCTCTGCCGTATGTCGCGCCGGGCCCGGCAGGACAGTATCCGTTGACGTTCACGTTCGCCGGAGATGCCGACTACGGTCCCGGAACCGCAAGCGCCACCCTGACCACCGTCAAGCTCACAACGACCATGGTGGTGCCTGAGCGAAAGGGCAAGATTGCCGGCACGACTGTCCTCCGTTCCTACCTGTACTCTCAGCCCGGTTCCGTGCCGCTTGCAGGCAAGACGGTTGACTTCTCCGTTGACGGGACGCCGGCCGGTTCCGCGCCGACGAGCCCGACGGGCCGCGCGCAGTTGTACTATCCCATCCCGGACGGCAGCGGCGACGGGATCCGAATCATCGAGGCGTTGTTCGCGGGCGATGAAGGGTACTTCGGGACCAGCAACACGGCTAACCTTACCGTCGAGCGCGCGCCGGTTTACATCTGGGCGACGGCCAAGTCGGCGCTCACCGGCCAGCCCGCCATACTCCGAGCCTATGTTCGCCGACTGCCCGATTACCAGTGGCTGCACAATGAGCCGATCAACTACTCGGTAGAGGGCACCGCGGTGGGCACGGCCAACACCGATGCCAGCGGGGTGTCTCGCTTCACTTACGAGGGTGCGGCAGGCCTTCTGCCCGGCACCTATGCGTTCACCGCCTCATTTGCCGGGAGTGCCTGGGTCGCTCCCGGCAGCGGGTCCGGCATGTTCAAGATCCTGCCCTAACTCCGACTTCGTGGGCGGCGAGCCTCGTTCCGACGAGCGCTCGCCGCCCACGGCTTCTTCTATCAAGCCTCCGGCGCGCCCTTGGCCACAGCGCGGTAGAGGGCGGAGATGCGATTGAGCATTGCCTCGATCGAGAAGGCGTCTTCGGCCCGCTTGCGGCCTTCCCATCCCAGCGATGTTCTGAGTTCCGAATCGCGCGCGAGCGCGATCACTGCTTCGGCCAGCGCATCCGGGTCATCCGGCATTGTGAGGAGCCCAGTAACGCCGTTGCTGACCACTTCAGGAAGCCCCCCAACGCGCGATGCCACCACCGGGACTCCGAGCGCCATGGCCTCGAGCGCGACCAGTCCCTGACCTTCGGAGCGAGAAGGCACCACCACAACGTCTGCTGCGCCAAGCCACGGCGCGACATCAGGGACAAACCCGACGAGCCTTACGGTCGGCTCAAGTCCCAGCCGGGCTATCTGGGCTGTCAGTCGAGAATGCGCCGGGCCGGCTCCGACAACGGCGAGAATCGCGCCAGGAGCTTCCTCAATGATGCGCGGCATGGCCGATACCAATACGTCGAATCCCTTCTCGGGCGACAACCGGCCCGCGGCAAGGATGACAAAGGCGTCCGGAGGCAGTCCAAGGTCACGCCTGTTCGAGGCGATGCACGATGGGTCGGGGCGCGGCCCAATCGGGACGCCGTTGGGGATGACATGGATGCGGCGCCGATCGGCACCCAGACTCGCCACCTGATTGGCCACGGCATGCGATACTGCGATGACCACGTCTGCGCGCCTGAGAGCCATCCGCGCCGCCACCCGGGCGGGCAGCCCGTGAAGGTCCGGCATGTTGTGCGCCGTGGCGATGCATGCCGCTTCCGTGCGACTGCGGGCGAATGCTGCAATCCAGGCAGCTCGCAGGCCATGGGCATGCACGACGTGGAAACCGGCGGAAAGGCGACGCAGCATCGCGATCGAGCGCGCATCCTGTATGGGGCGGAACCGTGGACCGATGGGAAGATCGTGGTCAACCTCGAGGCGCAGAGGACCGGCCGACTCCAGCGCCGATTTCGGCGCTGCCACAGTGACCGCGATGCCCCGCTCGCGCAAGCCGCTCGACAGGGCAGCAACATGCCGGACCATGCCGCCGGCCGCAGGACGGACGACCTGCAGCGCTCGAAGTTCGCTCATTCCCGCGAGCGGATGGCGTCCGCCAGATCAAGCCGACGGATGCGGCGCAGACCGGGCCACTGGGCAGCCAGCACGGCCAGCAAGGTCCCGGCTATGGACATGGCGTAGGTTGCGGGCGAAGTAACCATCAGCATCGTAAAGCCCTCCGTGTTCGCCGCCTCGAGCATGAATCGTGCCATGAGGAACGCAGGATAGACGGCCAACGCCGCGCCGAGGAGTCCCATGAGGACGTTCTCGATGGTCACCAGCCTCAGAACGCTGCCCATGCCATATCCGAGGGTCCGCAGAGTGGCCAGCTCACGCGTCCTCTCCCACAAGACTATGTCGGTGACCGTATAGACGACTGCGAACGCCATGGCGCTGCCCAGCAGGTACATGAAGGCGATGAACGTATTGGCGAAAGCCGTGACCTCGTCTATTTGCTTGGTGATATCCGCCCTCGAGAGCGCGAGCCCAACGCCTTCAGTGCGGTGCAGCCGTTCGGTCACGAGCCTCTCGTGGCCCGGAGCGACCGCGACAACCGCTCCGGTTACGGCATCCGGCGGCATCTGGAGACGCCTGGCGAAGCGACGCCTGAGGTCCTCCATCTCCATGTAGATGGGCAGCGCGACCATCAGCCTCAAGCGCGGGCCGACCTTGAGGACTGCCGACGCACTGCGTCCGTGGATGTTCTGGCTGTAGTCAACTCTTATGGTGTCGCCCGGCTCCGTCGCGATGCGCTTCGCCAGTACGTTGCTGAAGAGCGCCTCGCCGCGTCCCGGCACTATGTGGCGTCCGGACATGTCGCGCAGAACGCGCAGCCGGGCGTCTGCCGAGAAGCCCATGACAACGGTGTCCTTTGCGAGGCCGTTGTGCTTCGCGCGGACCGGAATGTCGAGGGTGCCCTCGGCCCATCTCACCCCCGGCCAGTTACGGATCGCCGTCACGACGTTGGCGCTCCGCTCGGGCACGAAGGCGACAGTGATATCGTAGCGTCGGAAATCGTCCAGCGACTCAGCTATGGCGTGCATCATGCTGTCGCGGAACGTGCCGGAGATGATCATGAGGCTCACGGCCGAAGCCACGCCCGCGGCAGTGCCGAGAGTGCGCATGGGACGACGCAGCATGTTGCGCACGGCAATGGCAAGGAACAGAGGAAGACGGACCGCTGCGAGCGCTCGCGGTTGCGAGGCGGGCATGCCACGCATGGCCTCGGCAGGCACAATGCGAGCCGCAGCGCGAGCGGGTATCCACGCGCCCACGAGGCACGATGCGACGGCCAGGCCGAAAGCGGTTACGGCGAGGTCGGGCCGATTCTGCGGGGCGGTGAAGGGCGTTCGAATGATCCGTTCGTAGGCCGTTCCGAACCACAGGCCAAGCAGATGGCCCAGGCCTATGCCTACCAGCCCGCCGACTACCCCGATGGCAGCTCCGGCACCCAGATAGTGGAGCATGATGGATCGAGCCGGAAAGCCCGATGCCCTGAGGAAACCGATGATGCCGCGCTGGGCCTGCACCCACCGAGCCAGCATGAGACCGACGGCCAGAGCCGCCGAGCCGAGGAACAAAGCCGGCATGATCACGAGGAAGGGCTTGTTGCCCTCAAGGTCCGATTGCAGCAGCTTGTTGCTGGCTTGTTCGGCGCGCAGGATCGGCTCCTCCGCGCCATACGGCTTCAAACGTCGTCGCACTGCATCGGCGGCCGATGCGGCCCACCCGGGACGCGTTCGCAGGCAGACTTCGGTGATCTGACCTGACAGGCCCAGCATCGGCCCGAGGACGTCCTCGCGGGCGAACATGGCCCCGAACAGCTCCGGCATCGGGAGCGTGAACACGTTGCCCATGACCGGGTAGATGAACTCCGGGCTTGACACGATGCCTGCGACCCGAAATGTCACCCTCCGACCGCCGAAGCGGGGATAGATCCGATCGCCCGGGCGGTAGTTGTTCGCTCGGGCGAACGCAACTTCGAGCAGAAGCTCGCGCCGGGTCTGTCCGCCGATGTCATGGCCCTCCAGGAGCCGAAGTCGGTTCACCGCGGGCTCTCGTCCGTGTGGAAGCGAGATGATCCGGCCCATGACCTTGGGACGGCGGGGCTTGTCCTGCTCGATCTCGAGGATCTCGGCGGCTCGGCCCTCAACGGCTACTACGCCAGGCGTTCGGGCGATCTGCGCGACAACCGCGCGCGGCGCGCGACGGACCGGTATCCACGCATCGCCGAACGCCAGACGGTCATAGCTGAGCTCATAGGACGCCTTCTGCGTCTCGTAGGAGACCATCGAGCCATGATAGAGCGCTACGCCGAGGGCAGTCACGAGCGTGATCGCCACGAACTGCCAGCGGGCCTGGGCCAAGTCCCTGAGAAGCTTGAGGGTCAGGCGCGACAGGGCGGACGGAGCGGACGGTGGGAGCAGCCTGGCCCAGCGATCCGGCCCGCGGCCTACCATCTCAGGTCCTCAGGCGCAACCGGCGCCGGGTTCACCTCGATCTCGGCTATGTGGCCGCTGCGGAGGTGGATCACCCTGTCGGCCATGCGAGTGATCTCGCTGTTGTGCGTGACAAGCAGAACGCTGTGCCCCATCTCGCGCGTCACCTGGCGCATGACCGAGAGGACTCGGATTCCTGTCTCGTAGTCGAGGCTGCCCGTGGGCTCATCGGCAAGGACCAGAGCCGGGCGCTTCACGAGAGCGCGCGCCAGAGCGACGCGCTGCTGCTCGCCCCCGCTCAGCGCCGACGGAAAGCGGCGCATGTGTTCGCCGAGCCCCACTGCTTCCAGCACCTGGCGGGCATCCAGGGGGTCCGGCACCAGATCGGCGACCAACTCGACGTTTTCAAGGGCGGTGAGCGTCGGAACAAGATTGAAGAACTGGAAGACGAAGCCGACGGTGTCACGCCGGTATCGTGTCAGCCCCGGATCGCCGAGTCCGCCCAGGTCCACTCCGGCCACGATCGCTCTGCCGGAAGTCGGCCGGTCCAGGCCGCCGATGATATTGAGCAGTGTCGTCTTACCCGAGCCGCTCGGGCCCACGAAAACCATGAACTCGCCCCTCGGCAGCTCAAGGCTCACGTCCTGAAGGGCATGCACGGCGACCTCGCCGGTGCCGTACACCTTTTCGACGTGACTGAGTGATATGAGCGCGTCACTTCCCACTGTGTATGTACCGAGGCTATCATAGCTTCTTTGGCCGCCGTGCGCAATCGCGCTGCGCCGCACCGGGCCGGCTGCAGGAGCGCAATCGTCGCACACCGAAACTACGTGGCGGGCAAACAGGAGGCTTCATTGCAGCCTCCAACACCTGCGCCAATGGGGGAAGTGACATGAAGATCGGCGTGAACAAATGGACGATGCCGGGCGACTGGAGCCTGGATGAGGCCTTCGCCGCGGCGCGTGAGGCCGGGTTCGACTGCATCGAGATCAACGTCGGGGATTCGGGCGAGCTGACGCCGGATACGTCCGAGACGGAAGCTCGGGCCATCGCGCGCCGAGCGCAGCAGGCGGGCATCAGCCTGTCGAGCCTCTCAACCGGCCTTGGATGGGCCTATCCGCTTACCGATCCCGATCCGGCCAAGGCGAAGCGCGCGCATGACAACACGGCAGCGCAGATCCGCCTTGCCCGATGGATGGGACTTGATGCTGTCCTATGCGTTCCGGCAGTCGTCACGCCCGACGTGCCCTACGATGTCGCCTATGACAATGCGCAGTCGGCTCTGCGCAAGCTCGAGCCCATCGCGGCCGAAAACCGAGTCGTCATCGGCGTCGAGAATGTCTGGAACAAGTTCCTGCTGTCGCCTCTCGAGACGGTTCGGTTCGTTGATGAGATCGGCAGTCCGTGGGTGCAGGTGTACTTCGACGTGGGCAATGTGCTGGCATTCGGCTATCCCCAGCACTGGATTCGCATTCTGGGCCGTCGTATCAAGAAGGTGCATGTGAAGGACTTCAAGGCGGGCATCGGCAACATCACCGCATTCGCGAACCCGCTTCAGGGCGATGTCCCGTGGCCCGAAGTCCGGGCGGCGTTCGCCGATGTCGGCTACGACGATGTCGTCACCGCCGAGGTCGAAGGGTACCGCGTCAAGCCCCGACTTGGCCTGCGGCACATCGCCGAGGCGCTGCGGGCAGCGTTCGTCGAGTAGCCTGGGAGGGTATACTCTGGACTGCGTCAGCGAAGGGGAGTAGCAAAGCCCTCTCCATGGAGGGGGATGGGCGCGCCGTCAAGACGGGACCCTCAGGGCGTCCCCGGTGCGCATCAGGCTCCGCGCGCGGCCCATCGAGACCTGCCACAGGCGATCGCGACGGGTGCGCTCCGGTCATTGAGCGAGACCTTCGGCGCCGTGCCGCACGGCATGGGCCGAAGGTCTTTTCGCTCTTGGCAGGGGCTGCGATTGGCGCCTAACGGGGGGTGCTTGGCCGACAGTGAATCATCTCGGGATGTGGATAGGGTTCGGCGTTCTGGTGATGGCTGTTCTGGCCATTGACCTCGGTCTGTTCAACCGCAAGGCGCACGTTCCGTCGTTTCGCGAGGCTGCCATCTGGTCGCTTGTCTGGGTAAGTCTCGCGGTCCTGTTCGGCGCCTGGGTCTTCATTCGCGACGGCTTCGAGCACGGGATACAGTTCGCGAGCGGCCACCTCGTGGAGCTATCGTTGTCGGTTGACAACGTGTTCCTTTTCGCTGTCCTGTTCGGTCACTTCCGCATCGAGCGCCGCTACCAACATCGGCTGCTCTTCTGGGGCATCATCGGAGCCGTCGCCATGCGCGGGATCATGATCGCCGCTGGCACGGCGCTCATCAACCGCTTCCACTGGATCGTTGTTGTGTTCGGCGTGTTCCTGATCTGGACGGGCGTCCGCATGTTCCTGCATCGCAATCGGGATGTGGATGTTTCCGACATGGCCGTGCTACGCTGGCTGCGGCGACATTTCAGGGTCACGGATCGTTACGACGGCCAGAGGTTCTTCACGATGATTGACGGAGTGCGCTATGCGACGCCGCTCTTCGTGGTGCTCGTCCTCGTCGAGCTTACGGACCTGATGTTCGCCGTAGACAGCATCCCTGCGGTTCTCGCCATCAGCCGCGATCCGTTCATCGTGTTCACGTCCAACGTGTTCGCCATTCTGGGGCTGCGCTCGTTCTACTTCCTCCTGGCGGGCGTTATGGAGCTGTTCGAGTACCTGACGATCGGCCTCGCGGGCGTGCTCGTTTTCGTCGGCATCAAGATGCAGGGCATCTGGCACATACCGACCACATGGTCATTGGCGGTAATCGTGCTGCTGCTGGGCTCGGCCATCGGCGCGTCACTGATCAAGGCGCGGCGAAGCGGTCGGATGGGTTCAGTCGCTGCAGAGAAGGTCAGCGGCGGCTGATCGCGAGCAGACGGCGATCAGCTGCGAATGAGGCGGAGAGCGAGTTCCAACTGACGTGCGGCCTCGGTCTCATGTTCGCAAGCGCGGTGAACCCAGAACGATGCCTGCCGGCGATTGCCGGCGCTGTACCAGAGGCTCCGGGGCTCGACCGAGCCTGAGCGAGCCGCGCCAAACCCGAGTTCTGCATCCCATCCGGCCCAGGCCTCAGCCGCTCGCTCGAAGGACTCGGCCGCCGCAAGCAATGATTGAGCGGCAGCAGGAGCGCAATCGGCGACGGCGGCTCGCACAAACCGGGCAGCGGCGGCCCTGCCGGACACCTGTCGGTATACGCAGTATCCGCTGATCCAGCATCCGCCCCAGTGATCCGGTCGGAGAGCGAGGTCGCCGAGATCTCTTGCGAACGCTCTGATGCCGGCAGTGCCGTACCCGGTCGAGCCGCCGGGCGTCGCGCTGCCGCGAGGGTCGGCTTCGGCTGCGCGAGCCATGGCCTCGAGCGATGCGCGTGCCGTCTGGTGGCGCGGCGCAACGGTTACGCCGCTTCCGACGCGCCCCATGACGCCGAACTCCGCAACCCACTTGTCGAAGCGCCCCCAGCTCCACCACGTCGGAGCATCCCATCCGCCGCCCACCATGACCTCGCGCCCTTCGGGCGTGGTGTCGTCGCGGTAGCCGCAGAAGATGAGATCATCGGTCCATCGCGCCTGGAGCGGTCTGCCTTCGTCCAGGGATGCCCTAACGGCGCGCCACGCATCCTCGGAGGTGCCATCGTAGGTCAGGGACTCCCAGGCGAATCCCGTTGCCCCGGAGATTCGCGCTTCGACGGCGCCAGGATCATCAGGCGGCTGTTCGAGCTGAGCCGGCCTGATCGGATGGTACGCGAACGCCGTTGCGCGCCCGCTCAGCACCAGAATGTCCTCATACTCGGCCCGGGCAGCTCCGGCGAGTTTGAGCAAGGTTGAGCGGCACAGGCACGCGATGTCAGTGCGCGCCAGGTCGGGTTCATCCAGGGGGAAGCGTCGGCACGCCTCAACCGCAGCCTCGATGACGCGCTCGACCGCAGCCACGCGCGGAAGCGCCGCGCCGCGTTCGCTCTCGGCGGTCCTGACTGGTCCGCCCATGGACCTAGCGCCCCAATCCGAATCTGACAGGTGTGTGCCTCACGTAGCACACATTATATCGGCCATAGGGTTCGCGAATATCGGAACACAGGCGAAGATGCTGTAGGACCGATGACCCGACGAATAGCTCGCTCGTCCTACGAGTTCATGCCGATTGACCGTCCGGACCGGCGCAGAGGATAGGGTGTCGCCATCGTGAGCGAGCAAACACAATCGCTCGGGCATCAACACGGTCGGAGTGCGCAGGCATCGGCGCTTACCGGTTTGCCCATGACGCGGCGCAAACGTGCTCGGCCTCGCTGCGTGCGCGACCTGGCGTTATCCTCTGTATGCCTCGCGTCGGTGCGCGATCCTTGTCACTAGGGTTGTCTCGCCGAGCAGCGCGAAGATGACGCGGTACTCACCGACTCGGTACTTGCGTAGGCCTGCGAACTTACCCGTCAGCTCAGGACAGGAGTCGGCGCGCTGCGGCAGTTCGTGGACGAGCTTCGTCAGGAGCCGGTCGGCCTCCATCTTGTCCACGCGCCGCAAGTCCCGACTGACTGACCTCTTGAACGCGAGGCTATAGGCCAAGCTCGTCCCTCATGGCGGCAACCGAGATGACCGGATCGGTTGGATCCTTCAGGCGGTCCAGGGCGATCTGGAGGTCCGCCTGCTCGGCGAGGTAAGCCTCTATGGCCTTCTGCACCACAAACGAGCGGGAGCGTTCAGCCGAGGCCGCCACCTCGTCCAGCTCGGCGGCCAGGCGCTCAGGTAGTCGGATGGAAACCGGGACACTCATGGACATCTCTCCGGAGGCTTGGCCTCTGTGTGCAAACGTCATTGATTGTCATACAGTGCAGGCATATGATACCATGAGGTCAGCGCTCTCGAACTGGGTCAGATGCCCCGCCTCACGTCCCCTCGTTGAAGAACACGTACAGCCCGTCTTTGCCCGGGGCGACGATGTCCAACCGGCCCGTGCCGCGGAGGTCGGCGACCTGGAAGCGGATTCCGATGCCGGTGGCGGCGCGGACTTCGCCGTGGTCAATGACCTGCTTGCTGAACGACTCGCCGTTCCACTTGAAGTAGTAGCACCCGATGTCGTCCCACTCGCCGGGGTCGTTGCCGCAATGGGCGCGGTAGCGGCTGCCGGTCACGAGTTCGCATTCGCCGTCGCCGTCAATGTCCACCCACTCCATGGCATGGTACTGCGAGCAGTACGGGTCAATGGGATGCCGCTTCCAGGCGCGCTTGCCGCCCTCCATGACCTGCTCCCACCAGTCGAGGCCGTAGCCGTGTCCGTTGCCGACGATGATGTCGGGCAGGCCGTCGCGGTTGACGTCAACGGCCAGGATGGGCACGCTTGCGGCGCCAAACTGCCAGTCGGGATGCCAGAGCCATTCTCCGTTCAGGGGATCCTCGGGGCATTCGAGCCACCCGCCCGCAAGGATGAAGTCGCCTCTGCCGTCGCCGTTCACATCGCCATAGCCCAGTCCGTGCCCCTGGGCGTTGGGCCAGATCGTGTGGGCGTCGAAACGGCCCTGACCCCGACCCTCGGCATCGGTGACCAGCTTGTAGACCGCCAGCGGCGCACCGGGAGTGTTGGGGATGATCTCCATCTGCCCATCGCCGTCCACGTCGCCGGTGACGACGGCCTCGATGTTGCCGCATTCGGCGATCACATGCTCGGTCCATTCCCCTTCGGCCAAGCCCGGGTTCCTGCGCCAGCGGAGCGGACCCCACCAGCTCCCGTTGATGATGTCGGTCCAACCGTCGCCGTCAATGTCCATCGAAATCGCGCTGAAGCTGTCGAAGTACTCGCCCTCGGGCCGCACCTCGCCGATCCAGTGGCGTTTCCGGAAATCGGGACCCTCATACCAGTAGGCCCCCGACACGATGTCGAGATGACCGTCGCGATTCACGTCGAAAACGTCGGCGGCCTCGTAGCGCTCATCGGCGATCAGCCGCTTCGTCCATTTCACAGGCATGGTTATGTTCCTTTCCTCAATGGCCGGTGCCGGCGCCCAATGGCCCAACACGACGCCTGTTCGCCATGCGCGGCGTGTGTTCCTGCGCCGCCTTCCGCAAGCGAAGCAGGTTGACGCCCTGCACATGCCGAAACTGAGGGCGTTCCGGATCCGGGGAGGGGTCGTATGATGCGTTTCGTCGCGTTCGTCATTGCCGTGATGGGAGTGTGCGCCATGCCGTCCGCCAGAGCCGATGTCACCTTCGTGCCGATCGCCGACAATATCCACAGCGCGACGCTGAAGGATGTCGGCGACGGATCGTTCGAGATCGTCACCACGGGCTCCGACCCGTTCGTCTTCCTGAAGGTCACGGGCGGCTCCTTTGCGCCCGAACTCCATGTGCTCTCGTTCGAGTATGCGTCGCCTCAGGGCACCGACAACCTTCAGGTCTACGCCTTCCCGCCGCTCGGCGAAGCCACGAGCGTGACCGGACTGGGTCTCGCCCTGAGCGAAGGCTGGAGCTCCCATGCCATTGATATCGCCGAAGCCCTCAAGAACGTGACCGGCAAGGTCGAGGGACTACGCATTGACCCGGGCAACCATGCCGGCAAGCTCATTCGGATTCGCAACATCCGGCTTCGAGCGCCGAATGCGCGAGAGAAACAGCTCGCAGCCCAGGCCGAGGCCCGTGTGCGTGAACTGCGGGAGCGCGACCGGAGGACCGTCGCCTATCTTGCGCAGAAGTTCCCTGCCGAGATTGCGCGCGTCGCAGTCGAGGCCGAAACGGTCACCATTGAGGGCAACGCCAGGGGCGACGAGAGCCTCTGGCTGGCCGACATCCCTATCTGGGAGGATGTCACGAAGCTCGAACGCGCACCATCGCTGACGGCCATCAACTTCACGGGAGCGTTCACCCTGAAGCTCAACCGCCACGACGGCTCCCGTGATCGGCTGCTGTCGCGCTGGGCGCTGGTAAGGCGCAAGGCCGACGGGCTCGAACTGCGTTCGGCGCCGCGCTATGCCGACGAAGTGACGCCGTCCCGCAACGTGCCCGAGCAACGCCCCCGGACCAAGAAAGGCCTCGGAGGCTTCTGGAACCACGGCCCGGTGGTGAGTGACCTCGACGACCTCGGCATCTCGGCGGTGACGATCAACATCCTTCTGAACAACATCGTCTCGACAACGCCCGCCGAAGGCTGGTCGCCATTCACCTATGGCGGCCGGACCTACTATGCCAACGACGGGGCGATCAAGGGCTATGACACCATGCTGGCCGAGACCGCCAAGCGCGGCATCGTGGTGTCGGCGATCATCCTGATTGCGCAGGGCTACAATGCCCCTGAGGGCAGCTGGTCGCGCCTCGTCGCCCATCGGGACGCCCATCCTTCCGGCATCTTCGTCATGCCCGACATGGACAGCCGCGAAGGCGTGATGGCCTATGCCGCCGCGATGGATTACCTGGCAAGCCGGTACTGCAAGGCCGAAGGCCCGCGCATCCATCACTGGATCATGCACAACGAGATCAACGCAGGCTGGATCTGGACTAATGCCGGCGAGAAGACCGATACGCTCTACATGGACCTCTACCACCGATCCATGCGCCTGGCCCATCTCATCGCACGCCAGTATGACGCGCACAGTCAGGCGTTCATCTCCCTCGAGCACCATTGGAACTACACCCCCGAGCCGAGGTTCTATCGCGGCAAGCGCCTGTTGGAGCTGCTGCGCGACTTCTGCCGGGTCGAGGGCGACTTCGAATGGGCGCTGGCGCATCACCCATACCCCGACTCGCTCCTCGTTCCGCGAACGTGGGAGGACAAACACGTGGATTTCACGCTGAACACTCCGAAGATCACGTTCCGCAATATCGAGGTGCTCGACGCCTGGTGGCGTCTCAAGGAGTTCTGGTTCAGGGGGCGAACTCCCCGCCGGATCCACTGCACCGAACAGGGGCTCAACTCTCCCGACTACAGCGAGAAAGCCCTCCGGGAGCAAGCCGCGGGCATGGCATACGCATGGAAGAAGTTCGGTCGCCTCGAGAGCATCGAGGCATTCCAGTACCACGCGTGGATAGACAACAGGGGTGAGTTCGGGTTGCGGCTGGGTCTGAGGCGCTTCCCCGACGATGCCGATGACCCGTGGGGCAAGAAACCGATCTGGTTCGTCTATCAGGCCATGGGAACCTCCAGGGAAGACGAGGTCTTCGAACCGTACAAAGCCGTCGTTGGCGTCAAGGACTGGAGCGAGGTCAACCACAGAGGCCCGATCCGATAGCGCACCCTATTGTCAGGCCGTCGTACCGTTGAGTGGCCGGTGTGTGTGCGCGTGTTCGTCCCGAGGTAAATCCGTCGGTCCCGGTTACCGGCCCGACGTGTGCCGTAGCGCAGGCGTCCCGCCTGCATGTTCCCGGCCTGCCGTGTGCCGTAGCGCAGGCGTCCCGCCTGCATGTTCCCGGCCCGACGATGAATCGTCGGGCTGGGATACGAATCCCGCTGCGCGGGATGGCATGGACCTACACAGGGCGGTCTTGTGTCGCAGGCGGGCTCTAAGCGGTCGAAGCCGCCGGCTCACGTTCCTTCGGGGTGCCAACAGCGAGCGGACGACGGCTGACATGGGACTGCAGTGCAGTCGCCGTCGCGGAACAACGCCGCAGCACGACGATTTTCTCTACAATGGTGGTGCGCGTAGCGCGGCGGGACCTGCGGTCATCCGGGATCGTGTCTTCTACGATCCGCTCGAGGCAGAACCCGCCGCATTCGCGTTCCTGAGCCAGCTCCGCAACTATCTCCGCGGTGTTGCGCGTCATCCCGTTGCGGGTCACATCGCCGAGAACCAGAACACAAGGCGCCTCGGGTTTCAGCACTCGCCGCATTTCGGAGAGACATGCGCGCATCTGCGGCAGATAGACCTTGTCACTCGCCGTGAGTGTCCTGTCCAGTTCGCGCCAATCGGGCACGCCCAGAAACCACAGGCGGAGGCGATTGTCACGGGCATAGTCGAGCGCGCCGAAGTATGGGGGGCTGGACACGATTGCATCCACCGACGAATCGCCCCAAGGAAGAGCCATCGAGTTGACACACGATAGTTCCCAGTCCGACGCGCCCCAAGCACGTTCGGGTGGTCTGCGGTACGCTCGCTCGACCTTCGCGAGCAGTCGCGGCGCGACAGGCCGGTAGGCGTACATCTCGGGGAACTCGGTCGGCGGGTACTTCTGAACGCGAAGGTAAGGAGTCAAGTGCGACGCCGGATACGATAGGAAGCCCGGGCGCACGTGGTGCAGTATTCCGAGCATGCACGCTCGGATGAAGGGCAGATCCAGCGCGTCACAAGCGCGAAAGACCGCGAGCGTTTCGACGAACGTCTGCGGATGGAAGAACGACTGCACCCATTCAGGCGCGTCGCCCGCGACAACCGGATTGCCGGCGGCAAACTCGAGCGCAGCCCTTGCCTGCTCCAGCCCGTCCTCCTATGTCGCCGGGGCGGCAAGCTTTCCCTCGGTGATTGCGAACGCGTAGCGGCTCAAGTCGTTGGCTGCGGTTCTGCGACCCATGAGAAGCGCTTCGAGAGGTACCACGCCGGAGCCACAGAAGGGGTCGGCGATCAAGTCGCCCGGGGCAGTGTACGTGGAGATAATGGCCTTCACCATCCCGGTCTTGAGCTTGCCGACGTAGGGCGCAAGTTGGTGGAGCGAACACTCGCGACCGTTGAAGCTGCCCTGCCAGAGATCGGGCGTCAGGTCAAACGGGAGACGCAGCTCGCTGACTGACGGTACCTTGCTCATGGCCGGACCCTGACCGAAGCGGCATGGCGGAACTGCTCGGACCCGCCCTGCCGGATGACCATCTCGCGCATTGGCTTGTCATCGTCATAGTACAGGCGAATGTCCACATAGTGTACATGTCGTTCCATCTCGTCCTCCCGGACGTCGAACAGCCTGAGGAGCTGGAACGGAAAGACGATAGTCTCCCGTGTGTGGGATTTGGGCTGCTGCGGACTGCCGAAGCGCAGGGCTGCGGACGGGAACAGAAACACGTCCGGGGCAGGACCGCTCGGCGGGTACGTTCCATCCGGGTATTCGGGCATGGACGCGCCAGGCTGCCGCAAAGGGCGTCTCGAATGACGAGCGCATCAGTGCGCTTCGGCGACTTCACGATGTCGGCCACGATCCGGCCGACGATCTGCTGAACGCTCCGCCCGGGTCTGTGCTTCAGGCTTCCGTCCAGGTGGCACCAAAGGACGAACTCGGCCACATCCTCCGGTCGGTTCGAGATGTTGAGGCTGTTGCCTTCGCCGCCCTTCACTTCGATTGCGACTGCTCGCGGCGGCCGCGATGGCAGGGACACGTCGAAGTCCCAACGCGTGCCGGGAGGCGTCTTGGCGAACTGCGTGACGAGACCTTTGCTCTGCATGGCTCCAAGGATGGCTTCGACAAAGCCTTCCCTGGGAGCAGCCTGCCGAGCGGCTTGCTGACCGCGGATGGTCTCGATGGCCGAGCGGAAGACCTGACCGGCATGGTACTGCTCCGGGTCAATGTTGCGAGACCAGAGGATGTTTGGGTGATCCTGCGGGAGATTCTGGAGCAGGTCAATCGTGGGTTCGATCTGCGCTACGATCTCCGGCGCATTGTCACACGGAAGAAGCCGTTCTCCTCGTGCCATGAGGCCTACCTTGTGTTCGGATATGTCCGTTGTTGACTCGCGCCGTAACCGACGATTGCGGTATCCGCTCTCGGAATATACCTTGCGCCGCCCGGGACCATCAACCGCCACCCGACGGATCGGCACCGAGCAGACAATCCGAAGTCAGCAGACGCAGGCAGCCAATGCCCGTCCCGGTCGATACGGTAGACTACCCCAACCATGGGCATCCTGCTGAACATACTCGTGCGGTTCGTGCTGGGGCGGGTGTTCGCGATGCGCCCTGCGCTTCGGGTCCGCAACGGCAGGCTCATCGCCGCAACATCGGTCAAGGGCGCGCTGCTCACGCTCGGGCTGAACCTGCGCACGGTGACCGTGGACCCCCGGCTTCAGATGATCCGGATCGCGTCTCGACGGGCCTGGCTGTTCGGTTCCGTGCGTCGCATTCCGTTCGATGCCGTCGCGCGAGTCATCTACGACTGGACCGACGCCAACCCGTTCCAGCACATGCCGCTCGCGGTCTACCAGGAGCTGGACCTCTACACCGTCAGCCTTGCGCTGAAGAACGGCGAGATCGTGGACCTCTGCCGGTTCTTCGGCCTGGGCGACTGGGTGAACGAGCACTTCATGCCCGACTGGGTTTTCTGGGACGACCAACTCGCGGCCGAGCTTGCCCGTGGGTCGCAGGAAGAGGCATCGCGTGCGTTCGCAGTGGCGATCTCCCGCCCCGTAGGAGTGGATGTTGCCAGAGAGTAGACAGGAACCAGGCTGACCCGAAGACGATGCGGTATGGCAGGCGGGACGCCTGCGCTACGTGAAGGCGATCGTTCGGCATTGCGGGCGGGCAGCCCTACAGCACCGCGTGCAGCAGCTTCCTGCTCCGCGCATCGAGGGCAGTGACGTCGGGCACATCGAAGCGGTTGCCATCTACGTCAACGAGCAGCAGGTGCGTCTCCGATAGCCACTGGGCGTTCTCCTGGAGGCTCTGCGTGACGAAGTCGCGTGTGCCACGGTCGGTGCGCACCTTCCAGTAGGTGGTTCCGAACTCCTGCCGACACTCCAGCACCTCGAGGACACGGCCCGTCAGGTAACGGGCGCGCAGCTCTCGGTCGAGGGCTCTGCGCGATGCTTCCGGCAGACCGTTGATATCCTCGACCATGGCGATCTCCGTGCCCTTGCCGTCAACAAGGCACAGGTATCGGCCCGGACGCGACATGGGAGCCGCCCACACCGCCCGGACCGACAGATAGGAGCGACTGTCGCCGACCGTAAGCCGGAGACGATCCTCGGGCTCATAGAATAGATGCAAGTCCCCGGGCGCGGGGCGCGAAGTCGCGTTCGACATTGGTGTGCCGTCCTGCTTGGGTTGACCTCGTGTTGCAGGCGGGACGCCTGGGTTACGGTATGTTGCAGGCGGGATGCCTGCGTTTACGATGTTGCAGGCGGGACGCATGCGTTACGGTGTGTTGCAGGCGGGACGCCTGCGTTACGGTGCGTTGCAGGCGGGACGCCTGCGCTACGTTATGTTGCAGGCGGGACGCCTGGGTTACGGTATGTTGCCTGCGCTACTTCCCTGTTGACTTGTCGTGCTCGGTGCCCTTGAGAAGCGGATCGAGCAGAGGCTCATCGGAGAGCTTGTCGGCCTTGACGATCTCTATATCGAACCGCAACGTGGCGTTGGGTGGTATCTTGCCGTCTTCCGACCCTTTCTCTCCGTATCCGAGCTTCGGAGGCACGATCAGCCTGCGGAGGCCGCCTTCGCGGACGCCTCTCAGCCCCAGGTCCCAACCGGGCATTACCGTTCCACCGCCCACAAGGAACTTCAGCGGCCGACCCCTGTCGCGGCTGGAATCGAGCTTCTTCCCGTCCTGCAGATACACGTCGTAGTGCACCGAGACCATGTCGCCGGGCTCGACAACGCGTCCCTTGCCTACGCGCAGATCGGTGATTTCCGGCTTCTCTTGCGGCTCGGTCGCCTTCGCATCGGCTGAATGGTCATGACCGTCGCCGGGGTAATGTTGCTCCTCTGTCGGTTTCGGCACGAAGGCCGCGACGATCAGCGCCAAGACCGCAAGGCCGATGATCGCTCCAATGCTCTTGAGTGCCATATGCTCCTATCCGTTCACGATTGTGGTTTCCGCACGCTGCGATTCGAACCGGTAAAAGAGACGTTCCCGCGTGGGCACAAGGCGTGCCGTTCTCCGCCGAGAAGGGTCCCTTGGCCTTATCTTACCGGACAACGACACGGCGTCTCGATGTTTTCGGTCGCGACGCGGACACTCTGTATACGGTTATGGTCGGGTTTCGATCACCGCCTCGTGCGGCATGCGCTGCATGCGCCCATCCCACGCCCGACGGGCGCACGCCTCGTGACGGGTCCGAGGCCGGACAAGCCGCCACACCATGGGTCGGAATGCCGGCCATGCTCCGGCTCCGCTGCGCCTCACTTTCTGCGCGCGGCGCTCCAGTACGTCGTCACGTGGCGCCGCGCGAGCTCGGCGCTGAAGGTGCGGGCAGCGTAGTCGCGGTACATGGGTATCGCCCCGATCTCCTCCTTGAACCTCGCCACCAGCGCGTTGAACTCGGCGTCGTCGCCGGCCTGCGCCAGCTTCGCATAGTATGTCTGGGCCATCGTGTGCCCTTTCAGCCAGTCCAGACTTCCGACGAACCCCGACGCCTTCGACACATCGCCGGCTGCGTCCTCGATGCGTCTGATCGCGTCCTGCACGGATGCTGCGTCCTGAGCCTGATAGAGGTCCTCCATGGCAGTCAGGTACGCGAGGAACGGCTCGCGGGAAGGCCCCTTTGCCAGAGCGCTCGCCAGGCGGTCTGCCGTGTTTTCGAACTTGCTTCCGGTTTCGTACAGAGTGTCAGCGAATGCGAACACGCCGGGGAAGTTCGTCGCCGAGTACTGGATGAATATCTGCGCCTCCTCGAGCCCTCGATCTCTCGCGCGCCCCATCTGCTCCGTGAGGTACCTCAGCCTGAAAAGGGCAAACGGGTAGGTCTGCTCGCTGGCCATGCCCAGCGCGGTGTACATGAACCCGCTCCGCTTGAACTCCTTCGGGTCCACGTTGCCGTTGTATATGTTCGTCTCGTCACCCTCGCAACTATCAAGGATAGTCAGCTCCCGCGGCCCGAACTTCGTGCGGCATAGCTTCAGGAAGTCGCCCACCATGTTCTTCACTTCGTCTTCCGTGTAGCCGCGTCCAGGGTGCCCGATTCGCTCCTTGTCTTTGGCGAAGGCCCAGGTCGGCCACAGCCCGGCCTGGAATCTCGCTCCGGGGCTGATGGTCGCCGCCCGTTCCACAACCCCCATGAGCTGGTCGAACAGGCGTTCGGCTTGATGCTCGGCGCACTCGGTGCAGAAGCACCCGCCGGGATCGTAGAACCATACCATGTAGCCATCCACAGGCCCGTAGTACTCCATCTCCAACTGGGCCATCTTGAGCGCCAGATCGCGGGCATCCGGTCGGCTCCAGCAAATGGACCACGGGGCGTAATATCCCGTGGCCCGCATGCTCGGGTCGGTCACCTGCTCGACGTGGGACGGGGTCAGCATGTGGTAGACCTCGAGGCCGCGCCTTCTGGCCCGGTCGTAGACCCTGCGCATGGCTCGGTGTATGAGCTGTCGGTCCGACTGGAACGCAGGCGCATTGCCGGGGTAGAGGTAGTACACCGACCACTGCCAGTGGCATATGCGCGAGTACCTCGCCTCGACTAGACGGTCCACATAGTCGTCTATCTCCTCATCCGAGAAGTGTTCGATGGACAGCCCCGGATTCCGTAGGCTGCTGTTCATGATGTACAGCGTGCGGTTCGCGACGGCAGGGGACTTGATGATGGGCTCGGCGGGCAGAGCGAAGCCCCACACGCCCTTGCGGACATCCAGCCGCCGCAGCAGCTCGCCAAGTGCATAGCCGACGCCCAGAAGCCCCTTCGCCGTTCTTTCTGCGCCCAGACCTGCAGCGAGGATCATCGTCGCGCGTCCCTTGCCCTGCAGCGCGACGATATACGACTGGCGCGCGATATCCGCGCCGTCCCGTTCAAGCGGTATCGCCTTGACGGGGCGACCGATGGCGTCCCCGAGTGAGCTCCGATTGCCGATCCGAATGCACGGGGACGGCGGCTTGCCGCCGCAGGCTATGGGGAGTGTGATGCCGGTGATCCGAAAGACCTCACGCACAAACCGTGCCGCCGCGATGCTCTCGGCCTCGACAGGCAGCGCGTCGCAGACAACGCTCAGGCCGGACACGGGTATGAAGCGTTCCTTTGACGCAGGCGGCTTCGCCTTGGCGGCTGTCACTCCACGGTCAACTCCGTCCATCTTATCCATGGTCCCTTCCTCTTGCGCCATCGTTAGGTCGGATCGGATGGGACCTGCCGCCGGCGCAGGTCCGGCAACGCAGACAACAGCCACCAGCGCCCACAGCGCCGTCGTCATCACGAAACAGGTCCTTCCGTTCATGGCGCATCGGCAGCGGCTCTGCGCAGCGCCGCCAGCAGTCTCGGCGTGAAGCTCTCAGCATTGCGCAGGCAGGCCGCGACGTAATCGAACGCCGTCGTATCGAACCGCGCGGGCGCCTCCCACGGGTTCATCTGATCGTCGAGTACGGCGTTCACGTCCGCCGATCCGATGCGCCGCAGGGTCGAATCGAGATCGGGCCACCACCATGTGTTCTCGTAGCCGTGCTTCGCCTGCCACCGGCCTGCCGTCTCGGCGAACAAGGCGACCCTCTCGCGCGTCGGAGCAAGGTCAGGGTTGCGCAGATCGGAGTAGGCAGCCCGCATCTCGAGCTGCAGGGCAAGGTCGTCCAAGAGCCGCCCCGGATCACCGAACAGCAGCCCCTTGAGCGGACCCGGTGCAACCGATCGGACTTTGGCGGCCGATCTCACGGCTGCCGCCATCTCGCGCATCCTCGCCGAGTCATCGCCGCTCAATGCGACCCAACCGTCAACGATCGTCCTTCCAAAGCCGGGCAGAAGCTCATCTGCGAATGCGACATAGTCCGCTTCGGCAACGGGCTTGCCCTGGGCGCCGCGCGCGAAGGCGAACGTGTTGGGGAGCTGAACGCAATGGGTCTGGGCATTGCCCATGACGCCGCGCGGTCCCGGAGCCGCGCCTCCCTCATAGGCGCCATCGCCGCCGAAGTTGGTCAGCGGGAACGACGGCTCGCCTTCGATGCGACCGTAGTTGAAGCTGATCACACGATCCGCAATGCCCAGCCTTTCGGCCAGAGGCAGCCCGTTGGCAATCCCCCAAGGAGCCGGATCCGCCTCCATCAGCCTCGACAGGCAATCGAGGTTCTCCTCGTCGGTCGAGAAAGCGAGTTTGGCGGTTTCATAGAAGCGGTTGTAGCCGAGCCAGCCTGCGTGCATCCAGTAGATAATCTCGATGCCGGGGCGCAGGCTGTCGAACATGCGGCGATGCGCCACGAGGAGGTCCACGAACTCCTGGTTGGTCGAGCCCACATAGCCGCCCGGATCGCTGTCAATGATGCAGACACCATCGGCGGCGGCGAGATACTCGAAGAGCTTGCGGCGACGCTCTATCATCGCCCGCATTGCGGCAGGGTCGCCGGGGTTGACGCGGAGGTCACAGTAGAAAAAGTGGCGCGTCTCGAAGGTGCCCCGGCTTGCGGCGCTGTCATCGGGGATGACATTGGGCCCCAGGGCTATGTACACGCGCATGCCGTACTCGTGCTGAAGCATCCGAATCGCCCGGCCGTGTTTCTGCAGGCTGGCCACATCGCTGGGCGTCGGCGGATCGGGGATCGTCTCAAGAACGGGCCAGATGAGCACGGTGTTGTAGCCGAGGCGGCGCAGTCCGTCGGCGTAACCGCGCCAGTCCTCATCGGTCCAGGTTCGCGCGCAATAGGGCCGGTTGTAGGGCCAGTGTTGGTGGACGTACATGCCCACCATCTTGTCTGCAGTCATCGTAGTTCCTTTCGTGTTACCGTAGCGCAGGCGTCCCGCCTGCAACTGCGAGCGGCAGTTTCCAGACCAAGCCGGAACACAGATGGCCCAAAGCGTGTACCGGTCATACCGGGCTCATCCCTTCATAACGGCGCGCAGTGTGTCGTACACAGGCGGTCGGGTGCCGTCGGGTCGGACCATCCAGAAGCCGCGAAGGTCATCGTTGGACGGCCTGCCCTCGAACTGTCGCGCCGGTTCGTTGCAGTAGAGCTGCCAGTAGATCACGTAGCGGGCGCCCCAGTCCAGCGCCGTCTCGGTAGCGGATCGAATCAGCCTCTCCTGAGCTTCCGGACCGCCGACTTCGTTCTCGGGAGCGCCGTACTCTCCGACGTACACGTTGTCACGCCCGCACGTTTCGCTTGGCGAAGCATGCTCCCTCAGGTAGCTGAGGGCTTCCCGGAACAGGACCGGATCGTTCTGGGTATCCCATGCAGAGTAGGAGTACAGGTCGCAACGCGTGTGCGGCACGACTTGGTTGCTGACGCATCGCCGTCCCTTGAGCGCCGATCCGATCAGGTTGACTTCCAAAGCGTGCAGAACGTTGACGCCATCGCTGCCTACCTCAGCCCGAGCCTGTTCGATGCCCGTCTGGCGCGCCGCGCACCAGGCGATCATGCGCTCGGCATGGGCGTCGTCCACCTCGCGTGTCGGCGTGGGGGCGGTCGGCCCCTCCGGCGGCGTCAGAACCCAGTCACTCTCCCAGTTCTGAATGACGAACGTCTTGCCCTTGCCCCGATAGGTTGTCAGCAGATGCTTTGCGAAGGCGTACATGCGATCGCGTTCGGACTGCGCGTCATCGGTCGTGAATCCATCCATGAAGTAGTGGACGGGACGCTCGAGTGTGAACGCCATCAGGACGAACGACGAGAACGGTTTGGCGAACAGATCGCGGTAGTGTTTCGTCTGTGCCAGTTCAACGAGCGAAGTGACCGCCGGCCAATCGGAGTTGAAGGGGTAATAGGCTGCCGGATCCTCGCGCATGATGACCTTGATCACACGCGTGCCCATGTCGAGCAGCGCAGATGCGCCCTCGTTCAAGGCGTCCTGTTCGGTGAACCCGTAGAGACCGCGAATGTGCGACGACCCGACGCGATCACTCAGATTTGACGGTATGGGTATGGGAGCTGTCATCAGAAGTGATATGTCCTCCATCCTGTATGGAAAAAGCGAACGAGATCGCTCTTGAACAGGTTCTTCCAGTAGGGCGCGCCGTCGGCCTGGTGGCGGAACTGCGGCGACCGGCGCATTGCCTCCGCGAACCCCCGATCCAGCGCGTTGAGGGCGTTATCGTCTTCGTCGTCGCGCGCCTGAACGGCCCGACCGAGAATGCAATAGCCCTCGCCCGCTGTTGCGAGCCACTCAAGGCGTGGCTGCAGTCTCGGGGGCGACGCCTGCACGGAAGAGCGCGTGAGGCGGGCGATGGCTTCGCCTTGGTCCGGACCGGCGCCGCCGCCCGCATATCCGAACCACGCGAAGTCGTCCATTCGGTGCAGCGCTTCCCAGCACATTCGCGACGCCTGAACGTCTCCCGTAACCAGACGCGCGCACGCCAGAAGCGCATGCGCAGCCGAGGCGCTCGGGTTCCAGAGAAAGCTGCCCGCAACGATATCATCGGAGACCTTGGCGCCGGCTTCCATGCGCATCAGGAAAGCGCTCGTCGCTCCGGCCTTGGTCAGCGCAGGAACCCAGCGCGCCAGATAGCGGGTCTGCAGGATCGGGAACGGCTGCCCGGTCTCGATGTTCGTCTGGTATAGGAATGCCGTGGCAGGGACCTTGGCCCTGACGATCAGATCCAAGAGGGGCTTCGTCTCAGGGTCAACGTAGATGCCGTCAGCCATCTCGAGCGGACGGCCGCGCGCGCGGAACCATTCGACGACATCTCGCACGAATCGCTCGCGGATGGAGTAACCGTGGCGTTTCTCGTAGCGCCAGATCGCCCACGCCATGACCTGAAACGTCGCCCGGGGGTTTGTTTCGTGAGCGATGTCGGCAAACGTGCGAACCTGCTCGAGCAGCGACGCCAACTGCGTTTCGGGGACCCTGCACGTCTCGCAGAAACACCCACCGACATCGTAGAACCAGATGGAGTAGAAGTCCACATCGTTGAACCAGCGCAGCTCAGTCCCGTGGATGTCGCGCATGAGCGGCTTGGCATCGGCATGCGACGGGCAGACGGTTCCCGGGTAGTGGTACTCGAGCCTGGCCCGGATTTCGGGCCTTTCGTTCCATACCTCGATCGGGAGCATGCTGGGCGAGAAGTGCATGCCGACGCGCAGGCCGCGAAGGTGCGAGTAGGCGATGGCTCTGCGTAGCCGCTCATGCAGTCGGACATTGAGCTCCCGGTTGGCTTTGGCGACAGGGTGGATGAGCGCCGAGTCTGCCCACAGGTAGAACGACCAGGTGTTGTAGCGCGCCAGCACGAGGCGGTCTATGTACGCGCGCCATTCATCGTCGCTCCAGAACTCCGATGTGATGCCGGGGCGGCCCAGACCATAGCCGATGTTGAGGTACAGCTCACGGCGATCGAGCGCGGGGGTTTCCACGACCGGCTTTCGGTTCAGCACGAGCATCGGACCGTCGCCGAAACGTATGATCCGGGCGTGGAGATGCCCGATGGCGTATACGGCGCCGGGCGACGCAAGGCCCACGGCGCACACGATCGGAAGCGGTTCGGCTCGCTCGATGCACACGACATACCCGTCGCGCCGCCGGAACTCGATCGGATCGGCCTGCAGACGCCGGATCGCCGCCGCCGTGCGCGGGTACCGTGCGGCCATTTCGGCCCGCCACCGCCCGACAACCAGCATCGTCGCTCCAGGTTGTTGGACGTCGCTCGACGGTCGCCTGACCTTCTCGGTCCCGACGTCGGTGATCCTCTGGTCCAGCCGCGTGATGGCGATGCGCTCGGCATCAGCAAGCTTGGATGCGGCGACTATGGCAGCGCCCTCAACCTCAATGGCGGTCTCATTGAGCGGCGGTAGCCGGAGTTTCGGCATTACGGCCTTCGCAGGCGGCTTGGGTGAGGCGGTGACGACGCGCAAGGCGATGGATGCAATCCGCAGATCGGCGCCCGGCCCTGCGGCGATTCGGAGGTCGGCCCGCCCTTGCTGGGCATTGCGGAACTCAGCGTGGTCAAGGACGACGGTGCATGTGCGCCAGGTTCCTGATGCTGTTTGTGTTGCAGGCGGGACGCCTGCGCTACGGTCCCACGTCACTTGACGGAAGTTACTCTCGATGCTGTCGCCCATAGAGTCGTACTGCACCGCAAGGGTCCCAACGCCGTCGTCGAAGAACTCGATGGTCGACTCGACGCGAAACGGTTCGTGTCCGTGCTCGTTCAGCCACCTGCGGCTGACGTCGAAGTAGATGTAGGCATTGCCGCCCTCGCGGTCCGTGCGCAGACACGCCTTGCCTGCATGGTTGTCCGCACGCGGGTTGCCGTCAATGGGAGCCACGCGGACCAGCCGCAGGTTCTGCTCCGTCGGCGGGTCGCCGCCGGCGTACCGAGCCACGTCAGCGACCGCAGTGCCGCCGCCGCGCCCACTGTCCGCTGTACCCGCTTGCGGAGCGGGTCCGTGTCCGCTATCCCCTCTCCCAGCTTGCGGGGAGAGGGTCAGGGTGAGGGGTAGCAGGTACACAGCGATTCGTAGCGCAGCCGTCCCGGCTGCAGTCGGTGTCTTCATGTCCGCTTCTCCCGGGAGCTTCGCGTACCGGAGCGCATCCAGCATCCCGATGCGCATGATCGCGCACACCGCCCGACATGATCCAAGACGCCGACGTCCCATCTACACACGTCAATCGCCATAATCGCCGCACTCTCGCACGATCTCAATGACCCGCACGTACCGCGCAAGACTGATCGTCGGCGGGATCGAGTGGTCCACGTGGTAGATGTACCCCCCGCCCTCCTTCGCCGTGAGCACCTTACTGCGCACCTCATGCTCCAGTTCGTCATCCGTGCCATACGCCATCACGTCGGCGCTGATGTTGCCGTACAGGACGATGTCGCGTCCGTATGCCCCTTTCAGCTCGCGCACATCGTTGCCGCACCGGGCTTCCAATGGCTGGATGGCATCGAAGCCGGCCTCGATGATCAGCGGGATGAACCGGCGCACGTCCCCGTCGCAATGGAGCATCATGAACAGCCCATTGGCCGTGCACCATTCGCGAAACCGCCGGTGGAGGGGGAGCGCCATCTGTCGGTAGCAGCGCGGCGAAAAGAGCATCCCGTTCTTGTAGCAGAGGTCCGAGAAGAACCACAGCGCATCGAACCTGATGCCCGTGTCCAGGCAGGCCCGGCACATCCCCAACGTGAAGTCGGTGTATGCCGACATGATGTCCCATGCCAGCTCGGGCTCCTCAACCATGAGGGGGAGACCAACGTCGAAACCGGTCAGCACCTCCAGTAGAAACCATGCCGGCTCGATGGCAGTCAGCACGGTGAAGTGGTCCCGCTCGTTGGCGCGGCGTGCCTGTGCCCTTGAGCCCGCGTCGAAACGCGACGGGTCAACCGTGAGGCGGTCCCTCACCCTTTCCCAGGCGTCTCGCGTCTTGACCATACAGCCGACCCGCGTCGGCGGCGAGTAGGCCTCTCTATCCGCCAGCCACTCCTTCACGCTGACCCCGTTGGCGTCTCGCACGATGCGCCACCGGTCACCCTTCTCGACCACCTCGACAGGAAGCTGCAGCCCGCCGTCGAAACCCACGATCTCGACGCGGTCCATGCCGAAGTACTCCCGTGGGTCCATGCCCTCGGGAAGTCCCTCGCGCAGCCAGCGCTGCTCGGTCTCAGGCCAGAGGGCGTAGGCGATGTCCGCGATGGGAACGCGGTCCGGCACGCGGTGAGCCAGGACTGCACGGATACGCTCGCGCGATGTCATGGTTGAGCCTCGCCACACAAGGCGGGCGTGTGTGCAGGACCGTGTAAACCCCTGCACAAACGTGCTCTCAAGCCGTCGGATGTCACGCTCGTCACTCCGGTAATGCAGGCGGGACGCCTGCGCCGCGCCTCCGGGCGGGTTCCGTTCGGCCCGAACTGCCGATCCACTTTCGGTGTCCGCCGGTGTCGAGGACCTCAACGAGGGCGTATCTCGAGACCCGCAGGTTGACCACCTCCGTTCCGTCGCAGAGCCTCACATCGGACGGGCCTTCAGGTGCGAACAGCATGACGATGCGGCCCGATCGCGTTCGCCGACGCAGCGCCCACACGGTCCGGTCGCCGGTGATGTCCATGGCGTGCCACGCCAACTCGGGTGCATGCGGATCGAACGCACCGATCAGTACGCGCGCTCCACCGGCGGAGAGCCGTTGGAGTTCGGCGCGGGTAGCAGTCGCAATGGGCTGCGTCGCCGGGAACAGCACACACCGGTGCAGGCGGGACGCCTGCGCTACGGCTGCGTGTTGCTGGCGAGACGCCTGCGCTTCGGCTCCGTGTTGCGGGCCGGACGCGTGCGCTGCTGTCGGCTGCTGCCGGGGCATCTGCGCAGCGATGTCGGCCAACTGATCCTCCTGAATCACCGTGAAGGGCACATGCGCTGCCGCGAGCGCCTGGATCGCCGCCACCGTGGGATCGAGGACGCGCATGTAGCCCTGCAACGGCGCGAACGCATTCCACTCCATCGGCACGACCAGCAGCACGGCCTCCTCACCGTGCGGTGGACCAATATCGGAGCAGAACCGTGCGACCGAACCCAGGGCGGCCGCAGCCTGACTCGCGAAGGGAGTGCACGGCAGGTTGGACCCATAGGAGAAGCTCGCCGCCCATGGGCAAAGCCCCATGGACCCGATGGGCCAGGACGCCGAGTACTGGACCTGACCGTCCATCCAGCGCGGATCAGGTTCGCCCCCGAGACTGGCGTCACGGAGCGGCGTCGCCGTATAGGGAAGCTCCGGCGCCAGCCAGCTCACACCCCATTCGTAGGCACACGCGCCGGCCGCGCCCATGGCGACGCACCAGCAAGCGATACCCTCGTAACGTTCGAGCCTCTCCTCCTCATCGAGGGTGGGGATCCCGAACTCCTCCATGATCATCGGCTTCGCGATCGTTCCAGGCGATGCGAAGGCGAGGCACGGACCGGCTCGTTCGGCGGTCTCATAGTGGTGCCATAGAAGCATGGCTCCGTCGCGATTCTGCAGATAGCAGTCGCCGCCGGTCACGAACCCATAGCCGCGCAGAACCGGCTGCATGGCGCCCTCGGCGCGCAGGGTCTCAGTCATCAGGTCGGCCCATCGGTTCATGTACGCTTGGCCGGCGAGCGGCCCGCGTTTCGGCTCGACATCTCCGAAGTAGGCCGGGTCGAGCTGCTCCGGCGACGGATCCACGATGTAGACCTCGTTGCTGAGGTTCCAGATGACGTTCGGCAGGTGCGCCCATCGCCGGGCGAGCACAGCGAGGTAACGGCGCTGGTGCTCGATGTTGACCAACTGCACCGAGTAGACGTTGAAGTCCAGCGGTGTCGCGAAGTCGAAGCTCACCATCGCGCCCGAGCCGTCGGGATAGGCGAGCGTGCGTGCCCACTGGGTGAAGACGCACACGATGGAGACGATCCCCCTGGCGGCGCTGAGATGCAGCCACGCCTCGAAGCCGCGGAGCGCCTGCTCGGCCAACTCGGGATCTATCCAGACACGGGCGAAGCTGTAGCCGTGCCGGGCCATCTGCTCGATGTCGCGCGCGGCGTGCTCCGGACGGAAGTCACGCCACGCCCAGTCCC